>NZ_JAJNHQ010000007.1:0-150636 GCF_022386845.1 Mammaliicoccus sp. C-M13 | reverse complement strand
TGATAAACGCATATGCTGAATGATTATCTCGTTGCTTACGCAACCAAATATCTAATGTATGTCCCTCTGCATCAATGGCACGATATAAATAGCTCCATTTTCCTTTTATTTTGATGTACGTCTCATCAATACGCCATTTGTAATAAGCTTTTTTATGCTTTTTCTTCCAAATTTGATACAAAATTGGGGCATATTCTTGAACCCAACGGTAGACCGTTGAATGATGAACGTTTACACCACGTTCCCTTAATATTTCAGATATATCACGATAACTCAATGTATATCTTAGATAGTAGCCAACGGCTACAGTGATAACATCCTTGTTAAATTGTTTATATCTGAAATAGTTCATACAGAAGACTCCTTTTTGTTAAAATTATACTATAAATTCAACTTTGCAACAGAACCGTATTATGGAATAGAGATGTTGGTAACATTTATACAGGATCATTATACTTAAGTTTAATTTCGTTATTACAGAACCACACATTCCAACCAGAAGAGAAAGTATGTCTATTTAGTTATGGTTCAGGAGCAGTAGGAGAAATCTTTAGTGGTTCAATCGTTAAAGGATATGACAAAGCATTAGATAAAGAGAAACACTTAAATATGCTAGAATCTAGAGAGCAATTATCAGTCGAAGAATACGAAACATTCTTTAACAGATTTGATAATCAAGAATTTGATTTCGAACGTGAATTGACACAAGATCCATATTCAAAAGTATACTTATACAGTATAGAAGACCATATCAGAACATATAAGATAGAGAAATAAACTAGTGGCCGATTGTGCTTGATGAGCTTGGGACATAAATCCTAACTCGAAATAAATAAGCATATCACTAAACTGATTTTTTAAAGTTTACAGTGATATGCTTATTTTTTTATCTTACGATTTTGTACGTGCATGCTTGCCTAGGGGTATGGCTCGAGCCATTAGTCTCTCGCACATACTATTCCCTCAGGCGTCAGCACTTACAAAATCGGTTGTAATTTTCATTTTTATACGCATTCTTACTGAGATTATACTAATAAGAGGAATAGTAAAAGCAATTCTAAGTAAAATTGCAGATAAGAGGTTTGTTAAAAGCAGTTCTAAGTAAAATTGCAGATAAGAGGTTTGTTAAAAGCAGTTCTCAGTAAAATTACAGATAAGAGGTACGTTAAAAGCAGTTCTAAGTAAAATTGCAGATAAGAGGTTTGTTAAAAGCAGTTCTAAGTAAAATTGCAGATAAGAGGTAAGTTAAAAGCAGTTCTAGGCAAAATTGCAGATAAGAGGTGCGTTAAAAGCAGTTCTCAGTAAAATTGCTGATAAGGGGTAAGTTAAAAGCAATCCTAAGTAAAATTGCAGATAAGAGGTAAGTTAAAAGCAATCCTAAGTAAAATTGCAGATAAGGGGTACAGAAAAACTAGACTTGATTACAAAATGGAGCTTGGGACATAAATGATTTTTTAAAAATGAGATGAGACGTAGATTAACTCCATAATCAATACGAATCTATCGACTTCTTTATTTATGATATTCATCTCTTTTTAATGGAAATAAAAGTGCGATTAATGTGATAATACAGTTACGTTAATTAAAAAAATAAAAATGCAAGGAGAGGTAATATGCTAACTGTATATGGACATAGAGGATTACCTAGTAAAGCTCCGGAAAATACAATTGCATCATTTAAAGCTGCTTCAGAAGTAGAAGGTATAAACTGGTTGGAGTTAGATGTTGCAATTACAAAAGATGAACAACTGATTATCATTCATGATGATTATTTAGAACGGACTACAAATATGTCCGGGGAAATAACTGAATTGAATTATGATGAAATTAAAGATGCTTCTGCAGGATCTTGGTTTGGTGAAAAATTCAAAGATGAACATTTGCCAACTTTCGATGATGTAGTAAAAATAGCAAATGAATATAATATGAATTTAAATGTAGAATTAAAAGGTATTACTGGACCGAATGGACTAGCACTTTCTAAAAGTATGGTTAAGCAAGTGGAAGAACAATTAACAAACTTAAATCAGAATCAAGAAGTGCTCATTTCAAGCTTTAATGTTGTGCTTGTTAAACTTGCAGAAGAAATCATGCCACAATATAACAGAGCAGTTATATTCCATACAACTTCGTTTCGTGAAGACTGGAGAACACTTTTAGATTACTGTAATGCTAAAATAGTAAACACTGAAGATGCCAAACTTACTAAAGCAAAAGTAAAAATGGTAAAAGAAGCGGGTTATGAATTGAACGTATGGACTGTAAACAAACCAGCACGTGCAAACCAACTTGCTAATTGGGGAGTTGATGGTATCTTTACAGACAATGCAGATAAAATGGTGCATTTGTCTCAATAGAAAGTTAGAGGTGAGTCTTACGTTTCAGTGACGGTAGACTTACCTTTAACATGTTACATACTAAAAAATTAATTTGAATAAGAAAGAGAGACATATATGAAATACGATGATTTTATAGTAGGAGAAACATTCAAAACAAAAAGCCTTCATATTACAGAAGAAGAAATTATCCAATTTGCAACAACTTTTGATCCTCAATATATGCATATAGATAAAGAAAAAGCAGAACAAAGTAGATTTAAAGGTATCATTGCATCTGGCATGCATACACTTTCAATATCATTTAAATTATGGGTAGAAGAAGGTAAATACGGAGAAGAAGTTGTAGCAGGAACACAAATGAATAACGTTAAATTTATTAAACCTGTATACCCAGGTAATACATTGTACGTTATCGCTGAAATTACAAATAAGAAATCCATAAAAAAAGAAAATGGACTCGTTACAGTGTCACTTTCAACATACAATGAAAATGAAGAAATTGTATTTAAGGGAGAAGTAACAGCACTTATTAATAATTCATAATAAAACAGTGAAGCAACCATCGTTACGGATTGCTTCACTGTTTTGTTATTCATCTATATCGTATTTTTTATTACCGTTCTCATATAGCTCATCATACACTTTACCTGAGATTTTGGCATTGTAGCTAGCCATTCCTTTATCTTGTACATCTTTAACATTAATAGCCATCATCATGTTTGGATTATCTTTATCATATGATATAAACCACCCAATTTGTCTGCCTGTTTCTCCTTGTTTCATTTTGAGTTCTGCAGTACCGGATTTGCCAATTAAGTTTGCATAAGATCTATAAATATCTTCTTTATGTGTTTTATTTACGACTTGTTGCATACCATCAGTTAATAGATTGATATTTTCTTTGGAAATAATATTTTTCTTCCAAACTTTGTTTTTCGTGTCTTTTAATAAGTGAGGTGCGTTAATATTGCCATTATTTTCTAATGCGCTATAGATTGAAAGGATCTGTACTGGGTTAATCAGTATTTCACCTTGTCCGTAACCTGAATCAGCTAATAATATTTCATTATCTAAATTTTTGTTTGAAATTTGAGCATTATAAAATGGATAATCACTTGGTATATCTTCACCAACACCTAGTTTTTTCATGCCTTTTTCAAATTTCTTACTGCCTAATTCGAGTGCTACTCTAGCAAAGAAAATGTTATCTGATGATTCTATTGCTTGTTTTAAGTCGATATTACCATTTACCACTTCATATCTTGTAACGTTGTAACCACCCCAAGATTTATCTTTTTGCCAACCTTTACCATCGATTTTATAACTTGTTTTATCGTCTAATGTTTTGTTATTTAACCCAATCATTGCTGTTAATATTTTTTGAGTTGAACCTGGTGAAGTTGTAATCTGGAACTTGTTGAGCAGAGGTTCTTTTTTATCTTCGGTTAATTTATTATATTCTTCGTTACTCATGCCATACATAAATGGATAGACGTCATATGAAGGTGTGCTTACAAGTGCTAATAATTCACCTGTTTGAGGGTGGATAGCAGTACCTGAGCCATAATCATTTTTCATGTTGTTATAAATACTCTTTTGAACTTTAGCATCAATAGTTAGTTGAATATCTTTGCCATCTTTTTTCTTTTTCTCTATTAATGTATGTGCGATTGTATTGCTATTATCGTCAACGATTGTGACACGATAGCCATCTTCATGTTGGAGCTTTTTATCGTAAAGTTTTTCGAGTCCCTTTTTACCAATAACTGCATCATCTTTATAGCCTTTATATTCTTTTTGTTTTAATTCTTCAGAGTTAATGGGACCAACATAACCTAATAGATGTGAAGTCGCTTTTTCTAGAGGATAGTTACGACTTTCTGTTTCATTAGTTGTAAGATGAAATTTTTTTGCGAAATCACTTAAATATTCATCCATTTTTTTAACGGTTTTAAGTGGAACGAAGGTATCATCTTGTACCCAATTTTGATCCATTTGTTGTTTGATATAGTCTTCAGAAATACTTAGTTCTTTAGCGATTGCTTTATAATCTTTTTTAGATACATTCTTTGGAACGATGCCTATCTCATATGCTGTTCCTGTATTGGCCAATTCCACATTGTTTCGGTCTAAAATTTTACCACGTTCTGATTTTAAATTTTCAATATGTATGCTTTGGTCTTTCTGCATTCCTGGAATAATGACGCTATGATCCCAATCTAACTTCCACATACCATCTTCTTTAACAAAATTAAATTGAACGTTGCGATCAATGTTACCGTAGTTTGTTTTAATTTTATATTGAGCATCTACTCGTTTTTTATTTTTAGATACTTTTTTTATTTTACGATCCTGAATGTTTATATCTTTAACGCCTAAACTATTATATATTTTTATCGGACGTTCAGTCATTTCTACTTCACCATTATCGCTTTTAGAAATATAACTGCTATCTTTATAAACTTGTTTGAAATTTTTATCTTCAATTGCATCAATAGTATTATTAATTTCTTTATCTTTTGAAGCATAAAAATATATACCAAACCCGACAACTACAACTATTAAAATAAGTGGAACAATTTTTATCTTTTTCATCAATATCCTCCTTATATAAGACTACATTTGTAGTATATTACAAATGTAGTATTTATGTCAAAATAATGTTATAATTTTTGTGATATGGAGGTGTAGAAGGTGTTATCATCTTTTTTAATGTTAAGTATAATCAGTTCATTGCTCACGATATGTGTAATTTTTTTAGTGAGAATGCTCTATATAAAATATACTCAAAATATTATGTCACATAAGATTTGGTTATTAGTGCTCGTCTCCACGTTAATTCCATTAATACCATTTTACAAAATATCGAATTTTACATTTTCAAAAGATATGATGAATCGAAATGTATCTGACACGACTTCTTCGGTTAGTCATATGTTAGATGGTCAACAATCATCTGTTACGAAAGACTTAGCAATTAATGTTAATCAGTTTGAGACCTCAAATATAACGTATATGATTCTTTTGATATGGGTATTTGGTAGTTTGTTGTGCTTATTTTATATGATTAAGGCATTCCGACAAATTGATGTTATTAAAAGTTCGTCATTGGAATCGTCATATCTTAATGAACGACTTAAAGTATGTCAAAGTAAGATGCAGTTCTACAAAAAGCATATAACAATTAGTTATAGTTCAAACATTGATAATCCGATGGTATTTGGTTTAGTGAAATCCCAAATTGTACTACCAACTGTCGTAGTCGAAACCATGAATGACAAAGAAATTGAATATATTATTCTACATGAACTATCACATGTGAAAAGTCATGACTTAATATTCAACCAGCTTTATGTTGTTTTTAAAATGATATTCTGGTTTAATCCTGCACTATATATAAGTAAAACAATGATGGACAATGACTGTGAAAAAGTATGTGATAGAAACGTTTTAAAAATTTTGAATCGCCATGAACATATACGTTATGGTGAATCGATATTAAAATGCTCTATTTTAAAATCTCAGCACATAAATAATGTGGCAGCACAATATTTACTAGGTTTTAATTCAAATATTAAAGAACGTGTTAAGTATATTGCACTTTATGATTCAATGCCTAAACCTAATCGAAACAAGCGTATTGTTGCGTATATTGTATGTAGTATATCGCTTTTAATACAAGCACCGTTACTATCTGCACATGTTCAACAAGACAAATATGAAACAAATGTATCATATAAAAAATTAAATCAACTAGCTCCGTATTTCAAAGGATTTGATGGAAGTTTTGTGCTTTATAATGAACGGGAGCAAGCTTATTCTATTTATAATGAACCAGAAAGTAAACAACGATATTCACCTAATTCTACTTACAAAATTTATTTAGCGTTAATGGCATTCGACCAAAATTTACTCTCATTAAATCATACTGAACAACAATGGGATAAACATCAATATCCATTTAAAGAATGGAACCAAGATCAAAATTTAAATTCTTCAATGAAATATTCAGTAAATTGGTATTACGAAAATTTAAACAAACATTTAAGACAAGATGAGGTTAAATCTTATTTAGATCTAATTGAATATGGTAATGAAGAAATATCAGGGAATGAAAATTATTGGAATGAATCTTCATTAAAAATTTCTGCAATAGAACAGGTTAATTTGTTGAAAAATATGAAACAACATAACATGCATTTTGATAATAAGGCTATTGAAAAAGTTGAAAATAGTATGACTTTGAAACAAAAAGATACTTATAAATATGTAGGTAAAACTGGAACAGGAATCGTGAATCACAAAGAAGCAAATGGATGGTTCGTAGGTTATGTTGAAACGAAAGATAATACGTATTATTTTGCTACACATTTAAAAGGCGAAGACAATGCGAATGGCGAAAAAGCACAACAAATTTCTGAGCGTATTTTAAAAGAAATGGAGTTAATATAATGGATAATAAAACGTATGAAATATCATCTGCAGAATGGGAAGTTATGAATATCATTTGGATGAAAAAATATGCAAGTGCGAATAATATAATAGAAGAAATACAAATGCAAAAGGACTGGAGTCCAAAAACCATTCGTACACTTATAACGAGATTGTATAAAAAGGGATTTATAGATCGTAAAAAAGACAATAAAATTTTTCAATATTACTCTCTTGTAGAAGAAAGTGATATAAAATATAAAACATCTAAAAACTTTATCAATAAAGTATACAAAGGCGGTTTCAATTCACTTGTCTTAAACTTTGTAGAAAAAGAAGATCTATCACAAGATGAAATAGAAGAATTGAGAAATATATTGAATAAAAAATAAAATTGTTGTGTTTACAACAATACATAGAAAACAGAGGAAACAATCAAGTCGTTGAATATTTCCTCTGTTTTTTAGTTGAAAAAATTAACCGAAAGCCTGAATGCAAGTCTTGATTAAATCAATAATGCTTGTAATAACACCAGTGAAATCCATATGCATACCCTCTTTCTATTTAAGATACATTAAGTATAATATCAAACAAATAAAAAATGTTAAAAATTCCCTAATTGGCTATTTAGATTGCATAAATGTCAAAAATTTGAAAAACATACAACGACTTTGCATAAAAAATCGTCATATTGGAAATACGTAATTTATTGAAATAATAAAAAAAATAAAAGAACGAAGATGATAACCTAAGTGAGGTTTTAAGTTGTTCTAAGGTTTAATTTAATTTATGTTAAAATAGTTGGTATAAAAATACATGATAAACTATAAACTAAATTCAAAATAACTTATGGGGTAGGCAATTATGGAAAATATTTTAAATATAAATGATAATGAAAAAAGAGTGCTAAGGGAAATTTATAACCATCATAATATTTCGCGTACTCAAATATCTAAAAATCTTGAGATTAATAAGGCAACGATTTCTAGTATTTTGAATAAGTTAAAGTATAAATCTCTTGTTAATGAGGTTGGTGAGGGTGATAGCACGAAGAGTGGTGGTAGAAAACCTATTCTTCTGAAGGTTAATCATCTTTATGGTTATTTTATTTCTTTGGATTTAACTTATAGTTCTGTTGAAGTGATGTACAATTATTTTGATGGTAATGTCATTAAGCATGAATCTTATGATTTACCTGATGAAAAGGTTAGTAGTATATTAAGCATAATAAAAAAACATATTGATATTCAGGAGAAACTTGATACTTATAACGGACTATTAGGTGTGTCTGTTTCTATACATGGAGTTGTGGATAATGAGCAGCATGTGACATATTTACCATTCCATGAAACTGAAGGAATTTCAATTGCTAAGAAAATAAAAGAAATTACTAATGTTCCAGTCGTAGTTGAAAATGAAGCGAATCTTTCAGCGTTATATGAACGTAATTTTAATCATAATTTATCCTACAATAATCTTATTGCTTTAAGTATACATAAAGGTATTGGTGCTGGGCTTATTATTAATAATCAATTGTATCGTGGTGCAAATGGGGAAGCGGGTGAAATTGGAAAAACACTTGTCTCAAAAGTTAGCGATAATGTGGAGATCTTTCATAAGATTGAAGATATTTTTTCACAAGAAGCTTTACTGCATAATTTAAGTAATCAACTAAATGAGAAGATGACGCTTAGCAAATTAATTCAATTTTATAATGAAAAAAATCCAGTCGTAGTTGAAGAAATGGAACAATTTATAAATAAAATTGCTGTTTTAATACATAATTTAAACACCCAGTTTAATCCGAATGCAATTTACATTAACTGTCCATTGTTCAATGAAATGCCTGAAATATTAGAAGCAATTAAGAACCAGTTCAAACAATATTCACGTAACGAAATTCAAATAAAGTTAACATCTAATGTCAAATTTGCAACTTTGCTAGGTGGTACATTAGCAATTATCCAAAAAGTACTACAGATTAATGATATTTACTTAGATATAAAAGCATAAAAAACTAATTCAAATGAATAATCAAAGTTCGTAATTGTCTTTATAAAAAAATCCCTCAATCCGAATTGAATTTTCGGATTGAGGGATTTTTATAGTTCTATTGCAGAAGAAAACTATTTTAAAAATGCTGGTAAATGTTGATAGCCACCTCTAACGTTAACAATATTCGTAAATCCTTTATATTCTAATATTCCTACCGCTATTGAACTTCTAACACCTGATTGACAATGTACATAAATTAGGTCATTTTTATCGAAAGGTATATCTTCATTTAAAAGTTTACCGTGAGGAATATGAATTGCTTGTTTTAAATGACCTTTACGCCATTCATCATCATTACGAACATCTAATACATTATGTTCTTCACCAGTCATTTCAGAACTATGAATAGATGATGTGACGATATTTGTTTGTGGCAAACGGTAACTTTTTACATTTTCAAAACCAATTAATTGTAAAGCATGAATAGCTTGTTGAACGGTAGATTTATCGCCAATTAATTCAATATCTTAGTCATAATCTAAATACCAACCAATTTGATTTATAAAAGTTTTATTAAAAGGAATATTGATAGTTCCATGCATATGACCACCATGGAATGCTTCTTTACTTCGAAGATCAAAAGCAGTTTGTGTATTGCTTGAACTAGGGTAAACATTATATGGTTGGTACATTTGCATACCAAATTGATTTATTTTTTTCATTTGTGAAAAATGGTGTGGTGGAGCTGGCTGATTGAGTGTTAAAGTTTCGATAAATGAAGTTTCATCTTTAACATTAAAAGCCCAGTTGTTTATTTTCTCATAACCCAAAGTAGTTGTAGGTAATGAACCTAGCGCTTTACCACAAGGACTCCCTGCACCATGACCTGGCCAAATTTGAATATAGTCTGGTAATGTTGCAGCAAATTGTATGGACTGATACATTTGTTTTGCTCCGATTTTTGTAGAACCTTCAACATTTACAGCTTTTTCTAATAGATCTGGTCTACCTACATCACCAACAAAGATGAAGTCACCGCTAAATAATCCCATTGGTATACTGGAACCCCCACCTTCGTCAGTAAGTAAAAAACTAATACTCTCAGGGGTATGGCCTGGAGTGTGTAAGACTTCTAATTTAATCTTTCCTAAATAGATAATATCTTGATGCTTAACGAAATGTGTTTGTTTAGGCATATTTTTATAATTAAATTCATCTTTACCTTCATCAGATACGTATATACTTGCATTCAATTTATTTGCCACATCTCTAATACCTGAAGCAAAATCAGCATGAATATGTGTTTCTGCAGCTTTAGTAATTGTGAATCCTTCTTTATCTGCAACTTTTAAATATTTTGTTAAATCTCGTATAGGGTCAATAATCATTGCTTCTCCTGTACGTTGACATCCAATTAAATAAGATGCTTGTGAAAAATTGTCTTCATAAAATTGTTTGAAAAACAAAAAAAAACTCCTTTTTAAAATAGATTTTATTGATTAGATAAATAAGTTATGATTTGCTTGCTCAGTATGTCCAATATAAGTACCTACGCCACCATAATCGACTTCATCTCTTAATTCTTCTTTTGAAATTCCCATAACATCCATACTCATGGTACAAGCAATTAACTTTATATCTTGATCGATTGCTTGATCGATAAGTGAGTATAAAGAATCAACATTTTTCTTGTTCATTACATAACGCATCATAATATTACCTAGTCCAAACATATTCATTTTTGATAATGGCATATGTATTGGATCCTTAGGTAACATAAGGTCAAACATTTTGGAAATACCTTTCTTTTTAACGCGAGTTGATTGCGCTTTTTTTAATGCGTTGAGGCCCCAAAAAGTAAAGAAAATAGTTACATCTTTACCTGCTGCTTTAGCGCCATTTGCGATGATCATTGCTGCTACTGCCTTATCTAACTCACCGCTAAATAAAACAATTGTTGTACCTGTAGCAGTGTCATTGATTTCAAATTCTTTTGGCTTTTCTTTTTGAATAATTGCATTAATTACATTTGCTTCTTCAGTAAGATTTACAAGGGTATTCCCTGTTTGTTTCGCCCAACTTTTAATATCACTATTGAAACCAGGATCTGTAACTGTTACCTCGATTTGCTCACCCGTTGAAATATTGTTAATTTCTTTACTGATATTAACAATAGGTCCAGGGCACTGAAGACCTCTAAAATCAAATTGTTTACGATTCTCTTTGATTTCAATATCTTTTTCTATTAAAGGAGCACTATTGAAGTTCTTTGCTTCATAATCTTTATATCCACCCTTTAAATTCACGACATCATAACCTTGTTTGGCTAAATAATCGCAAGCTTTAGTGCTTCGGTTACCGCTTTTACAATGTATATAATACGTTTTGTTGCTATTCTTATTGAATGATTTAATCTCTTCTACTGGGTGTAAAGTTGAACCGTTAATGTGTCCTAATTCATATTCTTCTTTTGTTCTAACATCAATCAATTGACCCATTTTTGCCAATTTTTCTAATTCTTCTTTGTTTAATGAATTAATGTGTACTTCTTTGTATTGTTCCATACTTACCTCCTATAAATACCTATGAGGGTATAATAAAACGGATAGAATCATTTGCCAAATACCTATAGGGGTATTTGACAATTTTGTTTTAATTTATTATTATTAACTTAATCAATTTATGTGGAGGAAATGAATATGACTTATGATAAAAAAATGATTAATCGTATAAATAGAATACAAGGTCAATTAAATGGTGTCGTAAAAATGATGGAAGAAGAAAAAGATTGCAAAGATATAATTACGCAACTTAGTGCATCTAAAGGTTCTATACAACGTTTAATGGGGATTATAATTAGTGAAAATTTAATAGAATGCGTTAAAACAGCAGAAGAAAATAATGAAAGTTCTCAAGAATTAATTAATGAAGCAGTTAATTTATTAGTTAAAAGTAAATAATGGATATAGCAAATATGACTATTATGTTGCTAATTGGCGTACTGGGTGGATTTATATCTGGATTAATAGGTATTGGGGGCGCAATTATTATTTACCCAGCTATTCTTATATTGCCACCATTAATAGGTATACCTGCGTATAGTGCATATATTGCTTCGGGACTTACCTCTAGTCAAGTATTTTTCAGTACACTTAGTGGATCATTAAATGCAAGAAAACAACCAGCTTTCTCTCCTAAACTTGTTATATATATGGGAGGGGGTATGTTGATTGGAAGCATGTTAGGGGCAATTTTAGCTAGTTTGTTTAATGCTACTTTTGTAAATACGGTATATGTAATAATCGCCATACTTGCTTTAATATTGATGTTTATTAAAGTTAAACCTACTACACAAGAGACGAAATCTAAACCTTTGCTATTTATTATAGTTGGATTTGGAATTGGTGTAATTTCGGGAATTGTGGGTGCAGGTGGAGCATTTATCATCATTCCTGTATTATTAGCATTATTTAAATTACCAATGAATACGGTAGTGAACAATAGCATAGCAATTGCTTTTATATCTTCAGTAGGGGCATTTTTTATAAAATTAATGCAAGGATATATACCAGTAGAAAGTGCAATTTTTTTGATAATTGAATGATGATCATTTTCTGAAAATATTATGTGGTCATATAATATAATACCCATCATTTCACTAATCTCTTTTATTCTCTGAGTTATTTTGATATCTCCTGGAGAAGGTGTCGGATCTTATCAAGAGTAAATTATGAAAAAAATGGTTTAAATCAATGTTCTTACTTTAAGTACATGTGTTTAACGTAAATGATAATTAGTTAAATATAAAAAGGTTATCCCAATCAATAGGATAACCTCTTTATACTTTACTTTATGGTTTGGATTCGCCACTTCAAAGAAGAAATGAAATCAGAGCATTGAATGTTCCATTTTCAAACAATATATAAATACCTAGCCCAATGAATACAATTGGTACAATCCAACGTTCATATTTCTCAATTGTTTCCGATATAAAATCGAAGGAAGCTAGACGGTAACTGACATAGCACAAAACTCCAACCATAATTAGAAAGACAATAGTGACAATAAAGATTTCAGACATACTTAAGGTCGTGAAGTACGGTATATAAATGGAAAAGTCATCCGCACTGGAAGCCAATACGATGAAAATCATCGTCAAAAATAACTGATTAAATTTTCCAGAGGAGAATAAAGATAAAATGCTACTTTCATCTTCATCCTCTTCTCCTTTAATCCATATTTTCACGCCTAGGTAAAGTGGTAAAAGTCCAAGTAGTCCGATAACCCATTGCTGAGGAATTAAATTTACAACCCCCTGTGCAACTAAAAGACTTGCTCCTATCACAATTGCAGTCCCTATATATTGTCCTATCCAAATATGTTTTACCTGACCTTTTTTTACTTGCGAAAACAAAAGAATTAATATGACGAGATAATCAATTCCTGTTGCTACATATACCGCAGTAGCCGTCAGTATCGTCGCGATCATTTTATCATCTCCAAATATTTTAGGGATAGGACTTTTCTTCAAAATGAAAAGTCCTTCCGTAAATTGCACACATATAGTACCTATTTATCCTTCACTCTCATCAGTCGCAAACTATTTAATGCTACCAAAATAGTGGCTCCCATATCGGAAAGAATCGCAATCCAAAGGGTTAGCCAGCCTGGAATAACCAATAGTAAGGCAATTATCTTAATTCCGATGGCAAACGTGATGTTCGCTTTGATGATATTTAGCGTTTTCCTGCTAAGTCTTACTGCAAATGGAAGCTTACTTAAATCATCTCCCATTAATGCAATATCAGCTGTCTCGATGGCAGTATCTGTTCCAGCACCGCCCATTGCAATGCCAACAGTGGATGCAGCAAGTGCAGGAGCATCATTGACGCCATCGCCAATCATAGCTACATTACCATGCTCGGCTTTCATTTTTTTAATATAGTCCAACTTATCCTGTGGCAACAATTCGGACTGAATATCAGAAACGCCTACATGAGCACCGATTGCTTCTGCGGTACCTTGATTATCACCTGTCAGCATAATTGTTTGCTTGATTCCTAACTGATGAAGTTTTAGAATCACATTTTTACTTGTTTCGCGGACCTCATCTGCTACAGCAATCACGCCGAGGATTGTTTGGTCCGTTCCAATAATCATGGCCGTTTTCCCTTGGTTTTGTAAAACTTTCACTTTATTTTCAAACTCAAGGCTAAAATCGGAAACATTTAATTCTTTAAAAAGCCTTGGACTGCCAATGTAATAGGTTGTTCCATCTATATTCCCTTGAATGCCCCGACCTGTAATAGAAGTGAAGTCCTTCACTCTAACATCGGAATAAGTAATATTATCTTGCTCTGCTTTCTTCATTATTGCTGAAGCAAGTGGATGTTGTGATCGATATTCTAAAGCTGTAATAATGGAAAACAGCTCTTTTTCTTCCACTTGATCATTTAACACTTTAAAATCTGTTACCACTGGTACACCTTTTGTCAGTGTTCCTGTTTTATCAAATGCGATTGCCTTAATGGCTCCTAATTCCTCTAGATAGACACCGCCTTTAATCAACACACCTTTTTTAGCTGCATTTCCAATTGCCGAGACAATCGAGATTGGAGTAGTAATAACTAATGCACACGGACATCCAACTACAAGTACCGCTAATCCTTGATAAACCCAAGTATCCCAACTTCCACCAAAGAATAAAGGTGGAACGACTGCAACGAGCGCCGCAATAACCATAATGATCGGCGTATAATATTTCGCAAATTTATCTACGAATGCTTGCGCTGGAGCGCGCTCCCCTTGTGCTTCCTCAACCAGATGAATAATCTTGGAGATAGTTGTATCCTCTACGTATTTGGTGATTTTTACTTCAAGTAGTCCCTCTTCGTTAAGCGTGCCTGCAAATACTTCATCATCTACCGTTTTGGCAACAGGGACAGATTCTCCTGTTATAGCAGCCTGGTTGACAGCCGACACACCATTTATAATGATCCCATCCATGGCAATTTTCTCCCCTGGTTTGACGATCATAATATCACCCACGGCAATATCGTCCACATGGATCATTATTTCCTGACCATTCCGCCTAACAAGTGCTTCTTTTGGGGCAATATCCATCAATGAACGAATGGACTGTCTTGCTCTATCCATAGAAAAACGTTCAAGTGCTTCACTGATTGCAAAGAGAATGACAACAATGGATGCCTCTGCCCATTCACCAATGATGGCAGCTCCAATAACTGCAACGGTCATCAGGGTTTTCATGTCGAAATCAAAGCGTATCAAATTTTGAAAACCAACTTTAAATAGTGAATATCCGCCAATTACAATCGAACTTACAAATAACATGGACGTTACAAGGTTATCTTCTCCATTTACAAAGTGAGAAAGGTAACCAAAAGCAATCAGTAATGTGGCAAACAGCAATGTGCTGTGTTTTTTATAAAACGGTATTTTCTCTTCTTTAGGAGCCTTAGTGTCTTCTTTGACCGCTTGTATCGATGGATTCGCCAGTTTTTCAGGAATTACCTTAAGATTCTCGAAAGCACCTGCTTTTTCAAGCTCTTCAACCGATGCGTTTCCATATACATCAATTTTAGAAGCGCCAAAGTTCACTTTTGCATCCTGAACTCCAGCTAGTTGTTTTACATTTTTTTCAAACTTCCCAGCACAGTTTGCGCAAGAAAATCCCTCCACACGGTAAACATTTTTATCTTCTGTTACCACTGGTTCGACCCTTCTTCTAGCCTTCTCTGGTGCCACTTTAAGATTCTCGAAAGCACCAGCCTTTTCCAGATCTTCAACGGTTGCACTGCCAAAGACATCAATTTTGGAAGCTCCGAAATTGACTTTAGCATCATGCACCCCTGATAGTTCTTTTACATTTTTTTCAAACTTCCCAGCACAATTCGCACACGAGAAACCCTCCACACGGTAAACCTGTTTATCTTCTGTTAATGTTTTTGTTGAACTATCCAATACTAGCAACCTCCCTTTGATGCAAGAAAGCTTTTTCTACAAGCTGTTTAACATGCTCATCATCTAGTGAATAATAGACTAATTTTCCTTCTTTACGGTATTTTGCTATACCTAAATTTTTCAATAATCTTAAATGATGGGATGCCGTAGCCGTTGAAGATTCAATGATATTAGCTACATCACAAACACATAACTCTCCCTCTAAAGACAAAACATAAGCAATTTTAACTCTTGTATCATCTGATAGAGCCTTAAAAACTTTCGCTACATCCATAGGATTCTGTTTAGCAAGGTCTTTTTTAGCCCTGTTTACCTTATCTTCATGAATATAGGTAACTTCACACATATCTTTTGTCATAATTACCCTCCTTATTCAAATGACTGTTTGTTTGATGATTATAATATATCCCACTATAAACAAATAGTCAAATGATTGTTTGAATGATATATAATTAATATTAAAAAGGATTGGTTTCTAATGTTAGAAACCAATCCTTTCGGAGATTTTAACCAAATTTTAAAGTATCTTAAACATAACTGCCCCGTTAGTTTAAGTGCATCCTTTCACAATCTGTCTACAGATTAATAATAAAAACTACTCTTTATTATACAGATCTCCATATAATTTTTGAATTTGGTTCTGTAATTTTTTATTTTCTTTTTCTAATTCCATAACTCTTCTTTTTAAGGTTTTTATAAGGATTTCCTCCGAACGAGAACTTTTCTTGGGTTTTGAGACTACATTTGATGTTATTTGACGCTCACGAAGGGATTCGATTCTTTGCCTAATATCGTGTTCCTTATAAAGCCATGATTTAGAAACATTAGCTTCCTTTGCTATTGAATTAAAATTAATAGCTTTACCTTCAATCGAAAATTTAGAAATCGCTTTGTCTACTTTTTCTCTTGTCTTTTGTGATTTCTGCTTCGCCAAACGTACAATTTCTGTTGTATTTCTAACTTGTTTATTCATTGATAATTACCCCGTTAAACTTCCAATGATTTGTTCTAAACGCTCTTTAATACGGCTATTAGTCTCTATTTGTCTTTGCCATTGTTTATCCTTTGCTATGGTTAATAACTCTTCTGTACGCTCTAACTGTTCTTCGTGCTGTGGTAAGAATTGCTTACTGGTACAGAAGTGAGTGCAATCTAAGCATGCATTCGCATGTGGACAACCACCTGCTATTACTGGCAATCTACAATAACCATTTGGAAGCACTTGTGCATTTATATTTTTCTTGAACCATTGAAGCTCTACATCATCGACTTCACTATCATCATCTAGATTGAGCACATCTCCATTATTGGTAACCAGTTTTTCTTGAAATTTAGTAAATTCATTTTTTAGAGTTTCATCAAAGATATGAGCGTATCTGCTTGTCATTTCTGGGCTTTCATGTCCCAAAAATTTCTGCACAATATGCTGGGGCACCCCGTTGTTAATCATTCTTGTTCCTACTGAATGGCGAAAGGCATGGGCATGGAATCTATAAATCTCGCCTAATTTATCCACTATATTTTGCTCATAAGCTAATTTATTTAATTCGCCTCTAAATGTTTCTTGTTTTAATGGCGATCCATCTTTTCTTGGAAAGAGGTATTCACTATCTGGAAATTCCTCTGAAACTTTATCTTCCCGAACTTTAATAAGTAAAACTACCTCTTTAGATATTGGAACTATATGCTCCTTTTTCATTTTCCATTGATAATACTTTAAAAAGTAATCTCCATCTTTGTCCTCTAATAAACAGCCTTTTTTCAAGGTGCACAATTCACTTATCCTCATTCCACATTCTTGAACAATCATAGTCATCGTAGCTATATATTCGGGTAATTTATCAAGATGACTGTTCAATTGCTCTAGAACGAATTCGTCTATAAAGCGAGGTTTTGCTCTTGGTATTTTCGGATAGTCCTCGGGATAAATTAATAATTTGGAAGGAACATCATCCCATTCTAGCCTATGAAGGGTACTAAATAGTCCTTCCAATATAGAGATCCTCCCAGTTATTGTACTAGGTTTTATCCCCATCATGTTTAGTTCACTTAAATATGCTTCAATTTCCACTCTCGTTAATTGGTGTACTCTCTGAACGTGTTTAAACTTTATGTCCAGAAAATTAAAGAACTCTTTAAGTTTTTGGGCAATATCACTTACATAGGAAAAGCTATCCATGTTCAATCTTAACTTACAATATCTTTTTACAAGCTGTTTAAAATATGTATTCCGAAACCCTTTAAAGTTAATTGTATATTCATATTGTGTTGGGTTAACCTTATCATCTGGCAAAGGTAAGTTTCGTCTATCCCAAACGTCTTTATCCCACTCCTCTCCATCAAAATAAAAATCCTCATAAAACTCAATAAATTGTTTAAGATTAGTAACATAGTAAGAATTAGCTTTTACAGGTGTTTTTTCTTGATTAGCAGTAATCTTATAATTAGTGGTGGTAATTCTAACACCCTGTTTTGTCAAATATGTTCTATACTCCGTCATTGCTTTATCAATAGGAACTTCAGTAATTGAAGTAATGCTGGGATACTTTAAATCTAAAAAATCCAACATTTTATTAATTACTGTTCCTTTTCTAATCAAGACAGTTTTTGCATTCCATATTCCATTGTTTAAATGGTAAAAATAAAAATATTTCAATTCTGTTCTTAACCACAGATTTTTAACACGTTCAAAACGAACCCAACGATTTCTTAAAGCAGGATTCTTACTTAATTCTATGGCAGAAGGATGTGGACATTTTCTTATATCCCAACTATTATTAGCCCAAAACCCTTGCATTTCTTCATTCATTACAGCTATTTTTTTGCTGATCTCACTCTGACTGATAATTTTCCTTTTACTAGAAGCATTCATTTAGCTGGTATTCTTTATCTAGTAATAAATACAATGGATACGGCTTATTCTCCACTTCTATCCTTTGAACCCTCACACGCGCCCCCCTCTTTAAACACTTTAAGTACTACAAATTATAAACCTTGTTAATTTTTATTTAAAGTAAAATCTCCCTTTAACATCTCCTCCTGAACTACTTTAACTACTATTATTTATTATACTATGGTTAATATGTCTCCACTTGGGTGGTTATGGCCAATAATCATACCCGTTGCGTTACTTAATATGGCTGTTTTAAATATTTCTCGAGGATGTATAACCGCAAAATTAATGGTTCCTATAGAGACGGTTTCAATATGTGTAGGTTCATTTTTGCTATTCAAGCAAATTAAAATGAAGTGTTCTCGGTCAGCATTTCCTATGAAGTCACGCATAATATCAGCAGCGTCTTTTGGTTCTTCAATACGTCTTTTTAAATACCAAAGTGTATCTTCTTTAACCATTTGGACTTTGACAACATCTATTCTTTTTCTACTCATTATGGATAAGCTCTATACTTTCTATTAAGTCAGGGTGAACAATGGATGTGATAGAATCATCATTCATATAAATGGAATATAGCTCATCTAATTCTGAATTATTTTTTTTGTTTGATGAAAAGGCGATAATGCCTTTAATAACATCGATGTGTGGTTGATGCATTAAATATTGGTATACTTCTTTCCATGTTTGATTCATTCTATTTAGTCTCCTTTAATGGTTTAATTGTCCATGCCTTTCTAGCGTATGGATTTAATGGATGCATGATTTCATTTGTTTGAGGATTTGTTAATATACTGATTTTCTTACTGTGAGGTTTTAACATGTCTAATACTTCATTCACTCGATTTTCCACAAGAGGTTTTTTTCCGTAGGAACCCCAAGCCAATAAAACACTATCGGCTTCTTTGACAGCTTTCATAATGTGAATATCCGTGTGCTTGTCATGGCTGTTTTCGATATGTTTTAAATTAATGGGGGTATCAATATTTGAAAAAAGATTTATAAAATTAACGCCACCATATTCATCTTTTTCAGCTACTTTATTGACAATAAGTTGTGTTGTAAGGTCAACGTTGATAACACCATCATAATGAGGATACATCGTTATAATTGTAAGTACTTCTTTATCAATATCCCAAGTTTTCTTGAGAAGATAACGATGCATTTTATCCTGACTAAATATCGCTTCAGTTTCTAATACACTTTTGATTGATTTCATTTTATCTAACTCCTTTATTTAATATTCTTCAGGTAACAACATGACGTAATAAGAAAGGTCTACATCATCTTCTCGGATAATGTAGACCTTATTAATATTGATAGCTTTTGAATAATTTGCCTTATGAATTTTTACGTACTCTGGACGTTCTTGCTTATGTTTGATATATAATTGACTATTATGCATATTGAACTGGAATATATGAAAGTAATCAATCTCTTCTAGTTCCTTGAATTGTTCGTTTTCGCGTTGCGCTACAAGTTTCCATAACTGTTGCTGCAACATTGCTGGCAAGTAATTGGCAATACTACGTGTAATATAACGTTTCATGCTCATTTCTCCTTTTCTATATCTTTCATTATTGTAATAACTTCTGTAATGACTGTGACGCTTATCTGAGCTATGTGTATCCATTTATTCATTATTATAATTCTCCTTTTCAAGTAAGTGTCTTTGATCTAGTAGTGGCATAACTGTGTTATGAAGATATAAGAAGTCCATATCGTTTGTTTCATCAATATAACCAATCGCAATAAGTTGTTTTTGATAGTAGAGGATAAAGGGGTATATATGCCTTTCATGAAGTGTGTCAGAGTAGTAAGTATACGTATGAAGGATTTTGTTGGTAAGCGGACCAAGTCTGATATATTGATCAGGAAGGATATTATCTGCCACTTCCTCGATAGATTCACATTCCCATTTTTCGTCCTTTGGCAGATTGAATAAGTTAGTTATATACTCTTTGAGTTGTTTTTCTAGTGTCATGGTTATGACCTCCTATAATGTTTTTGATGTATACATGTAATACACCATATAGATAATATATGCTTCAAAAAAATTTTGTTTCGTTTGTGAATCCCATTGTTATTAAGAAAATATCCCAATAGAAAATTATCACAATTGTTGATATGACAAGGAAATCCCATTATCCCGCTCATTTCTCAGGAAATATAGCGATATATTTATATATCATTTGGATTTGGTGGTGTCAGTACGACTTACTTTTTCTTTTTATATTATTTATTTATAAATAATAATGGGATTTCGGGATTACGCTTGCGTAATCCTTATCCTACATGTATTTATCAAATCCCATTGCTATCCCGTTCATATTTTATTTTGGGATGTTCTTTCGTCATACAATATAAGCTTCACATTGAGTTGTGACTTGTTAGTATGTTGAAAAGATTCGTTAGATGGGTGTTATTGAATGACGAAAGGACAGTACATAGATATTAGATTTGAAGAAAGAGCGTTTGAGGCAAAAATAAAGACGAAGTGCTGAGGAGCACTTCGTCGAGAGGGGTATTATTGAAAAGTTGTTTAATAATTTCATTATTGAGTTTTAGTGTAACGTAGAACTGTTTTTTATGATTACCGTCTTTACGAATATCAATACGGTCAATGACTGTAAGATATAATGCTTTGAGTTGTGCTTTATCCATTGATTCTATATTTTGAAATATTCGTTGTAATAGGGCAGCGATTTGTTTCGTATCATAAGATAGTTTCTCTTGATTTTGTTGCTGTTTGAGTTGATTCATTTGATTTGTAATGTCATTGAGTTGTGTTTCATATTGATGAATAGTTGCTTTCAATGCAGATGTTAGGTCCGGATTATCTTCAATGGTTTTAACTAAATTATGGAGTTTCCCGCTGACTTCATCGTATTGTTGTTGTTTATAAGCGATATCGTGGTTCAATGCACCAATATCGACTTTATTTTCTTGATTGACACGTTCTAAGACTTGGTTAATGACTTTATCACTTTTGACAATTTCGAGTATTTGATCCATGACGTATTTCTCAATCACATCAGCTCTAACGCTATTCGCAGAACATACTTTTGAGCCTTTGTTTCGGAAGTTACTGCAAGAATAATAACGTATTCGCTTCTTGGTACCATCTTTCAATGTGTTCGTTGTGTTACTAGCTGCCATTGGTGCACCACATTGTGGACAATGAACGATACCTGTTAATAGATTAGTTCCTTTACCGTGGACTTGAGGTTTTTGACTGACTTGTTTTTTACGTAATTGGACTTTATCCCATAAGTCTTGAATAATAATAGGGGAATGCTTACCTTCAGCTATTATTGGTTTATCATTCAGCCCTTTACGACGCTTTTCATTCCAATCTTTGTACTTTGCGAATTGAATTTTACCAACATAGAATGGATTAGATAAGATATAGGTCACTGAACCAATACTGAAAGGCTTTCCTTTTTTAGTCACGTATCCTTTGTGATTGAGTGCATTCGCAATTTTACGATATCCGTGGCCTTTAGCATATGACTCAAATATATATTTGACAATATTCGCTTCATGTTGGTTTATCATGAGTTCATGCTTGCTATCCGGTATTTTGTCATAGCCCAGCGGCAAATTGCCTTGATAATAGCCTTCTTGAGCGCGTCGGGTTTGACCCATGAATACATTTTCGACAATATTATTTCTTTCAAATTCTGAAAAACTCGCTAGAATTTGTAGCATCAATTTACCACTGCTTGTATTGACTTCCATACGCTCAGATAAGCTGAAGAATTCGACATTTTGACGATGAAGGTCTTCAACAATTTTGAGTAAGTCAGAAGTGTTACGTGCTAGTCGGTTTGTTTTGTAGACCATAACAGAATCAATCTGACCTTCGTTCGCATCTTTTAACAAACGTTGTAGTTCTGGTCGGTTCATAGATTTTCCAGAGATACCTCTATCCGCGTATACATCTACAACAACAAAGTTATTGAAATCACAATATTCTCGAATTTGATTGATTTGTCCATCGATACTATAGCCTTCAGTACTTTGGATTTCCGTTGATACACGAACATAGATACCGACACGTTTTTGTTTGAGTTGTTGCATGATTTTTTCATCCTTTCTGATTAAGCAATCGATGATTGCGAGGTTTGGTTCACAATGTTCAATGGTTCATTTTTGA
Source organism: Mammaliicoccus sp. C-M13 (assembly GCF_022386845.1). Classification (NCBI taxonomy): domain Bacteria; kingdom Bacillati; phylum Bacillota; class Bacilli; order Caryophanales; family Staphylococcaceae; genus Mammaliicoccus; species Mammaliicoccus sp. C-M13. The sequence goes on along the minus strand of NZ_JAJNHQ010000007.1, from coordinate 127,835 downwards.
AATAGATCCCAACAAGGGCTTTATTTTTTGTAATGCGAATTTCATCAATATAGGGATGCAGCATGTTTAACGTGAAACTTTTCTGTATAACCTTTTGTAGTGATGTTTGTAACTGATTATCACTTATGGAGGATATGGTTTTGTGCTTTTGATTCATCAAATGAGTCTGTTTTCTGAATGATTCAGCATCAATCATACCTTTGGCAAGTTTATCTATCAGTTGTTCTTGAGTTAGCGTACTTTTAGCTTCTATCACTCTTTGTTTTTTGAGGCGTTGATGAATTGCATTATTAATTTTTGAATAGAGCTGTTGGTTTTGAAAGAAGTTCTGACATGTAGCTAAGACTTGAACTTCTAATTTTTGTGCATTTATTCCTTTGAATGAACAGACAAAGCGAGATTCATTCATATTTTTAGGACAAATATAATATCGCAATGTATGTTTTTTTCTTATTGTCATATTTGTCAGTGTTGAGTCACAACAAGGACATTTGATCTTTTGTTTCAGCTGATTCTCTGAAGGTATACAGTGAAGTTGCTTCTTATTACGGATTGCTTGAGCATGTTCATATTTCGTTGCCGAAACAATAGGTGGTACCATATTGTTATATTGACCATATTGATTGATGACACGACCACAATAATTTGGGTTCATAATTATATTTCGTACCTGATAAGGCTTGCGGGTAATAAGTTTATTATCGTCTTCTAAATATTGTGCAATCTTCTTGTAGCCATATCCTTGAAGATAATAATTGAATACAGCTTTGACGGTAGGTGATTCATCATTATTAATGATGAAAGTACCATTTTGATAGTGATAACCGAAAGGCGCATGGGTCGTTATGAGTTTACCTTGTTTTGCCTTTTCTCTAAGTCCATTTTTGACTTGTTCTCCAATATTATCGGATTCAAGTTCAGCCAGACTCATGAATATATTGAGTTTTAGGCGATCAAACGCTTTATCCATATCAAAATAGCCATCATGAACACTTAGAATATGAACATGATATTTTTGACAGAGTTTCATGAGTTTTAATGCATTTTTCAAGTTGCGATGAAGTCGATTCAAGCGATAACAACATAATACGTCACATTGTCTTTGTTGGATGCGTTCGGTGACTTGTTGATAGCCTGTTCGATTATCTGTTCTGCCTGATTGCTTATCACTAATGTATTGGATATTTTGAATATTGTGCTTTGGAGCTAATAATTCTATTGCTTGCTTTTGAGCTGGGAGTGATTGTTGTTTCGTTGTACTTTGGCGCAAATAACCAATGGCTCGTTTCATAGTATTTCCTCCTTTCAAAGAGATAATATATATTTATGAACGAAATTATAGATAAGCCCAACACCAGTCGGGTGTTGGGCGGTATTATTAGTCATCAGCGTGATTGATTTCTTCAATAACCAGATCGGCTAATAGTATGATTAATTCGTCCATGTATATCACCTCATTATTCATAGTATTAACAACAATTCTTTAGTTGCATCTCAAAAGTAGTAACGAATTCGATATTCTTCTTTGAGCAAATTTTTTTAAATGAATGTAATCTTCATATTCTCCATATGCAACAATGGACGTAGGTTTGATTACTTTCTCCAAAATGTCATTTATTAACTTGTACTCCTCAGTGTAAGTGTTACTTATTTGACGACCTTCTTGTTTACAGCATTCCTTCACAGTATCTAGGGGTGTGCTTTCTAAGTATTCAAATCTTTCATCTTCAATTTCGTGAGCTAGTGCTACTGTATTCATAGTACAATTCCTCCATTGATTTAATATTTGTGCTACAACACCTTTAAATAGGTGTTGTAGCAAATTTATTTAATAACATATTTTAAGCTTTAAAAGTCAATATCACCGTTTTTATCCCATTCTCTTGCTTTTGAAATCATGTCTCGTAGTATTGGATGTTGGTGTTCAGAGATAAATGATAAGGGTATATTGAATTTACTTTTTTCAGATAGACCAAAAATAGGAGCGTATGATTTATCAAGCTTAAGATGATAAAATACGATGGTTTTTGGTTTGCCTTCTTTGTCTTTGACACTACGTTTTGTTGTTTTACGATTGGCGTCTGACTGGATGTAATCTTTATCCCTCAGTGCATCAATGACATTATTTGTATCTTGGAAATTATGTTCTTTTAACATATTTTTAAAAACCGAGGCAATCATTTTCACCTGGATATGATCATCTTCAAGTGAAATCATTCCATAATTTTCAATAAGCGTTGATAACCTAGTGTCGTCAGAAAACTTACCACGATTTTGTGCTACAAATTGGACAATGACTTCAATTGCTTTATCAGCTAGGCTTCGCTCACTAACAGAATCTAAATGATAGTTAATAAGATAGTCCCTTACAGCATTCAAATCAACAGGTGTGGCAATGACACGTTCCAATATACGTGCTGATGTTGTAATGGTTGCATAGCGTTTGAACATCCGAATTCCTGTATTGCTGGTTTCCTTTTCTAGTTGAGTTTTGAACCTTAGGTGCTCATTTTGGAACCATTTAATGACTTCTTGTTCACGATTGAGTAGATATTCAGCTACTAATGGCATGATATGACCATAATTAGCTGATGTTGCTTTTTTAATAGTATCTGCGTTGTCAGCGTTAGTTGTAAAAGCTTCAGATATTTCAATGGTACGTACATTCAAACCATCATTACGTGCACTATTATTGAAAATACTGTGTTCGGCAGTACTAATTACTGAGGTTCCCCAGTTTTTTAGTGACTTGACTTCTCCGTGTATATTAGAACGTTGTCTTCCTTGACCTTCGGCAATTGAATAGAGCAAACCAGTTGTATCTTTAAAGGTTGCAGATGACAGTTCGTCCAATACAATAGGTACACCATAGTTGTTACTTAGATATCCTTCAAGCGCGTTTCTAGTGCCATTCCATGATCTAAACAGCGTATTACTACCTTTAGTAGGGTTGCCGGTTATTGAGACTCCTAAAGCCGCTGCAGTTGATTTACCCGTGCTTGAATTTCCCGTAAATGAGAAAATCGTACCTGCGAATTCAACCTCATGTTTTGTTTTTAAAAACGCAGTTACTAATGAAGAAATACCAAACACTACAGCAAGTTCGAGTAACAAGTTTCCTTTTACTTCATCAAGATACATTTGCCACCAGTCTTCAAAAGTGCCTTTAGGTTGTAGATCGTACTGTGTTTCACAAATGATTTCATCCGCCTGCGACTGTGTAATTTCTTTTGAAAGATATGGTTCATCTAATGAAATGACGACACCTTTATCAGTATTTAACACACCGACACCCGTATACAACGATGACAGAGGCAGTGATTGGCGCATTAATTGTAGTGCATTGCTTAATGATTTAATGTACTTCTCATTGATGCTGAAGCCATACATGATTAGTGAAGGTAACTTTTGCGATGTTAAAATATCTGATGTTTCAATACGTTCAATATTTTGTCCGTTGGAAATAACTAGTTTCTCAACCCCAGATTTGGGGTCAAGAAACTTGTTTTTAATTAAAATTGGACTAGATAAGCGTATGGACTTTTGCTGATCATTTTTACCTTTCGGTGGTATAACTTCATACCATGAATCTTCAGTAAGCCAGTATGGATATTCACTAAAGATGATGTTAGTCATTAGTTGTTACCACCTTTCCAGTTATTTTGATGATTCATCGGATTTGGTGCAGTTTTAAGGTAGAGCAAAGATGAACCTTTTTTTCCAACTACAATGAATGGAAGGTTAGGTGTATATTTTACAAAATGTGCAAACCAACGACCAACATCTTGTTGAATTTCAGTCGAGCACAAAACATTAGCCCTCACATTCAAATCGTGATACATAAACATGGTGCCTACAGGTAAATTAAATGCGATGCTTGTAACAGCACGTTTTAGTGTATAAAATTCTTTTTCTTTCATCATAAGTTCCTCCAAATAAGTCTTATTAGTCAATCAATACTGTAGATGCTTAACACCTCAATGGTTGATTGCTATAATAAGCATAAATGAAGCATTTTAATTAGACGCGGAACAAAAAATAGGGAGGGGGGTATATATGATACCTACGATAGAAGAAATTATTGACAAGTATGGCAGTTTAGTAGATTGTCTAAAGTTTGATATATCAGGTGAGGTTTATGAAGACTTATTGTTATTAAGAAGTTTAAGCGATTTAAATGAACACCAAAAGATGCATAGAGTTTCATTTATACAAAAACACTTTAACCCTAATTTTGATTATTTGTTAGATGACTCAGAATTTAGAAGTATGAATAAAATTTATAGAAATTTAAATACTATGACGTATATCAATAGTCAAAACAATGAATTTAAACTTAAACCATTTATAAATGAAGAACAATTAAAATCACTACTTGCGATAAAGAAAGTAGATGAACATTTGAGTTATGACCCATCTATTACCTCAAAAGCATTAGCAGATATAAACAAGACGCAAAAAAGATTGGTTACAAAGCCAAATATTCTCTATAATCGATCCAAAAAAGAAAATGAGTATGTACGGTTAGGAGGAAAAATATCATATACAAAGATGGAGAAGCATTGGGAATATTTACATAATGAGATTCAGTATTATAATCTTACTAATCAATTAATTAGTTATGTTGCTTTAGAAAAGGAATATGCATGGGCTTTTTTAAATGAATTATTTTATTTAATAGAATTATATTTGAAGGCATTTAAAGGACAAAAGAAAACTGGCCATGAATTTGAAGAAGGATTGAACGCATTTATTCAATCATATGTCATTATTTTACTTATAGATATAAGATTACCGACTGTTAGGTTATATATTATTAGGCGTATTGTGGATGAATGCGAAAAAGAATCAGATAATCAAAAAAGAATTAAACTGATAGAGGAATCCATTAAAAAGTACAGATATGTAAAAGAACAGATTGAAAGATTTGGAAATGCGTTGAAAGAAGAATTATCAATCGCGACTTTGTCTATTGAACAGAATATGTTAGAAGCTAAAATTGATTATTATAAGAATTACTACTATCCTAGAAAAAAAACAAAGCATAACAATATTGAGTACAACGTATCAATGTTTTTTAAAGCTGTAGATTCTTTAAAGAAATAGTATTCGACGGACAATATTTATAGATAATAATTAATTAGAGAGGTTTTAAGTTGTGTTTAGATTAAAAAAATGGTATTTAAAACAAAAAGGCTATTTTTGCCGTGTCGGTGAAAAGTGGGACAATAGTAATTTATCCCATGAAAATATACATAGTTATGTAGATAGAGTACTTGAATATGAGACTGAAACACGTAGAAACGGCCAACCAACTGAAGAATATATATTAGCTAGTAGTGGGGAAAAAATAAATGAAGATTTAAGAAGTGGTACTAATGATCACAAAGAAATTCTAGAGGTATTTGATAAATATAAAGTAAAAGAGGATATAACTACTTATAGAACGGTTAGTCCTCGGATATACAAATTAATGGAGAAAAATGCTAAAAACTTAAATGGAGTAGATTTGTTTGAACTTGGAATTTTACACACTTCATTAATAAAAGGGTACGAATCAAGAGAAGAAGGTTACAAATTACGGGTAAAAGTAAAAAAAGGAACACCAGCTTTCTATGTAGGTAATTTAACAGGCGAAGAAAGCCATTATTATGAGGTGATTGTAGTTAATAATTTAAAATTAAAAATCATATCTATTGAAGATTACTATATAAATTGTGAAGTAGTATAATTGGAATCAATTCTGTTAGTTGTTCATAATAAGCCAATTATTTTTTTAATGAACTTATTACTTAAAAACCGCATCATCAACTGATAAGCAGAAGCTTATCACAAATAAAACTAAAAAATAAGGTGCTTTAGAAGAAGTGTAATTTTAAAATTGTCATAGTATTTATGGTTAATTAACTATCAAAATTAAACTAAAAGGGCGTGTTAATATTGGATTTAGAATCAAAGATAAAATTAAAAAAGGAATTGAGTATACTTTATAATCTTTATAAATTTTCAATGGATGAGTTACTACAATATAAAGCTTTGAATTATTCAGAAATAGATTTATCAAAAGAAGAAATTCATGAAGCTATCACAAAAAAGATTGATCCAATTTATGCACTTGCTGTTGGTGATAAGTTTGATAGATTATATAGTTTATCAAATAGGTATTTTATAAATTTAGAGTCAAAAAATTTAGGTAACGACTTTATAGATAAAGTAAAACGATACCAAATTAGTCATTTAGAAAATATTCATATATATATCGATAAATACTTTAGAAAAGTGTTTATGGATCCAAACATACATAAATTTTTGAAGAACGAACCCATTATAATAAAACATATGTACATTAAGAAGAAAAATAATAACTATATCCTTGAATTTGAATCAAATGGATTAGATGCGCTTTCTAAACAAATTACTGGAAATAAAGGAGGAAAAAACAATAATGTAATAGATTCACTCTTATTTAGTGAAATCGAGTTACAGAATATCGTTAATAAGAATGTGTCTAAAGGTATTACAATTAATAAAGTTATTAAAGACCTAAATTTAAGCTTAAAAAATGTTAAAGTCGAAGTTCCATATATCTACTTTGGACAAGATATCAGTCAAACAAGTTTGCAATTTAAATTAAGCCAAATAAGTCAAAAGAAAACGATTTATAAAGGTAAAAACATTGAAGGGAAATATGGTTATAAACGTGATGAAATGACCCAGCGGATATTAAAACTAAAAAATACATATACATTTGATCCTAATATGTTTAGAAACAGTTATGGTGAAGAAAAAGCTCAATTTGATTTGACTAGGTATGAAAACGACATCTTAGATTTTCTAGTTACATCAGTTGTAGATTATCCGTTTCCTAATACACCTAAAAAGCGAAATGATGAAAAATCAATTAATAAAGTTTATCATGATCTATCTAATAGTGAGTTTTTAAAATATACAAACAATCAAGTGAAAATAATTAGTTCATTACCCAATAATGAACTAAAAAAGAATCTTACTAATGATGATACATATAAATATATTGAAGAATTTACTAATCGAAATCAATCAAAGCTTCAAACTCAACTATCCAAATTTTTTAATAAAGTAGATGAAGTAAACTATTATGAAGCCAATCTACTTTATAGTAGATTGGCTCAAAAGATAGATGAAGTTTTGGTGGACCATGATATAGAAAAGACTAATTATGATTTTGAAGATAAAGCATTTAATGAAGCTCCACATACATATTCCATTGAATACCTTGATTTTGTGTCTGATTATTATAAATATATACAAAATGTATTCTTTAGTTCTAATGATGAAAGTAATGAAGAAATAGCTAATAGACCTTATAAAATGAGTTTTATTGAGGTGTATGAAAGGGTTAAATTTCTTGATAACATTAAAAAAACAAAAATTTCTACATCAAATGGTAAGCAAGAATATCCGGTTTATAAATATCACGCTATTGATAAATATGCTAAAGCGGAAGCTACTATAAATGATATCATGGTTAAAAATATATTGAATATTCCAAAAAGTATATATAGAAAAGAAAACGATGAAATAGCAAAAATAATAAAAAATAAAAAACACAGTGAAACAGAGATTGAAGAAAAGCCAGTAGAAAATGATAAGTCATTAAAATACGATGAGGACACTAAAGTTAAAGGAAATAGTAACGACTATAATCAACTTAATAGTAGAGAATATTATGAAAATTTATTGTATAGTGAAAGGTTAAAGTATGAATTAAAAACTGCTGATGAAATGAAGGATATAAATGAAAAAATAAATCTACTTTACCGAGAAACAATAAAATCTATAGAGGATTTAGCTTTTTATATCTTATCAGAATATTTATCAATTTCTGAGTATAATGATTCTAAGTTCTTAACTAATATTTGTTTAACAGATAATAAAAGTATAAGTGAACTGAAAGAAATTTATTTCAAGGCCAATCCTTTATATCAGTTTTCTGAAGAACATAAAGTCGAAAGAGATAGTGAATTCATCCCCCTTCTATCACTCTTAGATAAAGTGATAAAGCAACTTAACTCTTATTTCGATAAGTATAAAGAAAATTATGATATACATCATAAATTAATGGATGAAAATGTTGCAAATCAACTAATAAATGCGAACTCTTATAAAGGGAATAATTTATTAGTTGAACAAGCTATAGAAGCAATAACGAGTATGAAACTTAGAGAAGACCTATACAAGTATCACATAAAAACGCAAAATCAAATCAAAGAATAGACTATATTAACCAATACACAATTACGTGTATTGGTTTTTTTAATCAGAAAAAAAATAAAAATTTCTGATGTCATTATTTATTAAGCGAATGATGACATACTTAAAGTGTTGATTGGCCAATCGACTATTATATTAAATAAATAATAGGAGTGATGACAGATGTTAGAAAGACTAGCATTTGAAATGGAGTTTAACAAAACTGAGAAGTGGTTGATATCTGGTAATTCAGATCAGAGTGAAGTACTTGAAATGAGAAACGCGCTGTTACTTAATATCAATAGAAAAATTCAACAGCTTGATGATGAAAGTAAAAAATTACTAAATCAGTACAATGATTTACACAACGAGTTGTTGCCACTAGTCGATGATATAGAACAAGTTGGGATAGACTTTGATATCGATAAACTAAGAAGAACTGGCGAGTTGCTAATAGATAGATTAAAAAATGAAAGTAATCGCTATCGAATTGAAAGATTGCTAGAAAAGCTTTCAAAATCACTTAATGGAAATAAGCTTAAAACTAAACTGAATTTGATAGGCGGTTTTACACATCGCATAACGACAGCTTCATATAATATTCAAGGGCTTCCTAATGAAATTAAGGCATGCATTATACCATCTCAATTTAAGCGTGTATATATGATTGATTTCAGTGCATTTGAACCTTCGGTAGCAGCTTACATGTCGGATGATAAGACTTTGATAGCGTACTTGAAAAGTGATGATGGTTTATATGAGCGTTTATTGAAAGATCTAAACTTATCCTCTGATTATAGGAATGCTGTAAAAGTATGTTTTATCGGATCATTCTTATTCGGAGGTAACTATCACAATTTTAAATTGAGTGAGGAAGTACCTGAAATAGAGTGGCATAACTTAATAAAGAAATTCAGTAATTATATGCTTCTAAGTAACCAAGTGATAACAAGCAAGAAGTTGATTATGCCTTATGGAATAGAAAATGATGTTAGTCACTTAAATGATAAAAAAGTGATGGGTCAATATGTACAAAATGTCGCAAGCTATGTATTTAAACATGTTTTAAAAGAAGTTTATATAAAGCAATGCATGAATGAGTCATTTAGAATTATGTTGCCTATTCACGATGCAATTATGATTGAGTGTGATACAGAGGAAGTTGCTCAATCAGTAGCTAATCTCATGGTACAAACGGCAAATGGACTATTTAAGGATAGCTTTGCTAAAGCAACCATAGAGGAAATTGGAGGTAGAGACAATGAATAATGACAGAGGTCAAAGTTTACAAATCCCACAAAAAACAACACTAAGAGCAGGTCATATATATGTTGCTACATTGCGTTCTGTAATTGAGACAGATTTTTCAGGCGAAATTAAACATCGATTCATATATGAAGTTGAGTTGGAAAAACAAACGTTTCATGTGAAACGAAATATTTCGATAGTTGCTACAGATAAGCAATTATCAATATCTGAGTGGCTGAAACGACATAGTAATTATAGCGTTAAGCACATCAATTATGAGCCTTACATTGACCAACAACATTTAATCCTTGTAGGTGAATATAGAGAAAGCTATTACGTAGAAGACATAGCACCATTAAATGAGTTTGGGGGAATATTAAAATGAACCATATTTTACAAATGTTAATGAAATTATTAAGTGAGGCAAAGGAGGCAATCGACCGTGAAGGTCTGATTGCTCTCCTAACTAATAGTATCGCCAATGACAATGAACTTGAAGAAGTTGAATTATCAGAAATGGTGTATAACGAGTTTATTGATCAATTACACCTTAACATTCCTAAAAATAAGGACTACCGAGCTAATATATATAGTTACTATAGAATTCAGAAAAAACCGAATGACACAATATTAATTGACATGATGATGAACGTTTTTCATATCAAACGATTCGATTCTGAACTATTTATTTTTACCGATAAAGGTTGGCAAAAAGTAAGTGACGATAAATTGCAAGATTTGGTATCTAAAATGGTACAAGTACTTTTAGTCGACTTTAGACCTTCACAAAGCGTATTGAGAAATGTAGTTGAGGGCTTACAAAAATCATCAGATATTGAGAATCTTTCTGTGAATGAGCAATATATTGGTTGTGGTCCGAACATGTTCGATCTAAGCGATTATAGAGTAGTTAAAAATAATATAGAAGTTTTTCCTAAAACACGATTGAATTTGGATTTAGATCTAAGCGATTCTATTAGTGATACTATACCTGTAAGCTTTAATCAGTACATGTTTGATTTAGCAAATCATGATGAAGATTTGAAAAGTTTTCTAATCCAACATACGTCTGTGCTACTTACAGCGGATGCAAAACTTCGTCGAGGGCTTATTTTATATGGAACAGCTAACAATGGGAAATCAGTATATATTAAATTATTAAAGTCATTCTTTTATAGCAATGATGTCCTATCAAAAACGCTTAATGAATTAGGTGGACGATTCGACAAAGAGAGTTTGATTGGTAAACGTTTAATGGCAAGTGATGAAATTGGAGAAGCTAGAATTAATGAAAGAGTAGTTAATGATTTTAAAAAATTACTTTCAGTTGAGCCTATTCATGTTGATCGTAAAGGACAGACACAAGTCGAAGTTACTTTGGATTTAAAACTTATCTTTAATACGAATGCTGTACTAAACTTTCCTGCTGAGCATGCTAAAGCATTAGAACGTCGAATAGCAGTTATACCTTGCGATTTCTATGTGCAGAAGGCTGATTCCAAATTGAATGACAAGCTTCAGATTGAGAAGAAAGACATATTTTTATACCTAATGTATGTCTACAAGCAAATCTTAAGTAATGATACCGAAAAGCTTGAAAATGAGCGAGTTACAAATATTACACATGATTGGTTAAATTTTGGCTATTACTTTATAGCATCTAAAGCGGTAAGCACCAATAAACAAAAAGACTGTATTAAACTAATAAGAAATCTTACAAGTCATAATAAAGGATCTCGTGTAAAAGTTTCGAAATTAAATAATGTTATAAAGCAGGAAATGAGTTTGAGTAGTCAATTTATTAAAGAACTTGTAATGCATAATTTAAATAGCCAAATTATATTAAGAGACGGTTATGAATATTGGACTGATTTAGCTTGGAATAATGATTCTAATGATGATAAAAATGAATCATTAGCGCGTAAATCATCAGAATTTAACGCAACAGAAAGTGAATTTCAATATTCAGATGAAGATATATGGTCACAAGAGGAGGAATTTTAAAAATGAATGAGCAACAAATTGAAGCGATTGTAGAAATTATGACACCTATCCTCGAAGAACGGATTATTAAAGAGAAGTAAGAAAAATAAGCACTATAGGCAAGAGCCTATAGTGCACATATTTTAAAGTGGTAAAAGTGACAAAAACTAAGGTAAATATAAATATATATTATCAATGTGATGTTATGAAGACCTAAGGTCTATAGAGTAACATAATAAAAAAGGAGACATAAACTATGAATAAGAAAATAGCATTATACTCTAGGGTAAGTACGTCAGAACAATCTGAGCGTGGTTATTCGATTCATGAACAAGAACAAGTATTGATTAAAGAAGTACTTAAACATTTCCCAGGTTATGAATATCAAACATACACAGACTCGGGTATATCTGGTAAAAATATTCAAGACCGTCCAGCAATGAAGCAATTATTAGACGATGTAAAAGCGAACAAAATTGAAATGGTACTAAGTTGGAAACTCAATCGTATTTCACGGTCAATGCGTGATGTATTTAATATTATTCACGATTTTAAAGAACATGGTGTTGGCTATAAATCGATATCTGAGAATATAGATACATCAGAATACTCAGGTGAGATATTAGTGACTATGTTTGGCTTGATTGGTTCTATAGAAAGACAAACACTGATATCAAATGTGAAGATGTCAATGAATGCTAAAGCAAGGCAAGGAGAGGCCATTACAGGACGTGTTTTAGGTTATAAGTTATCTCTTAATCCAGTGACACAAAAAAATGACTTGGTTATAGATAAGTATGAGGCGAATATCGTCAAAGAAATCTTCGATTTATATTTGAACTATGATAAAGGACTTAAGGCCATTACAACAATACTAAACCAAAAAGGACATCGTACCATTAATCATAAACCATTCTCGGTATTTGGTGTCAAATACATTCTAAACAATCCTGTTTATAAAGGGTTCGTAAGATTTAATAATTACCAGAATTGGTCCGCTAAAAGACGAAGTGGTAAAAGTGGGGAAAACGAAGTGATTTTGGTAAAAGGTAAACATGAAGCAATTATAAGTGAAGAAATATTTGATCAGGTACATGAAAAATTAGTATCTAAAAGCTTTAAACCAGGGCGTCCAATTGGTGGAGATTTTTATCTTCGCGGACTTATTAAGTGTCCGGAATGCGGTAATAATATGGTGTGCAGACGAACTTATTACAATACGAAAAAATCAAAAGAACGTACAATCAAGCGTTATTACATTTGTTCTTTATTTAATCGCTCAGGTAGTGCTGCTTGTCATAGTAACTCTATAAAAGCTGAGGTGGTCGAGGCAGTTATTCATAAGCATCTTAATATCATCTTATCTCAGCCTGAAGTTGTGGGAAAGATTTGTGAAGATGTTATTGAGAATATTAAACATAAGCAAATGAACCCTATTGAAGCAGTAGACGATATAGACACTTTAAAGAGACAAAAACATAAAATAAAAACACAACAAGAAAGACTCTTAGAATTATTTTTGGACGATCAAATGGATAGTACATTACTTAGTGAAAAACAAAAGGAACTCAATGCACAGCTAGCAACTATAGAAGAAAAGATAAAAGCAGCTCATAACCAACAAGTTAATCAACCCGTAACGATGAACTACAAAGTTTTAAAAGTACGTCTTATTATGTTGATGAATAGGTTTAGTGCATCACTCAAGAAAGCAGACCCAGAAGCTAAAAATCAGTTAATGAAAATGTTGATTGACTCCATAGAAATAACAAAAGATAAGCAAGTAAAACTGATACGGTACAAAATAGACGAAACACTTATCCCTCAATCTTTGAAAAAAGATTGGGGGACTTTTTTTATGCCTCAATTTCATTTTGTGATTGATGATAAAAATAAATGTTACGTCTCTAAATTTACCACTTTTACCACTTAAATCAGATAGGATATAGCGAGTATAACGAAAAATCAAATATATATTATATCCATGAATATGTATAAATGTATTCAAACAATCATAAAGGAGGTCATAATGATGACACTAGAAAAACAACTCAAGCATTATATTACAGATTTATTTAGCCTACCTCAAAATGAAGCGTGGGAATGTGAAGCCATTGATGAAGTCTCTGACAATATACTACCTGATCAATATGTAAGACTTGGTCCACTCACCAACAAAATCCTTCATACGTTTACTTACTACTCTGATACACTTCATGAAAGGCATATATATCCCTTTATCCTCTACTATCAAAAACAACTCATTGCGATTGGTTATATTGATGAAACAAACGATATGGACTTCCTATATCTTCATAACACAGTTATGCCACTACTAGATCAAAGACACTTACTTGAAAAGGAGAATCATAATAATGAATAAATGGATACACATAGCTCAGATAAGCGTCACACTCATTACAGAAGTTATTACAATAATGAAAGATATAGAAAAGGAGAAATGAGCATGGAACGTTATATTACACGTGGTATTGCCAATTACTTACCAGAAATGTTACAGCAACAGTTATGGAAACTTGTAGCGCAACGCGAAAACGAACAATTCAAGGAACTAGAAGAGATTGATTACTTTCATATATTCCAGTTCAATATGCATAGTAGTCAATTATATATCAAACATAAGCAAGAACGTCCAGAGTACGTAAAAATTCATAAGGTAAATTATTCAAAAGCTATCAATATTAATAAGGTCTACATTATCCGAGAAGATGATGTAGACCTTTCTTATTACGTCATGTTGTTACCTGAAGAATATTAAATAAAGGAGTTAGATAAAAATGAAATCAATCAAAAGTGTATTAGAAACCGAAGCGATATTTAGTGATGATAAAATGCATCGTTATCTTCTCAAGAAAACTTGGGATATTGATAAAGAAGTACTCACAATTATAACGATGTACCCTCATTATGATGGCATTATTAATGTTGACCTTACAACACAACTTATTGTCAATAAAGTAGCTGAAAAAGATGAATATGGTGGCGTTAATTTTATTAACCTGTTTTCAAATATTGATACCCCCATTAATTTAAAACATATCGAAAACAGCCATGACAAGCACACGGATATTCATATTATGAAAGCTGTCAAAGAAGCCGATAGTGTTTTATTGGCTTGGGGTTCCTACGGAAAGAAACCTCTTGTGGAAAATCGAGTGAATGATGTATTAGACATGTTAAAACCTCACAGTAAGAAAATCAACATATTAACAAATCCTCAAACAAATGAAATCATGCATCCATTAAATCCATACGCTAGAAAGGCATGGACAATTAAAACTTTAATTTAATTATTAGAAAACACATATCATAAATATAAAGCCACTCGTAACAATATTTCTAAATTATTATTGAATTTTTAGTAGATATAATTTTGAAATTGAATTACAATAAACTTATTAATTTCAACATACAAAAAGGGGATAGGTAGATGAAAGAAAACTCTAACAAAGTTTTAAAGTTTTTAGGTACAGCTTCAACTGTTATGTCAATAGGTATAGCGATGACATTATTTCAGGATAATGAGACATTTGCTTCTGAAAATACCAAAGAGAATACCACAATAAATAATGTAGAAAACAATGTTTTTTCAAACCAACAAAGTACTTCCAACAATGACTTCAACAAAAATCAAAGTCATATAAACGAACCATCCAGAACGACTCCTCAGAAAAATGATAATAGCCTTCCAAACAATTCAAAGCAAAACGAAATAAAATCAACTCAATCTGAAAGCAATTCTAATCTATCAACTAGTCAAAATGCCGAATATGAATATGCTAAACAAGATACGGTAAATAACGAAACCCTTAACTCAAAAAATATTAACGCTTCTATAATGAATGAAGAAAGCACTTTGACAAATAAAGTTGAAACAATAAATACTCAAAATGAAAAAATAAATAAAACTCAAGATGTAAATGTTAATACTAAAGATAATAATAGTACAACAACCAATAATGTTGCTGCACCCAAAATTAAAACTATGAAGTTAAATGCTTATAGTAGTACAGATTATGAAAATGAAAAAATCATAAATGATCAAAAGAAATATAATGATGCACGTCTAAAAAGAATTAAAGGAAATAGCACATATAAAAATTCGAATATATATCAAGAATACGAAGGAATATTAAGTATTAACACTGACCGTATTAATTATAAACCGGGGGAAACAGTAAAAGTCTATACAGAATATAATAAAGATAGAAAGAAACCAATTTATAGCGAGGCAATGTTATACTCCTTGAGAGACGGAAATTGGTCATCAATGGATCCTCCCTATCATTTTGATTCAACAGCATTAGTATCAAGAACGACAACTTTTACAAAAAAAGTTAATGGCAATTGGGAATCATTAATGCAATTTAAGTTACCAGAAAAAATGGTTGATGATGCTTTTGCACTAACAGTATATAGTTGGAGCGATATTGAAGACGAATATACGATATCTAGAGGAAATTCTAATAATGATATCATCATTAAAGTCATTAACGATAGTAGTAATTATCCAATATTAGGTGGATATGACGAATCTGCATTTGACGAAAGTACAAGAAGTGTAGAATATGATAGTCCAGAAATCATTAAATATAAGACTGATAAAAAAATATATAATCCTAATGACACTGTAAAAATGACTATAGAAATAAAAGACGAAAATGAATTACTTTATATGCAAGTATTATTAGCAACTAAAGATCCAGATGAATATAAAGACGGGTCTGGAAAATATATACCAATGAATTATGCAAATTTCACTAGAAGTATTAAACAGCTCAACAATGGGAATTGGCAAGGTACTATTGAGTTTACTATTCCTTCTTATGCTAAAACTAGTTCAGTTACTTTAGAAAAGATTTTAGCTTCTGATAAATATGGAAACACTAATTCTTTAGCTTATAATTTTGGTCAAAAATTATTTACAATCGAGAGAATCGAAAACACACAACCATTTAGTGTTGAACCAGTTGCTGATTTTTCTAAAGAATTACGAGGCAAAGCAACTTCAAATATGACGATTTATGCATATGTTAATAATAAAAAAATTGGTAGTGCACTTGTAATAGACGGAAAGTATTTCATGAATATCCCTGTACAAAAAGCGGGCACTAAAATTAATTTATTTACAATCAATAAATACAATATAAAAAGTAACATTTTAACAACTGTTGTTTTAGATAAAACACCACCTAAAAAACCTACAATCAGTAAAGTGACTTCTGTATCTAAAGTAATTACTGGTAAAGGAGAAATTGGATCAACTGTTTATGTCTATAATGGGAATAAGAAAATCGGCCAAACTGTCGTAGATAAAAAAGGTAATTATAAAATAAATGTTATATATCAAAAAGCAAACTCTAAAATCACTGTTTATTCAGTTGATAAAAGCAAAAACAAAAGTAGCATAGCATCACTAAAAGTACTTGATAAGACACCTCCAAGAACACCTTCAGTTAGTAAAATAACAACTAAATCAACTGTCGTTACTGGCAAAGGAGAAGCTGGGTCAACTGTTTATATCTATAATGGTAAGAAAAAAGTAGGACAAGCAACAATTAGTAAATATGGAACTTATAAAATAAAAATGAAAGCACAGAAAAAAGGTGTAAAACTAACGATTTATGCTATCGATAAATCTAAAAATAAGAGTAAACTGAAATATTCTACTGTTAAATAATATAAATCCTATATTTGTGGAGGACTGAAATGAAAGTATTTTTATCTATTTTATTATCTGTTTTTGTACTTGGATTATTAGCAATTAGTGGTTTTTTTGCTTATTCAATGTATGAAAGTAATCAACTAAATAACAAAACAATTCAAGCTAATAAAAATAATCAAGAAACTGAAACGATCAATAATAATGAATCTGAACTTAATACTGAAGCGTCTAATTCTTCTTCATCAGAAACACAAGATACACCGCAAGATGCTGAGACATGTATATTATCTTTAATTGAAAATAATAATTCATGTAGTCTAGATGATTATAACAACCAAGAATTAGCAAGTGCATATGAATCTCTTATTGACCAAGGTGTATTAGAGTTTTGGTGTCACCCTGGTGGCGATATTGGTACTGTAAAACGTGCAGTCACAGAATCAATCTACAATTCACAAAATGGTATAGCTTGTGATCGAGATGAAAGTTCCAGTGATGAAGATGAATCCAATGTTGTAACTAGAGATAACGTCTTTGATTACTTAATAGAAGCTATCGATAGCGAAGAAGGTGGCGACCATAACTTAATAAAATTCCAAGAACCGAAATTAAAGGATGGTTATTGGGAAATAGCAGGTAATAATAAATCAGGTGTTGGATCATATACATTTAAAGTTTATTTAGACGGTACTGTTGAATTCTGGAATGGTCCAAATACAGATATGTCTATGAGTAAGAAAGTCGAATTAGATTAAATTTAAGGAGCTTAAAATGAAACAAATCATCATCATTCTAACAATCATACTAGGCATTTTATTATTAGGCGTAGCCGGTCTATTCACTTGGAATCAATATGAAAAGAACCAAGTGAAAAAGATGGAAATTGAGAACACACAAAAGAAAGAAGATGAGAAAGATAGTGCAACTAAGAAAACATCTTCTAAAAATGACAATTCAAATGAACTAGCAAATACAGATGACAATAATTCAACAGAAACACAAGTTGATGGAAATAATGAGGTTACTTCTACTGAAGAAGCAGTACCTGAACAAGAACAGGTAACTGAAGAACAATCTGTAGACGAGAATGGAGCAATTGCCAGTGCAGATAAAAATGGAGATGGACTAGTTACAACAGATGAAATGACACCTGAATTATGGGAATTAGCCAAACAAGGAAAGTTTCAACCAATGTCACCTGAAATGGCAAACCCAGAAAATCATAAACCATATGAAGAAGATACAGAGGCTAGTTCTGAAGACGAAGAAATGCGTAAAGCGTATGAAAGACAAAAGAAAATTTATGATCTACAAGCAAGAGGAGTGCTTCCTCAACCAGGTGAAGGACCAATAACAGAAGAATAAATTAAAAAATTAGAGGGAACTATTATGAAAAATTAATATCAGTATTAACTATACTAGCAGTGTTAGCTGTATTAACATCATCAGGAATATTTGGTTATGCAAAATACAAAGAGATGGACTTAAAACAGGAAAATTTACAAACTCAATAAGATGATAAAATTGATGCATCTGCTAATAATAAAAATTCTTATAATAATCAAGAACAAGTAAATGAAGTTGGAGATGCTGATTTATTAAAATTCCAAGAGCCAGTTTATAGAAATGGAGAATGGGAAATTGATGCAAATAACAAGTCAGGGGCTAGAGCAAACACCATCATAGTTAAAGATGATAGTACAGTTCAAATTTGGAATGGACCTAAAACAGCTATGGATCACGAAACTAAAATTAATTTATAAACAAGTGGATTAATAAGGTCTACATCGTACATGAGGATGATGTAGACCTTTCTTATTATGTCATTTTACTAACTGAAGAAATATTTAGTCACGATAATCAAATTCTTTACTTAAAAAGATATGGGATGAAAAGAAGCCTTTTTTTACAATAATAACGATGTATCCTCAATTAGATGGTGTATTATCACTTGATCTCACAACTGTTCTTATCCTCAACCAATTAGCTAATTCCGAGTAATATGGTGCCTTTGCGAAGCGGCCTGTAGTTGTAGAACGTGTTACACAAGTAATGGAAATCTTAAAACTTCATAAAAAGAAAGTCAAAAAGCTCATTAATCCAGCAACGAATGAAATCATGCATACCCTTAATCCTAAAGCACGTTAAAAATGGACATTAAAATAAAAAGGAGGATTATCTATGAACCGTGAAACTACACAATCAGACTGGCAAAAGATCGCTTGTTATTTAGAATCACATGATTATGTTTCAATAGTAAAAGGCTTAGTAAGTTATTTCACAGAGGTTGGAGATGAAGAAATACTTGATAAAATTTATGATGATTTTATGAATGATGACTCTATAACAACAGTACTTAACAATGATTTACAGACAATTATTAACCACTACCTATTAAAGTGAACATTATACTAATTATAATAAAAACAGAGCATCCTTCACTTTTGCGGTGAGGGATGCTCTTATTACTATTTTTTTCTATTTTTAATTAATATAATAGGATTATTTAAGAACTATTTGAAAAAATTATTTCTATCTCTGATAATATAGAGGTAGAGAATTTTAACTTTTTATCTACTAAAGGAGGTATACGTAATGAAGAAATTGATATTAATGATCGCATCTATATTGTTGCTCAGTGCCTGCAGTACTGCTGATGCGACAACGCAAGATTTGAAGAAGGTAGAAGATAAATATGATGCTAATTTAGGAGTTTATGCTTTAAATACTGCAACTGATAAAGAAATTACCTTTAATGAAGATAAGAGATTTGCCTATGCTTCAACTTTCAAAGCCGTAAGTAGTGCGATGTTACTTGAAAAGACACCTCACAATGAATTAAATAAAAAAGTTCATGTTAGTAAAGAAGACATTGTGCCATACTCACCTGTACTAGAAAAATTTATCAATAAAGATATCACAATCAAAAAATTAATAGAAGCAACGATGTTATACAGTGATAATACTGCTAATAATATGATTATTGAAGAATTAGGTGGCTATAAAGAAGTCAATAAAAGGCTAAAGTCATTAGATGATAAGACTACTAAACCTTCTAGAATGGAACCTGAATTAAACAATTACGATCCAAAGAGTAATAGAGATACGTCAACACCAAAGGCTTTTGGAAAAACACTCAATAAACTGATCAACGATGGGCGTTTATCAAAAGAAAATAAAGCATTCTTAATTGATTTAATGATCAATAACAAAAGTGGAGATACTTTAATCAAAAAAGGTGCACCAAAGAATTTTAAAGTAGCAGATAAGAATGGACAAGCCATTACTTATGCATCAAGAAATGATGTTGCTTTTGTATACCCTAAAGGTGAATCAAAACCAATTGTTCTAGTTATATACACAAACAAAGAAGGCAAAACAGATAAACCAAACGACAAAGTAGTCAGCGAAACAGCTAAAGTCGTATTAGAAAAATTTAATGATAAGTAGGAATAGAATATAGTGGAATAAGTCATAAAAAACCCGCCCTTCAAATATGATGAAGGGCGTGTTGTACTATAGTAATCTATGTTGAAAACATTAATTTTTAATCTAACTCTGTCCTTTATACTCTAAATCTAATGATAATTG
Source organism: Mammaliicoccus sp. C-M13 (assembly GCF_022386845.1). Taxonomy (NCBI): domain Bacteria; kingdom Bacillati; phylum Bacillota; class Bacilli; order Caryophanales; family Staphylococcaceae; genus Mammaliicoccus; species Mammaliicoccus sp. C-M13. The sequence goes on along the minus strand of NZ_JAJNHQ010000007.1, from coordinate 107,095 downwards.
ATCGTATGAGATATTATATTTATCGAGGAACTTATTGATATAGTTCATCTTTCTTTCATTAGATAATTTTAAGAATAAATATATACCTGGAACGATTTCTTCAGTATCTTCTGTTTTCTTATTAAGAATGACTGATTCATAGCCAAAATTAGTATCTATTTTTGAGCATTCGACTAATGGGTTTAAATCTATTTTGGCAAGCAGCTTGAATAGTTCTAAGAAAAATCCTTTCCATGTCTTAGCTGGTATATACTCATCATTTATAAACGTAAATCCTTGTATTTTATAATTAGCAAAATTCTCTTCACCATCATATACAAATAATTCATTTTCTTCTATTTCTTCTTGTATCGTAGACTCTGGGAATTCCCAAATTTCAATTGCTATGTTAATTAATTGATTTGTTCTTTCAATAATTTCTGTTTCACGCCAATTTTCACTTCTTGCTGGTAACTTGTTTAAGTTAACGAAATGACTTTCTTTAAATCCTTTTTCCATATTTTGCTTTTCTTCAAAGCTTCTATTACTATATTTCGAATTATAGCCTGTTATCGTAAGATTCCCTAAACTATTTACATAACTATCATGTATCGTTTGATATTGATCACCTAATGCTTTCTTCCATTCAGAACTCAACTTTTGTGGCATGATGTGTTCAATACTATAGTCTTTATTTTTTAATCCTTCATATATTGATAATGATTCAATATGGTTATAATTTTCTAACCTTTCAAATATATATGAACGATATGATGAATTAATGTTATACCAATTATTATTTTTGAAGTTTCTTATTAACTCTTCATCAGTAGGTACTCTACCAGAACCTTGTTTCTTAAGTAATAAATATGTGATAACTTCTGAATCTTTGTATTCATTATCATGCGTATCTTGAAAATGTCTAAAGTCTCTATATAATGTAGCAATTACTTTGTTTAATGCATTTGAAGGTGTCTTTGTTATAATCCTTCTAGCTATATACTTCTCTATAATCTCCACTATTCTTATAGTTTCTTCTTCAGAAATTCTATCAGAAGTATAGTCATTAATAATTGCCATAATAAATGGTCTTATAACTGTTACATTCAATTCTAAAAATCGATTTAAAATTCTATCAATCTGCTTTGTCCCCGTATTACATTCAAGAATCATCTTATAAGTATTGGAATAATCATTGATGTCTTCAAAAAAATCATGTTTATTAAAATCTAAATTAAAATAAGTCGTCTTAAATTCATTATAAACATTTGAGATTTTTGGAAATTCGGCATTCTTGATTGTTAAATAATATCTAAAGAATTTACTAACTTCAAAGTGTGTATTTTCTTCTAAAGGCTGCCAATAATTTTGGAAATATTTATCTTGTTCGGGTAAGTCTTCGTTCATAAGTAAGAAGTTACGTATTTTATCTGCATCCGTTAAAGCAACACCTGTTGAATTAAGACTTTCAAATATCAATTGTGGGTCATCTTCTGGTGAGTTCAGATTAACAACCATAAATTGAAGTTTCTGGATTGAATTCATTAACTGATCAACTGAAATATCCATACTATCAATGCAATCATAGAAATAACTATAATTTAATGTAATATTTGAAGATTTATCATAAAACTTTTCATTACCGAACAATAATTTATAAGACTTATAATCTCTAGGGTTAGATTGTAAAATATATTTATCAGGTGTACTTAAATACTGATCTTGTAAAAACGTATTTAATACATAATCAGCTGTTAAGCGAACATGTTGTGCTTTCTCTTCATTCTTATCTAACCAATTCTTGATAGCTAACATCAATAGTGACAAAGTCGTTAAACGCTGTTGACCATCAATTACAATAATATCCTGAGAATAATTCCCAGGTTTAACAACGATACTACCAAAGAAATGTGTCCTCTTATCATTAACTTCTAAGTCTAATAAATCATCAAACAATAATTTACAGTTTTCAATATTCCAGTCGTAATTCCTCTGATAAACAGGAATATAAATCTTAACCGCACCCCTTAAAAATTCAATCGCTGACCGAACATTACCATCCATAATAATCACCCTTATTTTAATTAATGTATAAATTCATTATAACGCAAGATGTATTATATAGAACACAATTACTCTTCATAAGTTGTATATAATCTAATTTCACTGAAATTTAACTATTATTATCAACGATTGTATTATATAATATTCTAAATACTATACGGAGGGAATTTAATGAAAAATATATTACTTGCAATAATAGCTATATTATTAGCAACAACTCTTGGATTTTGTATATTTGCCTATTTCGATTCTAAGAGTAATTCAGAGTTAAAATTATCTAATGATGAGACAACTTCAAACAGTAAAAAGAAAACTAATAAAAACCTTGATAATCCAGACAATAATGATAGTCAAATACGACCAACCGATGAAAATTCAATTGTAAATGAATCTCCGACAATGGTTGAAGTATTAACAATGATAGATAATGGTCAAAATGTTGCTGGTATTATAGATCAAGAAGGAAATACTTGGAGTCAAAACGGAGACAAGACTGTTAGTTATACTAATCCACAAGGTGAAAGTTATACTGCAAGTTTAGGTTTTCGTGGTGAAATTGATGGGACTGATTTTAATAGAACTTACTCTGGAGGAGAAGATAGTCCAATTGAATACGCAACAGAACCTGATCCTGAAGTTATAGCACAGTTACAAGAAGAAATTGATAATGCAGGTCTGCAAACAGAATTAGAAGCTAAACAAAAAGAATTAGATGAATATATTGATTCTTTTCCAAAGTAAAATAATAATAATATTCAACAGATTAACTATTTAGCTCTTGTTACTGCTACATTCAAATACTATTTATAACAAAAGACCTACAACATAGCATAAGCTATATTGCAGGTCTTCTAAATTATAAATTACTCGCCATTAACTCTGCCTGTTCAACTACTTGTTCAACGGCAATTTTTTGTAAATCTGGTGGGTATCCATATTTTTTAAGCAGTCGACGAACTTGTACTCTCATTTTTGCTTTCGAGCTTTCTCGTACGACCCAATCCACTGTCATATTTTCTTTTATAAGCTTCGTTAATTCATGTGCAATGGCTCTTAATTCTTTATCGCCCATCGCCTCTTTTGCTGTTTCATGTGAAGCTAATGCATCATAAAATGCGATTTCTTCAGTACTTAAACCTAAGTCATTACCTCGTTTTTGTTCTTGCTTAATTTCTTTGGCCATTTGAATTAATTCTTCTATTACTTTTGAAGCTTCAATAGAACGATTATTGTATTTTTGTATTGATTTACTTAACATCTCAGAAAACCTCTTAGACACTGTAGCGTTTGTTTTCATTAATGACTTAACTTGTCCTTTAAGTAATTTGTTCAACAACTCAACTGCAACATTTTTTTGCTGTAGTCCTTCTACATCTTTTAAGAAATCATCTGACAAGATTGAGATATCTGGATTTTCAATTCCAAGTGTTTGATAAATATCTACAACTTCTTCAGTTACAACTGACTTTGAAATCAATTGATTGATTTCTGCTTCTATTTCAGCAGGTGTCTTTTTACGCTTGCTTCCTTCACTAGGTGGAGCTAATAATTTAACAAGTCCGGATTTCACTGCTTTTAAAAATGCAATTTCACTATTCAGTTCTTGAGCAGCTTCCTCTGTCGCACATAATGCAAATGCCTTAGAAAGCTCTGTCACTGTTGTCACAAATCGCTCTCTTTCTTTCTCACCTAATCCAATGATATAATCCATCGTATTTGAAATAGCATTATAGCGATTTAATTGATCTTCTGACTCAAAATCAGAATAGTCATGATTATACAACATATCTTGTATGATGTCGTATTTCATTAACATAACCTCAAGTGCTTTATCTGTGTCTATACCTGTTTGTTCTCTATCAGAGTCCGTATACTCTTTTAGTGCTTCCTTCAGACTTTCAGCAATACCTACATAATCAACAATTAAGCCGCCCGGTTTATCTTTAAATACTCTATTAACACGTGCAATAGCTTGCATTAAATTGTGACCTTTCATCGGTTTATCTATGTACATTGTATGCATTGAAGGTACATCAAATCCTGTTAACCACATGTCTCGCACAATTACGAGTTGCAATTCATCATTAACATCCTTCATACGATTCTCTAAAAGGTTTCTTCTCTTTTTCGGACCTATATGTTTTTGGAAGTTTTGCGGATCACTTGATGAACCTGTCATAACGACTTTGATAACACCTTTGTCATCATCATCTGAATGCCATTCGGGTTTAATTCTTACAATTTCATCATATAAATCGACTGCAATACGACGACTCATTGTGACAATCATACCCTTACCCTTCATTGCCTTCTGTCTTGTTTCAAAGTGATTAATAATATCAGTCGCTAAAGCATGTACACGTTGTTTTGCGCCAGATAGAGCTTCTATACGTGACCACTTAGATTTCAATCGAGATTTAGTATCTTCTTCTTGGCCAGAAGTAATGACATCATATGCTTCATCAATATCTAAATCGGTTGGTAAATTTAATGGAATAATACGACTTTCATAGTATATTTTAACCGTACTACCGTCTTCTACAGATTGTGTCATATCATATACATCAATATAATTTCCAAACACCATTTGCGTATTCTTATCTGTAGAAGATACAGGTGTTCCAGTAAAACCAACGAACGAAGCGTTAGGTAGAGCATCTCTTAAATATTTTGCATATCCATATTTAATACCTTCACCTTTTTCATCGTAAGTTGCTTTGAAGCCATATTGTGTGCGGTGTGCTTCGTCTGCCATAACTACTACATTTTTACGGTCTGTTAATGCATCCATTGTCACTTGACCTTCTTCAGGTTCGAATTTCTGCATAGTTGTAAATACGATACCACCTGATTCTACAGATAATAGTTCTTTCAATTCTTTTCGTGATTCTGCTTGTTTAGGTGTTTGTCTTAGTAATCCTTTACCTGAGCGTCCTTTGGACTTAACAAAAGTACCATACAATTGATTGTCTAAGTCATTACGGTCTGTTACGACCACTAATGTTGGATTATTTAATTTTTGAATTAACTTTCCTGAGAAGAAGACCATTGTCAAACTCTTACCAGAACCTTGTGTGTGCCAAATAACACCACCTTTACCATCACCATGTTCAGATGTTGCTTCCATAGCACGATCAACAGCTTTATTCACTGCATAATATTGATGATATGCAGCTAATATTTTAACTATATTTCCTTTACCATCATCTTGGAACAAAACAAAATGACGAATTAAATCTAATAGTACTTCTTTATTTAACATACCGTGAATTAATATATCTAAACTACGAAATGTTGATGAATCTTCAGTTTTTCCATCTTTAGTACGCCAAGTCATAAAACGATCATAATCAGCAGTTAAAGAACCAGCTTTTGTATTAACACCATCACTCGTCACTAATACTGCATTGTGATTAAATAGTTGTGGAATTCTCATTTTATAAGTTTCTAACTGATGATATCCGTCTTCAATACCAACAGATTCATTTGTAGAATTTTTCAGTTCTATTACCACTACTGGTAATCCATTTATGAATAACACAATATCAGGTCGCTTTTTATAGTCTCCATTTACAACAGTTAATTGGTTAACCGCTAAGAAATCATTATTTCCCGGGTTATCAAAGTCGAATACATACACCAAATCATTAATCGTCTCACCGTCATCATTATAGTGTTCAACCTCAATACCATTTGTAATCATTTCATGAAAAGAACGGTTATTCTCTAATAAACTAGGAGACTTCTCTATAGAAATTTCACGCATAGCCTGTTCAATTGCACTATCATTGAGTTCAGGATTAATACGTCTTAAAACCGCTTCTAAACGATCATCAAGCACAACATCTTTGTCGCTCTCCCGTTCATTCATAACCCCATTTTCACCACTATCTCGACCATTCTTAACAGAATAACCAAGCCCCTCAAACCACTTCAGTGCCACTTGTTCTAAATCATCTTCACTAAATTGAAAGCTCATCTTCATTCACCTCGATATCGTCAGGTATCTCAATTTCACCTGACATTAATTTTGGTAGTAATGTGTCACGGAGTTGGGTTAAATATTTATTTTCATCATGAACTTCGCGAATTTTTTTATAATAAGTGTTTATATACTGATCAAACTTTCCATATATAAGTTTACTACCTACTACTATTTTAATGCTATTTAAATTTTTTTTGCTTATCTTAGGCTGAACAGCACCAGTAATATAAGGTTGAATATCAATGTTATTTAATATTAGCATTAACACTTCATCTGATAAATTTTTCCCTTTCAAAATATGAGCATGATTACTAACCCAAAATTGTCCCCAAACATACTGCACAAAAGGATGACCTTCTTCTGTTTGAACAGTACCATCTTCACCAACAAGTATGAATTTACCATCAAATAAATAGTCATCTACATAATCAATTATTTTAGTCGCACCATAATAAGGATAAATTGATGCAACTTTTTCTCGTTCTAACTTTGATAATGGTTTCCTTTTAGTATTATAACTTTCAGATATATCATTTAAAGTTTGTATACTCCAATCCTTAGGTATCACACCTAATTCACTCTCAACCATGTCTCCACCGCTTGATTTGTATGGATTTCCATTTTCATCAGGGAATTCAAAATCAACAAACCAACGTTTAAATAATGTTTGTGAAAGTTCTTCAAGGTTTGCTATGATTTTTTTATTTAATTCTATTTTATTATCCAATATAGATAAAATACCAGAAATTTTCTTTTGATTTTTTAGTGAAGGAATTTCTAATGATAAGTTTTCAAACTTTGATTTATTAATTATTGGCATTGTACTTCCATCAGCAATCCGATGAAAATAATCTCTGAAAGTTTTTATTTTATAGTATATATATTCTGGATCAAAATTTTTTTTAATATTAGTTATTGTATTTATTTGCTGGTTTGTAAAACTTACTTTTTGCATAAAAAAAGCTTTTCCTAAATCCGAACCTATACAACTAATTCCTACACTACTCTCGGAACAAACTTTCTTTTCTTTTTTACTTATAGCTTGTTCACTTAAAAATCTTTTAGGAACTACATATTTAGAATTTGCTATATCACTAGGTGTAATGAATGGAAATGTAAATCCATATAAATCTTTCTCTCTTTTTGAAGGAGTAAATCCTGTCACTACTTCTCCAATATCTTTAATTTTATAATTTTTAAACTCCATAACCTAACCCCTCCAATGATTTTCGGATTTGGTCCTCAAGTTCTTTAGATTTCGCAAATTGTTCGCTTAAATCTGCTGTGATTCTTTCCAATTTTTGTTCAAAAGGTTCTGAATCTTCTTCTACTTCTGCTAATCCTACATAACGCCCTGGTGTTAAGATATATTCATTATCTTTTATTTCTTCTGTCTTTGCTACTTTACAGAAACCTGCTTTATCTTCATATTGATTATCGTTTGTACCACGCCATGAGTGATATACATTTGCTATATCTTTTATTTCATCATCTGAGAATTCTTTTAATGTTCTTGATACCATGCTTCCGATATTTCTAGCATCTATAAATAGTACTTCTCCACTACGTTCATTCTTACCATTTTTAGCTTTATTTTTTGTCACGAACCACAAACATACTGGAATTTGAGTTGAATAGAATAATTGCCCTGGTAATGTGACAATACACTCAACTAAGTCTTGTTCAATTAAGTTTTTACGTATTTCTAATTCATCTTTACCACTTGTAGACATCGAACCATTCGCTAATACAAATCCTGCTGTGCCACTTGGTGCAAGTTTAGAAATCATATGTTCAATCCATGCATAGTTGGCATTGCCTTTAGGTGGAATACCAAATTTCCAGCGGTAATCATCTAATAATTTTTCTTGTCCCCAATCACTTGCATTGAATGGAGGATTAGCCAATATAAAATCAGCTTTCAAATTTTTATGTAAATCATTATGAAATGTATCTGCATGATGATCACCTAAATCACTATCTATACCTCGAATAGCCAAATTCATTTTTGCTAATTTCCAAGTGGTTGGATTTGATTCTTGACCGTATACCGCAATATTATCTAAGCGTCCTTGGTGACGTTCTATAAAACGTTCACTTTGTACAAACATACCGCCGGAACCACAGCAGGGGTCATAGATTCTACCTTCATATGGTTCAACCATTTCAACAAGTAATTTTACGATTGATGCTGGTGTATAGAATTCACCTGCATTTTTACCTTCAGCGCTTGCGAATTTTGCGATGAAGTATTCATAAACACGTCCCAAGACATCTTGCTTCTTACTTTCAGAGTCTCCGACCTTGAAAGTAAATAAATCAATAATATCTCCTAACTTTTCCTTGTCTAAAGCTGGTCTTGCGTAATCTTTAGGTAATACGCCTTTTAATGACTCATTTTCTTTTTCAATTGATATCATTGCTTTATCAATAATTTGACCAATTTCTGGTTTCTTAGAATTATCGTTAATATATTGCCAACGTGCTTCTTTAGGTACCCAGAAAACATTTTCTGCTAGATATTCGTCTTTATCTTCTTCATCAGCTAATTCATCATTTTTCAATTCTTCATATTTCTCTTCAAATGAATCTGATACATATTTCAAAAATATAATTCCTAATGCTACATTCTTGTATTCTGCTGCATCCATACTCCCACGTAATTTATCTGCCGCTTGCCATAACTTTTCTTCAAATCCGATTGTCGCCATTTATATTCCACCTCTATATTATCCTTTATACAAATATAGCAAATATTAAGTCTTTATGTGACTTTTCTTGTGATTTTCTTTGTGAAAAATATTGTTTGTTATATTATTTAAGTAATATTAAGTAGCTAATTATAAAAGTATAGATTATTATGTAGTTAAACTGAGTACGAATGGGGGAGCAAATTTGTTATTTACTGAAGAACAATTAAAATTATATTCTAAACCATTGTCAGAATCTGAAAAAGAAAAGTGTGAAAATGCAATAAGAATTATCCAAGAATCTCTGGAATCATTGGGATATGAAACAAAAAAAGGTATACACAGAAACAATGAAGATACACTATCATATCAAATTAAAATGACTAATTCATCGAAAGATTATGAACTAAGTATATTTGTGAAAGGTTCGTATGCAACAAATACCAATGTAAGACAAAATAGTGACGTTGATATTGCAGTGGTAAAAGAAAATGAATTTTTTGATAAATATAGGGAAGGAAAAACTAGAGAAAATTATAAATTTTTTTCTAGTAATAAGCCTCCGTATCATTTTAAAGATGAAGTAGAAGAAGCTTTGATTAAAAGATTTGGAAGAAGTGAGGTAAGAAGAGGTAATAAAGCAATTAGAATCAATGGCAACACTTACCGTAAAGAAACAGATTGTGTACCTTGTTTTAGATATAGAGATTATAGTAATGATTATATAGATGATCCAAATAATTTCATTGGAGGAATCACAATTTATTCAGATAAAGGTGAACGAATTATAAATTATCCGGAACAGCATATAAATAATAGTGTTATAAAAAATAACAATACAAATTATAAATATAAAAAGATGGTTAGAATAATAAAGGAAATAAGATATCAATTAATAGATAGTAAAAATGAAAATGCGGAACAAACTTCTTCATTTGGAGTTGAAGGTTTGTTTTGGAACATACCGGATTACAAATATAGCAGTGGTCTGACTTTAGGAGATACATTTAATGAATTAATTACATTTTTAATAGACAATATTGATAAATTAAGTGAATTTAAAGAACCTAATGGTATTCTATATTTATGCGATTCTCAAGAAAAAAATAATGTTTATAAAAATTTTATTCTAGATGTAAAGAATTATTTTGAATATAGTGGTGAGAAAAAATATGAATGACAAATTAAATCATTTGATTAAAATAAGTGGGATCTTTACCGTAATTATTGGATTATTATTAATTCTAATATCTTGTATTATATGGCAGATAGACTGGATAGATATCATAAGTTACACTATAACAATATCAACGTTTCTCACTATAGGATTTGAAAGGTTTATGTGGAAATGTAAATTGTTTCGTATATTTAATAAGCAGCTCGATATATCAGGAGTCTATGAAGCAATTATCAGATATACTCATGGAAAAGGTGGAGTTAAAAAAGTTGAAGTGAAAATAAAGCAAACATTTTTAACTGTAAATATTGAATTAAAAAGTGATGAAATTACTAGTAATAGTATTACAGCAGAGATTATTAATGAAAATGGTAAAAATATTTTGTATTATACTTATATAACAAGTCCGAAAGCTGAATACGAAGAGAATAATCCTATTAATCGTGGAACAACAAGATTAATTGTTGAGGAAACCGAATTAACTGGAAAGTATTGGACTGGAGTAAAAACTACAGGCGATTTAACACTAAAAAAATTATATTAGAAAATTGATACCAAAATAAATTAAATTTATTTTGGTATTTTTAGCAATATCGCTGATAAGGGGAAGCGTATCATAAATAATGCGGTTTTTTACACTATTCAACTGACTATGTTAATTATAGATATACTTGGTAACACAATGATAATTAGGAAATACAGAACAATTTTTGGTTTAACGTAACAAGATTTATCTGAGCTATATGGCGTTAATTTTGAAAACTTAGTTAATGTTCAAGATGATTTAGAATATATTTGTGATAAAGATATACACTTAAACCTATGAGTTTTTATGAATTTATTTCTAAAAGATGTTGGTTAATTATTGCAATCATATTGATTATTCCAGGAATGCTTTCACAGTTTTTAGGTGAAATATAAGTCATCTTAATTACTTGTGAGGTGTTAGAAAATAGTTGAAACAGCATTTTTTTATTAATTATTAGAAGTATTACATTGTTATAGTTAAATTAAGAGCAGCTTTTTAAAAGATAAATTTTTATACTGAATTTAAGTTAAAGAACAATAAAATTTTGTTTGATTAAAGTTGAAAGATATATTATTATATAAGTACAATACTAATATGTATTGTACTTATACCTAAAATTACAGAATCTACTAAAACAAGGCAAAATGCCGTGTTTATCTCGTCAACTTGTTGGCGAGATTTTTTTATATCAACAATAAAAATTTCATGTATCTGGGAGTGGTCATATGAAAAGGAATTATATCTTAGGATTAGATATCGGGATTACATCAGTGGGTTATGGAATTATTGATTATGAAACTAAAGATGTCATAGATGCTGGTGTACGTTTATTTAAAGAGGCTAATGTTGAAAATAATGAAGGACGACGAGCAAAAAGAGGTACTAGAAGGCTTAAGAGACGTCGTAGACATAGATTACAAAGAGTAAAGAAACTTTTATTTGATCATAATTTGCTGACGGATCATAGTGAACAAAGTGGGATCAATCCTTACGAGACACGTGTAAAAGGATTAAGTCAAAAATTAAGTGAAGAGGAATTTTCTGTGGCATTGCTCCATTTAGCAAAGCGTAGAGGTGTACATAATGTTAATGAAGTGGAAGAAGATACAGGTAATGAATTATCCACAAAAGAACAAATTTCAAGAAATAGTAAAGCATTAGAAGAGAAGTATGTTGCGGAATTACAGTTGGAACGTTTGAAAGCAGACGGTGAAGTGAGAGGATCGATTAACCGTTTCAAAACATCTGACTATGTAAAAGAGGCAAAGCAGTTATTAAAAGTACAAAAAGCATATCATCAACTTGATCAATCATTTATAGATACTTATATCGATTTATTGGAAACAAGAAGAACATATTATGAGGGACCAGGTGAAGGTAGCCCATTTGGATGGAAAGATATTAAAGAATGGTATGAAATGTTAATGGGACATTGTACGTATTTCCCAGAAGAATTACGAAGTGTGAAATATGCCTATAATGCTGATTTATATAATGTGCTGAATGATTTGAACAACTTGGTTATTGTACGAGATGAGAATGAGAAGCTAGAGTATTATGAAAAATTCCAGGTTATCGAGAATGTCTTTAAACAAAAGAAAAAGCTGACGCTTAAACAAATCGCGAAGGAAATTTTGGTGAATGAAGAAGACATCAAAGGCTATCGTGTCACAAGTACAGGTAAACCAGAATTTACAAACTTCAAAGTTTATCACGATATAAAAGATATCACAGCAAGAAAAAAAATTCTTGAGAATGCAGAGCTACTCAATCAAATAGCTGAAATATTAACCATTTACCAGTCATCAGAAGATATTAAAGAAGAATTAGCAAACCTAAATTCAGAATTGGCACAAGAAGAGATTGAACAAATTTCAAAATTGACAGGTTATACAGGAACTCATAGCCTTTCTCTAAAGGCAATAAATTTAATATTAGATGAATTGTGGCATACAAACGATAATCAAATGGCAATCTTCAATCGTTTGAAACTTGTACCTAAAAAGGTGGATTTAAGCCAACAAAAAGAAATTCCTACGACTTTAGTTGATGATTTTATATTGTCTCCAGTTGTAAAACGTTCATTTATACAGTCTATTAAAGTAATTAACGCTATTATTAAAAAATACGGTTTGCCAAATGATATTATTATTGAACTTGCGAGAGAAAAGAATTCTAAAGATGCACAAAAAATGATTAATGAAATGCAGAAGAGAAATCGTCAAACGAATGAACGTATTGAGGAAATTATAAGAACAACAGGTAAAGAAAATGCTAAATATTTAATTGAAAAAATTAAGCTGCACGATATGCAAGAAGGGAAATGTTTATACTCGTTAGAAGCAATCCCTCTAGAAGATTTACTTAATAATCCATTCAATTACGAAGTAGACCATATTATTCCACGTTCTGTTTCTTTTGATAACTCTTTCAACAATAAAGTGTTGGTAAAACAAGAGGAAAATAGTAAAAAAGGTAATAGGACGCCATTTCAATATTTAAGTTCTTCAAATTCTAAAATAAGTTATGAGACATTCAAAAAGCATATTTTAAATCTTGCTAAAGGCAAAGGTAGAATCTCTAAGAAGAAAAAAGAATATTTGTTAGAAGAACGAGATATCAACCGCTTCAGTGTCCAAAAAGATTTTATTAACCGTAACTTAGTAGATACACGTTATGCGACAAGAGAGTTAATGAACTTATTAAGATCGTATTTTAGAGTGAATGACTTAGATGTCAAAGTGAAATCGATTAATGGCGGATTTACAAGTTTCTTAAGAAGGGAATGGGAGTTCAAAAAAGAAAGAAATAAGGGCTACAAACACCATGCTGAAGATGCACTGATTATTGCGAACGCTGATTTTATTTTCAAAGAATGGAAAAAACTAGATAAAGCTAAAAAAGTGATGGAAAATCAAACGGTCGAAGAAAAACAAGCTGAAAGTATGCCTGAAATTGAGACTGAGCAAGAGTATAAAGAAATTTTTATAACGCCTCACCAAATCCAAAACATTAAGGATTTTAAAGATTATAAGTATTCACATAGAGTTGATAAAAAGCCGAATAGAGAGTTAGTAAATGATACATTATATTCTACGAGAAAAGATGACAAAGGGAATACATTAATCGTTAATAACTTAAATGGGTTATACGATAAAGATAATGATAAATTGAAAAAATTAATTAATAAATCACCTGAAAAATTATTGATGTATCATCATGATCCACAAACGTATCAAAAGTTAAAATTGATCATGGAACAATATGGCAATGAGAAAAATCCTCTTTATAAATATCATAAAGAAACTGGCAATTACTTAACGAAATATAGTAAAAAAGATAATGGACCAGTCATCAAAAAAATTAAATATTATGGTAACAAGCTAAACGTGCACTTAGATATTACGAAGGATTATCCAACGAGCAGAAATAAAGTAGTAAAACTATCATTAAAACCGTATCGCTTTGATGTTTACTTAGATAATGGCGTATATAAATTTGTGACAGTTAAAAATTTAGAAGTTATCAAAAAAGAAAACTACTATGAAGTTAATTCAGAGTGTTATGAAAAAGCAAAGAAACTGAAGAAAATTAGTGATCAAGCAGAATTTATCGCAAGTTTTTACAATAATGACTTGATTAAGGTTAATGGGGAATTATATAGAGTCATAGGAGTAAATAATGATCTACTTAACCGAATTGAAGTAAATATGATAGACATCACATATAGAGAATACTTAGAGCATATGAATGATAAAAGATCACCTAGAATAATTAAAACCATAGCAAGTAAAACACAATCTATTAAAAAATATTCTACAGATATTTTAGGCAATCTTTATGAAGTGAAAAGTAAACAACATCCCCAAATGATAATGAAAGGATGATTAAATTTTGGCATGGAGAATTGTGTATCTTTCAGAAGTAGATAAGCTTGCATTAAATTTAAATAATTTAAAAGTCGCAAAAGGGGATTTGGAGGTTAAAATTCCCCTTAGCGATATTTTCGCAATAGTGATTGAAGATTTAACAACTACTATAACCTCTAGGCTTATGATAGAGCTATCTAAATATAATATTTTAGTTATTTTTTGTAATCAACATCATTTGCCAGAGTGTATGATTCAGCCGATTAATGGTCATTTTAATCAATATGGCCAAATGAAGGAACAGCTTCAATGGTCGGAAGAAAGAAAAGCTGAATTATGGAAATATATTTTGATTCAAAAAATACAAAATCAAATTCAGTGTATGAAACATTTTGAAGTGCATGAAGAAAGAATAATCAAAATGAAAACATTACAAACAATGGTTTCACCTAGAGATGAAATGAACATAGAGGGCCAAGCAGCTAAGTATTATTTTAATACATTTTTTAAAAATTTTAGACGTGATGATGATTTTTTAATAGAAAATATGGTGTTGAATTTTGGTTACACTATTTTAAATTCGGCAATCGCAAGAACAATTGTGGCTAAAGGATTGATTCCAGCTTTAGGAATACATCATAATGGTGCAAGAAACCACTTTAACCTTGCATCAGATATCATTGAAGTATTTAGACCATTAGTAGACTTATATCTTTTGAAACATCCTCCGAAAGTGGAATATATGACTAAAGAGTATAGGCTAGAGCTGATAAATCTGATGCATGCTAGGGTACAAATTGATGGGCAGCAGAATACAGTTATTAGGGCGATTGAAATTATGATTCAATCAATTATTGAGTATTTCAGAACAGGGAGATATGAAACACTCAAATTACCAAATATTAAGCAATATTCATTTTACAAATCATGAGTTATAAATTTATGAGAGTTTTGATTATGTTTGATCTCCCAACTGACTCAAAAGAAGAACGACGTTTATATAGTAAGTTCAGAAAGGGACTCATTTCGGAAGGGTTTTTGATGATGCAGTATTCTATTTACATTAAAAGTTGTATCAATAAAGATGCGGCGAATAGCAGTGTAAATTATGTGAAACGTATTTTACCACCAAATGGTCATGTTAGAGCTTTAACTATTACCGAAAAGCAATATGAAAAAATGAAAATATTGTTAGGAGATGAAGATAAAAATATCGAAATATTAGGAGATAATCGTACAATTTTATTTTAGGAGAAAACCTATGTATGAAGCAATTTTAGAAATCAACATTGATGCAATACCAAAAGTTATTTTAAATACTAGTATATATACATCTATTTATAATGAGGATTCAACGCATGAAGAATACATTTTAGATATGCTTAAGAATTATTTTCAACCTAGAAATTCAAATAAAGATACTGTTACAATTACAAACCTTACAGATTATGAAAGAGTATCACATAATCGGTTTAGAGGATTTCTCTTAGATCATTCTACAATTGAAAATGAACACCATTTATCAGCAACGAGTATGATGACTATGAAGATTATGAGAGAAATGCAAAGTGATATGGAAATAGAAGGTTATATTAATTCTATCAATGTACTGTTAGATGATTTACGAGATAATTTAAAAGGTACACTGCCACTTACTATTAAGTCTTTTGATTTAAAACTATTCATCAAACTACTCTCATTTAAATATGATTATTCGGAAGATTATGCCAGACTAATTACTCGTTTAGAACAAGTTGTCCCACTAGTAGTGGATGAAATGGATTATCAAGCAAAAGAAAAAGCATTTGTAATCTATTTATATCCAGAAGCTGGACTTAGTATTAAAGAACAAATAAGGTTCAGGAAAATACTAAACAACTTACCTGTTCCGGTTATTGTTTTAACCGAATCACCATGTTTTTTATCTGAGAGTATTAAAGGACTAAATTATTTTATTAATAATGTTCAAATGATTACTGAATCATTTTTTGAAGATAGCTATTGGAATGCGCCAATTAATGTGGAAAAAGAACAGATTGAAGAGAGGTTTGAATATTTATTTGTAAAATATTGTTCAGTTTTAGAAATAAAACCAATTATTTCTAACTATTTGCTTGCGGATATTATTGTTTTTAAAGATATTGATCTTTATATCATTATTTCATTTTTAAAACATTGTAATTTAGAATATCAATTAGATATCGATAAAACAAAAATTTCATTAGCGTTATCAACTTATCTATTTTCTTAATTATATTTCAAGGTTATAATTGTGCTAGAGGTTTTAGTACTCTGTAATTTTAGGTATAAGGTATATGTTTATATAACCTTGCTGAAGATGGTCATCGTTTTAGTACTCTGTAATTTTAGGTATAAGGTATATCACCACGACTATTAACGATTGTCTGACTATGTTTTAGTACTCTGTAATTTTAGGTATAAGGTATATTGGATGCAGTTAAAGTATATAAACCAATGTGTTTTAGTACTCTGTAATTTTAGGTATAAGGTATATGGACAGCAATGGCAGGTATCACTGCTAAACGTTTTAGTACTCTGTAATTTTAGGTATAAGGTATATCCTCAGCACGAATATCGTTGATATGTGCAAGTTTTAGTACTCTGTAATTTTAGGTATAAGGTATATGGAAGAAGAATTAGGACTGCAACTTGATATGTTTTAGTACTCTGTAATTTTAGGTATAAGGTATATAAGAAGAAGAAATATACACAATGATTGATGGTTTTAGTACTCTGTAATTTTAGGTATAAGGTATATTTGACGTCCATCATCCATTGGGAAAGTACGTTTTAGTACTCTGTAATTTTAGGTATAAGGTATATTTATTTCTCGTAGTTCTACTATTAGATTCGTTTTAGTACTCTGTAATTTTAGGTATAAGGTATATGTGCAAAGTTAGATGATGAATATGTGGAGGGTTTTAGTACTCTGTAATTTTAGGTATAAGGTATATTTCTCGGCATAAACGTGGGTATAATTAATTGTTTTAGTACTCTGTAATTTTAGGTATAAGGTATATCTCCACCTTTTTTGAATGGACGGTGAGCGTGTTTTAGTACTCTGTAATTTTAGGTATATATATAGCAAGTATCCTAAATGCTCGATTCCAATCGTGAGCATCTTTAATTCATATATTACAAAATATGACTGCCATATTTTGTGTTTTTTATAAAGTATATTGAGTAATATGTAATTAGGAAATGAATGTTTTAAAAATGCTTCAATAATGTAGAGTAGTACATTTATAGCTTCTTTAACTCAATCCTCTCTTTTTGTTTCTTATCATATGAATCTCAGACAAAATAACTACAACTTAAATTACTTGTTTTTGAGAATTTTATTATTCTAAGTATTTTCAGTTTATTGTTTGGACAACAGAGACTTTGCATGAAATATAAGTGAAAATCTCAACACCCAATGGTTTTTTAATTCAAAATATCAAAAGCAAAAAGGCGATTTGTCCGTTTAATGCACAACTGTTCAAACTATAGAAATTGTAGCTAATATTTATTTGAATTCTAATATACACAAAAAAATACTTCAAACTAAATAACTACCAAATGAATGATCATTTTTATATCAAGCATCTATCGGTAGATTAATTTGTAAAACATGATACCTATGCGTATTATATAAAACTTAGAGAAAATGATTTATATATAACATCCATAGCAAAGGATAAAAATTAGTAGAATTATTGACAAGATAACAAAAAATAATAAGAGCATCTTTCACTATACTTGGAAGATGCTCTTATTTTTAACAGTATATTTTCTATTTTAAAAATTCAATAGTAATATATCACAATTTGTAAATGAGATTCTTGTAACACTAATTGAAAGTGAATTTGTCGAATTCAAATATTATTGAGATACTACTTCTTATCATCCTAAATTAAGATGTATTATTAGAATTATTAAACTAGCTTAAAATTGTGTGCTTTCACGTTTAATATAGTGTGTATTTATATTGATATGATAAGCGTTTGTATCGTTCCCTTTAATATGTTTGTTAGTTAAGCAAACCACTTCTTTTGCTAGGGTAGTCTTCGGAATATCAATACTTGAGATAGACGGAGACACTAGCGAAGACATTTCGTTGTTATTAATTCCAATAATTTGAAGCTGTTCTGGCACCTTTATTTCACTACTTTTTATGGCTTGTCCGGCGCCAATTGCAATCATATCGTTAGCCGTCAAGACAACTTCGGTGGATTGACCTGACTCCAATATATATTTCATTGCCAACATGCCAGCTTCAATTGTCCAACCTTCCATCCAACTTTGAGGTGTAATACTATTTTCTTTTTCTTTTAAAATATTTACAGAGAAATTAGAATCTACGCGACTTATATTTTTTAATGAAAGGTTTAGTTTATTCATTTCATGGTCTAGAGCCACTGTTATTTCTCTAAAGTTTATATACAATATCTACTTATCATAGTGATAATTTAAATAGAAGTAAAAATATGACTAATATATTTAAATTAGTTTCCATATAAATATATCGGATAAATGAGTAAAACATTGCTCATTTAACCTTATTTATTTCATTACCTTAATAATAAATAAGGTTAAATTATAAAAATTGAGGTTTCTTAAGTTAAATTTTAAAAAAACATATAAAATTATTACAAAATAGAATTTAATAGATAATAATTTAATAGGTGATGCAGATGGGAAACTTGTTAAAGATAGAAAATATGAAATATTCAATGGAAAATCTTAATGATTCAATCCAAAAATGGAAAACTTCGGCAGATGGAAAATACTTATTAAGGTATCCAACTGTATACATAATAAACGACAAAAAACGTGAAAATAACTTTGAAGTTTACGTTGGAGAAACAGCAGATATTAGAAATAGAACTAGACAACATCTTAATGCGGATACAAAAATGAAACCATTTTGGGAAAGCTTTTCTGAATCAAACAGTTCATCAATGTATGTGATTGGTCATGAATTATTTAATAAGTCATTAACCTTAGATATTGAAAATAGACTAATGCAGTATTTGTTAAGTGTAGATAGTATTTCTAGGGTTCATAATAGTAGAACAAATCAACAAAATGAATACTATACGTCTGAAAAGCTAGATGAAATTTTTTCTGATATTTGGAAAACATTAAATAATAAAAATAAATCTTTGTTTCCAATTGAAAGCATCATTAAAGATTCAGCAATATTTAAAGCATCTCCTTTTCATAAATTAACTCAAGAGCAAATTAATGCTAAGGAAGAGATATTAGATAAAATTAAAGAGTCGCTAATTTTAGATGAAGAAGGACAATTGATAATTGTTGAGGGAGAAGCTGGATCAGGAAAAACTGTTTTAATGAGTACGTTGCTTTATGAAATTGGAAAGTACAATTTAGATTTAGATGATAATCTAGATATTCATTTATTAGTAAATCAAAATGAGCATGTATCAATTTATAATCAAATAGTTACTAAATTGGGTATTTCTACTAAGAAGAATAAAATTGTTAGTAAACCAACTAGCTTTATTAATAGTCATTCATCAAATGAAAAAGTAGATGTTGTAATTGTAGATGAAGCACATTTACTTTTAACTCAAGGTAAACAGAGTTATCAAGGAAAAAATCATTTAAATGATTTATTGGAAAGAGCTAAAGTTGTAGTTATTGTTTTTGACTTAAAACAAGTACTTACAACTGAACAAATATGGGAAGTAGATAAGTTAAATTATTATTTTGATTACGCCAAAAATAAAAATAATCATATTACATTAAAAAATCAAATGCGCATTAATAGTGATGAAGCAACAATTAATTGGATAAGAAATTTGGTTGATGATCAAGTAATAAACAATATTCCTTTTGATAAAAAAGGTTATGAAATTAAAATCTTTGATACACCAATGGAATTAAAAAAATCTATCAAAGACAAGTCTCAAAATACAGAAAGTGGTATATCGAGAATGCTTGCCACCTTTGATTGGCAATATAAAGAAAAACCTCCTGAAAATAAGGACTATTGGAGAGTGGATATTGGCAATTTTTCAATGCCATGGAATTATCAATTGGAAGTTAGTAAAAAACAGTCGAACTTGCCTTGGGTTGAACAAGATCAATCAATAAATGAGATAGGCTCAACTTACACAATTCAAGGTTTAGACTTAAACTATGCTGGAGTAATAATTGGACCTTCTGTAAAATATAGAGATGGTAGGATTGTTTTTGATAAAGATAGTAGTGCTAATAAAAAGGCTACACGTCGGAGAACATTAGAAGATGGTTCAAAGCATCATTTTTCGGAAATGCTATTGAAAAATGAATTAAATGTTTTACTTACACGTGGTGTAAATGGTTTATATATTTATGCAGTAGATGAACAATTAAGAGAAGCACTTAAAAAAGCGTCTAAAGGTGATAAAAATGGATAAAACAAAAGATGTACTAAAAGAAATCAATCAATTTAGAGATGAACGTAATTGGAGACAATTTCACAATGAAAAGGATTTATCTTTATCAATTAGTTTAGAAGCAGCAGAATTACTTGAGCTATTTCAGTGGAAATCATCTGAAGAGGTAGTGGATACTAAGCGTGAGAGGTTAGCAGAAGAATTAGCAGATGTATTAATCTATAGTTATATGTTGGCAGATAATTTAGACTTTGATATTAATGAAATTATCCGTAAGAAACTAGTGAAAAATGTTGAAAAGTACCCAATAAACAAAAGCAAAGATTCAAATACTAAATATAAAGATTTATAATTAATAATATAGCCCCTGTTAACAATAATGTTAACAGGGGCTATATACATATCTGCGATAAAGTTTATAATTGTAGGGTTAAAACCTGATACTTGCTCATAGCTGCTTTAAGATTCTATATCTTCCTCTATTTTCGCTTCAAACTCATCGAGCAATGCACGAACTTCGTCTGTTGATTGTGTACTCATCAATTGATGTCGCAGTTCACTTGCACCTCTAATCCCTCGTACATAGATTTTAAAGAATCTGCGTAAACTTTTGAATTGTCGATTTTCTTTTTGAGAATATTTGTCGAATAATGTTAGATGTAATCTTAACAAGTCCAACAGTTCTTTACTCGTGTGTTCGCGTGGTTCTTTTTCAAAAGCAAAGGGATTATGAAAAATGCCTCTACCGATCATTACACCATCAATGCCATATTTTGTTGCAAGTTCAAGCCCTGTTTTTCTGTCTGGAATATCACCGTTAATAGTTAGCAATGTATTTGGTGCGATTTCATCACGCAAATTTTTGACTGCTTCGATTAATTCCCAGTGTGCATCTACATTACTCATCTCTTTACGAGTACGGAGATGGATAGATAAGTTTGCAATGTCTTGTTCGAAGACGTGTTTTAACCAATCTTTCCACTCATCTATTTCATAATATCCGAGGCGGGTTTTTACACTTACCGGTAGACCACCTGCTTTAGATGCTTGAATAATTTCAGCCGCGGTTTCAGGTCGAAGTATCAATCCAGAACCTTTACCTTTTTTTGCAACATTGGCTACGGGACAACCCATATTTAAATCAATACCTTTAAAGCCCATCTCTGCCATACCGATACTCATTTCTCGGAAATGCTCTGGCTTGTCTCCCCATATATGAGCAACTATAGGCTGTTCATCTTCACTAAATGTTAAGCGTCCGCGAACACTGTCTATACCTTCAGGGTGACAGAAGCTATCAGTGTTTGTAAATTCAGTGAAAAACACATCTGGCCTAGCTGCTTCACTAACAACATGACGAAAGACGATATCTGTAACGTCTTCCATAGGTGCCAAAATAAAAAATGGACGTGGTAATTCACTCCAAAAATTTTCTTTCATAATATATTTAAACCTTCTTTTCTATTATTATCTCATCTTTATCCATGATGATATTACCATAAATTTTCAACTTACACAAAAGGATATTGACCAGTCACAGACTTAATGAAGAGGTGTCTAACGGTGACAAAGAAATTAATAATGGGGAAATGTATCACAAATGATAGGGAATAATCACACACGTAGATTTTTTGAATATAAAAATCCCCTCAGCATCTTTCGAATATTGAGGGGAATTATTTAAGAATATATTAATTTTTTTCGTGTAACTTTAAATGTAATGCATGTACTTTTTCTGCTAATTCATCAACTGGGCCATCGACATCAGCATTTTCTATAATTTGTTGAATAGGTAGACTTTTTACTGGTGATTGTGGTACTCCCATGTCACTCAACCACTTACCTAATTGTTCTGAAGAACTTGCATAAACGATTCTACCAAGACCTACCCAACCATGTGCAGCCGCACACATCGGGCAGTGTTCCCCAGAAGTATAAACAGTTGCTGACTTACGTTCTTCAGGAGATAAATGATTTGCAGCCCATCTCGCTATTTCAAATTCAGGATGTCTTGTATGATCACCGCCACTAACACGATTATGATCCTCAAATAAAATGTTACCTTCAGAACTTACTATAATAGATCCAAAAGGTTCATCTCCCTTATTCAGCGCCTGTTCCGCTAACTCGACACACCTTTCTAAAAAAGTAATATCAGATTTGCTAACCATTAAATTGCCTCCTTAGTTGTTATAGACCTAACATTAATAAAAAATAGAAAACATTACAAATGAATAGTATGTTGATAATCTATTAATTATTTAAAAAATTAATATTAATGACAATTAAACTATTAATCTACTCATGCTTTCTCTTATGCTGTCTACTAAGGTCTCAAATTATTCACTAATATTTTTCAAAACTTCCTCAGCTACTTCACTTACTATTTTATCGTTAGGTTTAGCGTCTTTATTATTTTTATTAGTGAATATAACTAATATTATAGGTTTATCTTGTCCTTTTGGATAAATAAAAGCAACATCATTTCTTGAACCATACGTAACTGCCTGACCGCTTTTATCCATAACTTTAAAGTCGGATGGAGCACCATCCTTAATTAACGTATCTCCACTTTTATTTTTTAACATTAGGTTCATTAAGAAATCTTTATTTGATTTACTAAGATTGCCGTCGATTATAAGTTTATTCAATGTTTTACCAAAGGCTAAGGGAGTGGTTGTATCTCGTTTGTCTTTTGGTGTATATAAATTCAAATCGGGTTCTTTTCTTGATGGATACGTCATTGTATCACCTAAGTCTACTAATCTTTTTTTAACTTCTTTATAACCACCTAGCTCGTCAATAACTTTATTATTAGCAGTATTATCACTATATAACATGTTAGCTTCTATAAGTTTCTTTAAAGTTATCTCTTTGTCGACATATTTTTCTAACACAGGTGAATATGTAACAATATCGTCCTTACTTATGTGAATTTTTTTATCTAATTTATTAGAAGGTACTTTTTCAAGTAACATGGCACTACTTACAGCTTTTAATGTAGAAGCGTAAGCAAAGCGTTTATCTTCATTAAATGATAATTCTTCACCGTTTTGAGTATTAAGAGCATACATACCTACATTTGCATCATATTTTTTCTCAATTTTATCTATTGCACTATTATTTGAATCTTTATTATTACAAGCACTTAATACCAATAATAATACGCTTAATATTATTAATTTTTTCATTTTTATACCCCTTTATATTAAAAATGTAATCTTCGTGAAAATAATAACATTATAACATGTTGAATGAATAACAAAAATCAAATAATTATACAAAATATAGAAACAATATAATTCGATAGGTATAATTTTACACCAAAAGTGAAAGGGTTTACAATGGGGAGTAACATATAATTAAAGGGGTTGATTGTATTGGTAAATATAAAAAAAGAACGTATGAAAATCTATGTTTTGGATAATGGACGCATGCAAATGGACAAAAATCTAATGATAGCTAATTCAAACCAAGCCACGCTCGACAATCCTAATAAAGAAAATGAATTACATGAATTTCCGATTTATACAGTTTTTATAGACCATCCGGATGCTAAAATTTTATTTGATACTGCTTGTAATCCTAATTCAATGGGTGAAGAGGGTCGTTGGATTAATGCGACACAGAAAGCTTTTCCGTATTTTTCAGATGACTCGTGTCATTTACCTAATAGGCTAGAACAGTTAGGCGTTGACCCTAAAGATGTAGATATAGTAGTTGCTTCACATTTACATCTAGACCACGCTGGTTGTTTAGAATATTTTTCAAACGCAACTGTTATTGTTCATGATGATGAATTCAGTGGTGCGATGAAGTGCTATGCACGTAACCAACAAGAAGGTGCATATATTTGGAGTGATATTGATGCTTGGATTAAAAGTGATTTAACTTGGCACACAATTTCACGTGATCAAGACCACTTGAACCTTGTAGATGGAGTGAAGGTACTGAATTTTGGTAGTGGCCATGCTTGGGGAATGATTGGTCTTGAAATTGAAACGGAAGAGCTAGGCACGTTAATCTTAGCTTCTGATGCTATTTACACACGAGAAAGTATGGAACCTAAATTGCAGCCACCTGGAATTATTTATGATTCTATTGGTTGGGCAAACTCAGTTGAATACATTAAGCGACTCGCAAAAGAAAAAAACGCAGAAATCTGGTTTGGTCATGACGGTAATCAATTTGAGACTTTTAGAAAGTCTACTGATGGTTATTATGAATAAAGGGTGTGTATATAAATGAAGACAAAAGCAGCAGTATTATATGAAATGGGTGTAGAAGGTCCTTATGAAAAAGCTGAACCTTTAAAGATAGAAACATTAAACCTTGATAATCCTAACAAAAATGAAGTATTAATTAAAATTCATGCAGCAGGTTTATGTCATTCTGATTTATCAGTGATTAACGGAAGTCGACCGCGACCAATGCCTATGGCGTTAGGACATGAAGCGGCAGGAGAGATTATAGAACTAGGTGAAAATGTTACCGATTTTGAAGTTGGAGACCATGTTGTTTGTACATTTATTCCAAGCTGTGGAAAGTGTATACCTTGTCGTGAAGGACGACCGGCATTATGTGAAAATGGTGCTGCTTCAAATGAAAAAGGTGAAATGCTAGAAGGTGGATTTCGTTTATCTAAAGATAATGATGTCATCCATCACCATTTAGGCGTTTCTGGATTTTCTGAATATGCTGTTGTATCAGAAAATTCTATAGTAAAAATTGATCCAAATATTCCTTATGAACGTGCAGCTGTGTTTGGTTGTGCTGTTATTACTGGTATAGGAGCCGTTATAAATACAGCGGAGATTAGACCAGGTAGTAATGTCGCTGTAGTAGGACTTGGAGGAATAGGATTAAATGCTATTATTGGTGCAAAACTGGCCGGTGCAAATGAAATAATTGCATTAGATATAAATGAAGATAAATTTGAAATAGCTAAAAAATTAGGTGCAACAGCAGTATATAATTCAGGCGATGAAAATGTAATAGAAGAAGTTAAGCAATATATTACAGGCGGGGCTGAATATGTATTTGAAACAGCAGGTGTAGTGCCAGCAATGAAAGTAGCATATGCAATAACAAAACGAGGTGGAACAACAGTTACAACAGGTTTACCTGATCCTAAAGCAGAATTATCAATTCCTCAAGTAACTCTAGCAGCTGAAGAAAGAACGATTAAAGGTTCATATGTTGGAAGTTGTGTTCCTGATCGTGATATACCTAGGTTTGTTAGTTTGTATCAAAGTAATCGGCTTAACGTTGATCCATTAATCAGTGATGTCATTTCACTTAATGAGATAAATAAAGGCTTTGATCAATTAGCAAATGGCGATGTAGGTAGAATTATTATTAAAATGACAGAATCATAACTATAGTAGTTTAAAATAATCATCATTAACCAAATTCATAATATAAAATAAGCACATCACTTTGTGTACTGAATTTCATCAGTAGAGTGATGTGCTTACTATTTTGTCATCTACATTTTTAAGATTACGACTTCCGATAGTTGTTATTTCATTCTATTGACCAATGATTATTTTAGTTAAGTAATCATTTTCATCAAAGAAAGCCTTATATGAACCATCATTAGTATTATAATATACCATTGTACCATCTCCGATACCTGAATCACCTTCTCCTCCCATATCATTAGAAGCATGTGCTTTTTTGAAAGTTTCTTTAGTTACCGTATTTGGTTTAGTATTAAAGCTAATTTGAATAACTTCATTATCATCGTTAAAATCTACAGTTGTATCATAAACTTTTATACTATGGTCATGATTTTTATAAGCTTTTGGATCTACTTTATAGTTATCAATTGAAACATTGTCATATTTCAATGCACGTACAAAATTATAATCTTGTGTAAACGAAGGATCATATGTTGTATAACCGTAATAGTTATACCAAGGTGTTTGTGCCATTTCTTCTGAAGCGCCTTGTGTACTTGCACCGCTTGCTGCTCCTTCACCATGCCCCCATTTTTGAACTTGCTCTGCTGCTTGAGCTTCTGGACCACTTGTCGTTATAAATGCTGCTGAAGAACCTACGACAAGTGTTGATACAACGACAGATGCTGAAAGTAACTTTCCTACTTTACGCATAATAAACCACTCCTTAATTTTTGAGTACCTTTGACCATAACTGCTTAGTCAACATTCAAATGCATAAATCCTTGAACAAGTACTATCTTTACTTATTTGTCGTTTTTTCCAGTTCAAACACATGCAATGCCCTTTCAATTTAAGTTGCTAGGTGGGAATACCACTCCTTTATCATTCGCTATTATCAAGTGTAATTATTCACTTTTATTGTACATCAAATACACATAATTGCAAATATATCTATAAGAAGTGTGTGTATAAAACGTTGGGTCTAAAGATTAATTATAAGAGTGAGGTTAATTAGTGAAAAGCATTACTATTAGTAATACAGTTGAAGAAATTTGGCATACTAAGTTTTGAATTGACATATTTTTAATTCGATTTCATAATAGTAATATAAAAATATTCGAAATATTCATACAATTATCATAGGGGATGGTGTATTATTGGGAATATCAACTTAGTTAGTAAAGCGCTTACATCTTTGTCGGAAGAAGCTTATAATAAGATTATTAACCTTTCAAATCAACTTCAAATGGTTGCTGATCTCAACCGTGCAAATGTATTTATTGATTGTCCGACTGACAATAAGGATGAAGTGGTCGTTGTTGCTGAAGCAATTCCTAAAAATGTGAAGAGTTTATATCAAACATCAGTTATTGGTGAGAATGTTTATGAGAAGTTTGAACCAGCCGTTTTTGAAGCATTAAGGGGTAAAGATTTTTCTCAATATAAGGCTGTTACTCAAGAAGGTAAAGTGGTTGAACAGAGTGTAACACCGATTATGTTGGGAGAAGAAATTATTGGTACATTGATTATGGAGAAAGATATAAGTAGTAAAGTAATGAAGGAAAATCGTTTGAAGGCATTAACTCAAGCAACTAGTACATTGAGTAACATTGTTTCTCGTTCAAAAAATAATGAGGTTTTTTTCCCAGATATGATTGAAGAAAGTTTTTTTGAGTTGGATAATGATTTGAATATACGTTATTTCAATCTAACTGGAGAGAAAATGATAAGTGATATTAAGGGAACTAAGTGTGAAACTGGTTTGTGTTTTGTAGAACTCTTTCCAACGGTCGAAAGTATGCTAACAGATGGTCGAATTATTACAATTGAAGAAAAAGAACTTCATAATCATTATTTTCAAATTAAATGTATTCAATTACTTGAAGATGGGGTTGTGACAGGTCATCTTATTCTTATGAAAGACATAACGGATTTAAAGGAAAAAGAACGAGAATTGATTTCCAAATCTGCTGCAATTGGTGAAATTCATCATCGTGTTAAAAATAATCTTCAAACTGTAGCGAGTATATTGAGATTACAAATGAGAAGGGGATTGCCAGATGGTAGTGAACAATATTTTCAAGAAAGTTTGAATAGAATCATGAGTATTGCTTCTGTCTATGAAGTCATCCTAGATGAATCATCAACGGATTTAGTCAATATTGATAAACTAGTTAAGAAGATAGGAAATATGATTGTCTATAATGAGACTTCAGATAAAGTTATACATATAGATTATAAGACTGAAGGTCAAATTCATCTTGTATCAAATATAGCTGTATCAGTGGCACTCATCGCAAATGAACTTATTACAAATTGTTTAAACCATGCATTTAATTATCAGACTGATGGAAAGATTGATGTACATTTAAGGTACGACCAACAGAACCAATCGCATATTCTTGAAGTTCAAGATACAGGTATAACAGAAAGCGAATTTATCCATTCTTTTGGACTGAAAATTGTAAAAACTATTACGGAAAATGATTTAGAAGGCACATTTAGTATTAAGCGTAATAATATCGGCACTTTAGCACGCGTTCAATTTCAATACAAAGGGGATGATTGAATTGACATCAATTATAGTTGTTGAAGATGAATCTATCGTTAGGATGGATATCATAGAAATGCTTAAAGAAGCTCAATACGAGGTAGTAGCGGAAGCCGGTAACGGAGAAAAAGCGTTAGAGTTGGTTGATAAATTTCGGCCTGATTTAGTCATTATGGATATTAAAATGCCGAAATTAAATGGTCTGAAAGCTAGTAAAATCATTTCAAAGAAATATGATATTCCAATATTAATACTAACTGCTTATAGTCATTGTGAATACGTAGAAGAAGCTAAACAAACTAATATTGTAGGATATATTGTAAAACCAATTTCAGAAGCGCAACTGTTGCCAGCTGTTGAAATTGCACTGTCGCAATCTAACAGCTTGAATCAACTAAGAATAGAAGTGGATAATACGAAAAAACAAATGAATAATCGTAAACTTGTTGAAAAAGCAAAAGGTCTTCTGATGGAGCAACTGAATTTATCAGAAGAAGCGGCTTATCAAAAACTTCGGCGAAAGAGTATGGATAAGCAAATCGCAATTGAAATAGAAGCTACAGAGATTATCAATGAATTAGGGTAATATGTTAAAAGTGAATACAACCAAGCAAAGGTGCTTATTTGAATTAATCAAATAGGCACCTTTTTGCATTTTTAGATTTAAAATAAGGGGGATTTAATATGGAGCATATAGGTACAATTATTATTTATATTATTATGTTATGTGCAGTATTAGGTGCGTTTGGTGCAATTCGAAATGCAAACGAAGGTATTGGTAAAGAGTTTATGGAAGGGATATATACAATTGGTCCAATTTTTGCAAATTCAGCAGGAATTATGGCATCTATTCCATTCATTTCAAAGTTTATTGAGAAATTTTTTGGACCTATGTTTGATAAGATAGGTGCAGATCCTGCAATTGCAGCTACTTCTATACTTGCTACGGATATGGGAGGATATCAACTGGCAGATGTATTAAAGGCGAGCTACGAAGGTTGGATAATGGCGATGATTGTTGGGCTGATGGCAGGGGCAACAATAGTGTTTACAATACCACTTGGTTTGCCAATGCTTGATAAACGAGATCATAAATATATGGCTTTAGGTATATTATCTGGTTTGTTAGCAATACCGTTCGGTGTATTTATTTCCACGGTAATAATTCTATTTAGCAATACGAAAATAAGAACTACGATTGATACAACTAGTGACCCAACGCATTTGTTTCAAATAAGTATGACTACAATATTTACGAATTTACTGCCACTTATTATCTTTGTAGTTGTTACAGCAATAGGATTATACTTCTTCTCAGATATTATGATAAAGTTATTTATTTTCTTCGGA
Source organism: Mammaliicoccus sp. C-M13 (assembly GCF_022386845.1). Classification (NCBI taxonomy): domain Bacteria; kingdom Bacillati; phylum Bacillota; class Bacilli; order Caryophanales; family Staphylococcaceae; genus Mammaliicoccus; species Mammaliicoccus sp. C-M13. The sequence continues at coordinate 77,089 of NZ_JAJNHQ010000007.1, read as the reverse complement.
AGAATATTAGATGCATGTATTAAATTAGTATTTGTGTTCTCGGTAGTAGAAATATTTACAGGTTTATTTACAAACGTATTTGGTGGTTGGGGGTTTGATCCAATTATGGCTGATAAAAAAGATAATTTCCGAGCATTGGAGAATGCAGGTAACATTGCAATTATGCTTTCTGGTGCATTCCCTATGGTATACCTAATTCGTAAATATTTCTCTAGTAGCTTACATCGAATAGGTAATAAAGTTGGACTGAGTGAAGTAGGTAGCGCAGGATTTATTGCTACTATAGCTAATATACTAGCTATGCTAAAGTTGGTAAGAGATATGCCACCTAAAGATAAAGTGTTGAACATAGCATTTGGTGTATGTGCAGCGTTCTTATTAGGTGACCATTTATCATACTCAGCTAATTTTCAGCCTACATTAATACCCGCAGTGCTAATTGGGAAATTGAGTGGAGGGATAATAGCTATCATATTTGCTTATATCTTATGTATACCGAAAGCGAAAAAGTTAGAAAAACTGGATAGAAAAATGGGAATTATAGGTGAGAAAGAATACTTAGAAGATAAATTTTAAAAATAGTAAGCGCCCAACACTTGATTAAAGTGTTGGGCGTTTTTGCTGTTATTTCATAATACTTAGAAGTAATTAGAAGTTATACCACCATCTACATTAATGTTAGCTCCATTTGTCCAATTAGACTCATCTGATGCTAAATATAAAGCGCAATTTACAATGTCTTCAGGCTTACCAAATCTGCCTGCGGGTTGTCTGTCTAATCGTACTTTCTTAGCTTCTTCATCTGATACAAGCCACTCCATTAACAATGGCGTTTCAATTGGCCCAGGGCTAATCGCATTTGTACGAATGCCTTTAGGACGGAATTGTATTGCTAATGATTTTGTTAAGGCTACTACAGCGCCTTTAGAAGCGGTATAAGCATCTTGTGGTACTGAACAACCCATTTGAGCGACGAATGAAGCAATATTTATGATTGATCCAGAACTGTTTTTCTCCATTTCTGGAATGACATACTTCGTCATAAAGAATATACCTTTAACGTTAATATTCATGACTAAATCCCATACACTTTCTTCTGTATTTACTACAGAATTATCTGCTTCTGGCATTACACCAGCATTATTATAGAGAACGTCTATTCTTCCGTATGTTGTTATTGTTTCAGCTACCGCACTTTTAACATTTTCTTCATTTGAAATATCTACTACAAATAATGAAGCTTCTCCACCATTATTATGAATAGAATCTACTGTTGCTTGCCCTGCTTTTTCATCTCTTTCAAAAACAGCTATTTTACCGCCTTCTTTAGCAAATGTTTCAGCAGCTACTTTTCCCATTCCACCGCCTGCACCAGTAATTATACAAACTTTATCTTTGAGTCTCATCATATATTCCTCCTTAAAATCAACATTAACTTTGTTCAAAGTATCGTGAACGTTCCCAAGTTGTGACGAATGAATCAAATTCATTTTGCTCGGATCTAGCAGCTTCTAAATAGTGTTTAGCAACATCTTCACCTAGAACTTCTTTCACTACGTCACTGTTCTTCCAATTCCAAATTGCTTCGTGTAAAGAAGATGGTATGCGATCTATATCTTCTTGTTCATAAGCATTTCCAACTAATTCATCAGGTAATTCAATTTTATGTTCAATACCGTATAAACCAGCACCGATTAAAGCTGAATATGCTAAGTACGGGTTCATATCTGCACCTGAAATTCTAGATTCAAACCTTAATGAATTACCGTCACCGACTACGCGGTATCCAGCTGAACGATTATCTTTACTCCACGCAATGCTTACAGGCGCCCAAGTATTAGGTGCGAATCGCTTATAAGAATTGACGTATGGGGCAAATAATAATGCAAAATCTTTCGTATATTTGATAATTCCTGCTAAGAAGTGCTGCATTGTTTCTGATTTAGGATCAACTGCGTCTTCACCGGCATAAAAAGCATTATTTTTTGTTCCCTTTTCCATTAAACTTAAATGAATATGACCACTCGAACCAGTCCATTCTTCATATGGTTTAGCCATAAATGTTACAGCTTTCTCATTTTGAATACATATTTCTTTCATGCCGTGTTTAAACATAATGTGTTGATCAGCTGCTTTTAAAGCGTCTGCATATTTCAAATTGATTTCATGTTGACCTTTATAAGCTTCACCCTTTGAAGATTCAATTTGTATACCCATCAAATGCATTTGATTTCTTATTCTTTGATATAAAGGTTCATTTTTACTACCTTGTAATAAATTATAATCTTCATTTAAATGGCCGGCAGTTTCTAAGTTGTCATAGCCTTTTTTGTCAATTTCGGCAAATGATTGATTGAAAAGATAGAATTCAAGTTCACTTGCCATATGTGGAGAAAATCCAAGTTTTTCTGCTTTTTCAATTTGAGTTTTAAGTATGTTCCGTGGCGCTATACAAATTGGTTCACTTCCATCCACTGTATATACATCACAGAATACGATTGCTGTTTTTTCTAGCCAAGGAATCACTTTTAATGTGTTTAAATCAGGAACTGCTAAATAGTCACCATAACCTTTGTCCCAATTCATGAACTCAAAGTTTTCATTTGTATCCATTGTGAAGTTGGTACCTAATAGGTAATTACAGAAATGAGTACCCTCTGAAATATCATTTTCTAATATGAATTCGCCAGTAACACGTTTCCCCATCAAACGTCCTTGCATGTCACAAAATCCCATAATAATCGTGTCGATGTCTTCAGATTTTACTAATTCAATTAATTGATCTTTCGTAATATCTCCAGTTACTTTTTTGCCATTAGTATTCATAAATGACAACCCCCTTATGATTTAAGTAAAGATAATGAAATATACTTCAATTCTAAAAATCCGTCTAAACCGTAGTGACTGCCTTCGCGACCCATACCGCTTTCTTTAATTCCTCCAAATGGTGCTTGAGGGACACTTAATTGAGTACCGTTAACACCAATCATGCCAAATTCGAGTTTTTCACTCATTTTATAAATTGTATTGATATTGCTTGAGAAGAAATAAGCTGCAAGTCCATATGGCGAAGCATTCGCAATATCTATTGCTTCATCTTCATTGTCGAACGATATAATAGGTGCTACTGGCCCGAATATTTCTTCTTGGGCAATTGTCATGTTAGCCCTAACGCCACTGATAACAGTAGGTTGATAGAATAGTTCAGATTCTCCTGTATTAGCCTTCTTTCCACCTAATTCTATAAATGCCCCTTCTTTTTGAGCTTCAGAAACGAGTTGTTCTACTTTATCTATAGCTTTTTTATTAATCAAAGGTCCGACTTGAACATTTTCTTCATCAGCTGATCCGATTTTAATTTTCTTTACGCGTTCTATTATTTTTTCAGTCATTTCTTGTTTCACATCTTTATGTACGAGAATGACGTTAATGCCGTTACACATTTGACCACTGTTTTCGAATTTATTATCAACAATCGCATCTGCTGCATTATCTAAATCTGCATCAGGAAGTACAATTGCAGGTGCGTTCCCTCCGAGTTCGAGCGAGATACGTTTAACTTGATCGGATGCTTTACTCATTAGAGTCTTACCAATTTGAGTTGAACCAGTAAACGATATTTTCTTAACGCGTTTATCTGCGAATAAAGTGTCTGAAATTAATGAAGAACTACCTGTAACAATATTAGCTACACCTTTATCTATTCCTGTAGCCATTAATTCATCAAAGATTGCAATAGCTATCCTAGGTGTTTCACTTGATGGTTTAACAATTACAGTACATCCGGCAGCTAAGGCGGGTGCTACTTTACGTGCCACCATTGCACCTGGGAAATTCCACGGTGTAATGAGACCACAAACCCCAACAGGCTGTTTAATCACTGAAATACGTTGATTTTCTGAAGATGGAGGTATAACTTCTCCATATATACGTTTACCTTCTTCACCGAACCATCGTATAAATTTGGCGCAAACGCCAATTTCTCCAAAAGCTTCGGCATATGGCTTACCTTGTTCTTCACTCATAATTTGTGCTAATTCTTCTTGTTTGTTTAATAAATTAACCGCCCATTGTTCTAAATAATATTGTCTCGTTTCAGCAGTATAATTAGACCACTTTTCGAAAGAAGAAACAGCAGAATTAATCGCTTCTTGAACAGTATCTTTAGAAACACTTGGTACATCTCCAATGTTGTTACCGTTGGCAGGATTGAATACTGAAATCACCTCATCAGTTGTGACTTTTTCACCATTAACCCAGTTATAATTTAAATCTCGTGTCATAAATATCCCCCTTAAAATGCAAAAAGGCGCTTATATCCCCAACACGGAATGTTGGGATATAAGCGCCTTTGCTTAATATATTCACTTTAAAATAAGTTGTTAGTTTATATTTAAGATGTATTAATACAACTAAACTTTACTAAAATTTTTAAATCTTGTCAATATTCTGTCAATATACTATACTTTCCTCAAAATGATAAGGGGATGATTACATGAGTAAAACATTAAAACTATTACAAAGATTAATTTCTTACGATAGTTCTAGTAAAGAAGGAGCAAATGAAATAATCGATTACTGCCAAAAATGGTTAAAAAATCATAATCTTGAATCAGAAATTATAACAAACAACGACTATAAAATGCTGATTTGTACAATAGGGAATGGAAATAAAACGCTTGTGCTAAATGGACATGTAGATGTCGTAAGTGGTAAAGAAGGGCAGTTCGAGCCAGTTATCAAAGATGGAAAAATATATGGAAGAGGTTCCGCAGACATGAAAGCAGGTGTAGCAGCGTTTATGGTAGCGATGAGCGAAATTCAACACTCAGAATTAAATGACACGAAAGTACAACTACAACTCGTGACCGACGAAGAAATTGGAGGAAATAACTGTGCAGCATATTTAACAGATCAAGGTTATTTAGGAGACTTTGTAATATGTGCGGAACCTACACAACTCGGTATAGGTTTCCAAGCAAAGGGCATCTTACAATTTGATGTCCAACTGTTTGGTAAATCTGCACACGGAAGTAGACCATGGGAAGGAGAAAATGCGATAGAAAAAGCATTACAAATTCATAATCAAATAATGAATTTACCATTCGCTAAAGAATCAACAGATATATACGAAGCACCATCAATAAACTTGGCCAAAATCAATGGAGGAGAAGTCTATAATAAAGTACCTGACTCATGTACAATCTCATTCGATATACGATATTTACCTACTCAAGATAAAGACGAAATACTAGAACAAATCAAAAACATCACTGATGGAGAAATAACGATTAATTTAACAGGTCCGGCAGTCTTAAATGAAACAACAAACCCCCACATACAGCAACTAATCAAAGAAATTCAAGAACATTCTCAACTACAAGAGGTACCTATATTTGGTCAGCATGGATTTGCAGACACAAGGTATTTCTCGAGATACAACGTACCAGCAATCGAATTTGGACCATCCGGTGATGCATGGCACGGGGATGGAGAATATGCAGTTATAGATTCAATAGATACATACAAAGATATCATTGTTTCGTTTAGTAAAGTGTTTTGATTATCAATTCATTAAGAAGTAAAGAATAAAATATACCTTGTTTAAAATAGTAAAAATATGTAAAATGCGAAGCGTGGAATAATATAATGTTTAGAAACTTTTTCAAAATCAATATATAGAAATAAGGGGAGAAAATGATGAAATCATGGAAGTTTTTAGCAGTGGCGCTTGCAGTTATCTTGGTTATGTCAGCTTGTAATAAAGATACTGATTCAAACAACGAGAAGAAGAATAGCAGTGAACAAAAGAAAACTAGTAGTAAAGATAAGAAAGATAGTAATGAATCAGAGAAAGATACATATAGTGATATTGACTATCCTAAAGATGGTGTGAAAGGTATTTACGTGACACCAGATTCAGCAAGTGGAGAACAATTTGATGAATTGATTAAGTTTATAAACGAAACAGAATTAAATGCATTGGTTATCGATGTTAAAGATGATTCAGGTAATATTACGATGGACTTCAAAAGTGATAATAAGTTAATTAGTAGTAATACAGTAGACAGTGTAGATGTTAAAAAAATCATCAAAGAAATGGAAAAGAATGATATCTATCCAATCGCGCGTGTTGTTACATTTAAAGATTCTAATTTAGCTCATCAAAAACCTGATTGGTCGTTTAAAACGTCTGATGGTAATGTATGGGAAAATGAAGGTGGAGACAGCTTTATAAATCCGTTTGATGATAATGTATGGGACTATAATATAGAAGTGGCGAAAGAAGCTGCTAAAGCGGGATTTAAAGAAGTACAATTTGATTATGTTCGTTTCCCAGAAGGGTTTGAAAACAAAGACGCGGAATTACAATATTCTAATGGAAAATACAAAGGTAGCGATTTAAATAATATCAAACAACGTGTAGATACAATTACAGAGTTTTTAAAAACAGCACGTAAAGATTTGAAATCATATGACGTTAAAACATCCGCAGATGTATTTGGTTACGCAGCTACAGTTAAAGAAACACCAGGTATTGGACAGAGTTTTCCTAAAATAGCTGAAAACGTCGATGTTATATCATCTATGGTTTATCCATCACATTGGGGTACTGGTGATTTTGGATTAGAAAATCCAGATACAGAACCTTATAAAACGATAGACAGTTATCTAGATAAAGAAAAAGAAGCACTTAAAGATGTAGACAGTGAAAAAGTTAAATCACGTCCATGGCTTCAAGACTTTACAGCGTCTTACTTAGGTGAAGGTCGTTATATAGATTACAATAAAGAAAAAGTAACTGCACAAATTCAAGCATTAAAAGATCATGGTATTGATGAGTTTTTACTATGGGATGCATCAGGTAACTATAATAAAGGCGTCGATTATAACCCAGAGAAATATTCGAACCCAGACGCTCAAAAACCTAACCAACAGGATAATGAAAAACAAGAAAAGTAAATATTTCGATTTTTTGTTATATGTTACAAGAAATTTTTATAAGTTGTCTACTTTGCATAATTGTAAACTTACCTTTACGTGGTAATATTAAGGTGTTTTATTTAGTAAAGCAAAGGGGTCATACAATTTGGTAAAGATAAATAACAAAGTAGACAGGAAACAGAGTTCTAACAAGAAGTTTAGTATGCCACATATCTATGTGATTTTATTTATTTTTGGTGTTATTGCAACGATTTCTACATACTTAATACCTTCAGGTGAATTTAAACGTATTAAAGGTCCTGAAGGTAGAGAGATGGTTGATGCAGATTCTTTCCATTACATAGCATCTTCACCTGTGGGTTTGGTTGATTTTATATCGATTATCCCTCGTGGCCTAATTGAGGCAGGAGAAATAGTCTTCTTCACTTTAATTATTGGCGGTATGTTCATGGTATTGAGACGTACAGGCATTATTGAAATAGGGGTAGATAAACTTGCACGTCAATTTATAAATAAAAGTATTTTAATCATTCCAGTGTTAACAACCGTATTTGCAATTATAGCTACGTTGATAGGTACAGCAGAGCTATCACTTGTCTATATCCCGGTCATTATACCGTTAGTTATTGCGTTAGGTTATGATTCTATCACAGCAACCTCCATTGCCTTATGTGGTACGGTAGTTGGCTTTACAGTTGGGGTCTTGAATCCAATCAATACTGGTTTAGCTCAAAAATTATCAGGTATACCTACTTTTTCAGGTATTGGATTACGTTTAGTTATTTTTATAGTTGTACTTTTAGTGACAGTACTATTTATTATGAAATATGCTAAAAAGGTAAAAAAAGATCCATCAATCAGCTTAGTTTATGAAGATGATACTGAAAAAAGAAAATGTACAAAGAAATTACTAAACATGAGCCATTAGTTGCAACGCGCCGTCAAAAAATAGGTATTGGTGTTGTGCTTTTATTCTTTATAATTCTCGTATATGGTGTCGTTACTCAAGGATGGTTTATGGTAGAAATGTCAGGTCTATTTATCATGATGGGTATAGTGGTTGGTCTAGTGACTGGCTTAAACACACGTGAAATTTGTGAATCATTCAATGATGGGTTTAAAGATGTGTTAATGGGAGCTATTATAGTTGGACTAGCACGTTCAATTGCTGTAGTACTTGAAGACGGTAAAATTATGGATAGTATTGTGCATGGTTTAGGTTCCGTAATAGATGGTGCAACGCCAACAGTTGCAGTAGTTGGTATGTATATCGTGCAAGTACTGATTAATTTCATCATTTCATCAGGCAGTGGTCAAGCATTGGTGACAATGCCAATTATGGCGCCTGTAGCAGATATGTTAGGTATTACAAGACAAACTGCAGTCTTAGCCTTCCAACTTGGTGATGGGTTTACACATGTCTTTTACCCAACAAGTGGTTACTTTATGGCAGCATTAGCAATCGCAGGCGTTTCTTATACAAAATGGATCCGGTTCTTCTTCCCATTATTTATCCTATGGGGTGTAATTTCAATTATTTCATTAGTATTCGCTCAATTAATCGGATGGTCTTAAAAGAAAAAATTAATTGAATACAAATATGCTAATAAAATCCGCCAACACAAGTGTTGGTGGATTTTTTTGTTTTTCAATAATTAAATTTTAAAAATGTAAATTGACTCTATAAAAATACAATGGTAACATAAATCATATTAAATCAATCGGAATAGTAAATTATGGAGGGTCAAAGATGAAAAGAATGAAATTAGGATATTTTTTAACTGGTTTTGGTCATCATGTTGCAAGTAGTAGACATCCAGAGTCAGTAGAGCGTGGTGGTATGAATTTAAAGAAAACGATTGAACAAGCAAAGTCTTTAGAACAAGCAAAGTTTGATTTTCTATTTGTTTCGGATAGTCTATATGTCGATAAGAAAACACACCCAGATATGTTTACAATGTTCGAACCTATTTCTTTAATGTCTATAATAGCTATGGAAACAAAGCATCTTGGCCTTATTATTACAGGGTCCACTACATATTCAGAACCATTTAACTTATCTAGAATTTTTTCTTCATTAGATCATTACAGCGATGGTAGAGCTGGATGGAATATTGTGACCTCTGGTATTAATGATACTGCTAAAAATTTTAGTGGCGTAAATAATGTTGATCATGATTTAAGGTATGATCAAGCGAATGAATTTGTAGAAATATCGAAAAAGTTATGGAACTCTTGGCGAGATGTAGATTCTCAAAGCGTTCATAAGGCAGGTAAATTTTTAAAGAATCAACAACCTGAACCAATTAATTATGAAGGTGATTTTTATAGCGTTAAAGGACCTTTAAATATTGATCAATCACCACAAGGTTATCCCTTACTAGTTCAAGCTGGTTCTTCTAAAAAGGGTACTGATTTTGCGTCAAAGCATGCAGAAGTTATATTTACTGCACAAAATGATATCGATGCATCTATTAATTTTGCTCAAAAATTAAGAAGACAAGTTGAAGAAAAGCGTGGCCCAGAGCAAGAAGTTGTTATTATGCCAGGTATATTCCCGTTTATCGGAGAAACTCGCAAAGAAGCACAAGCTAACTATAAAGAATTACAAGATTTAATCGACCCAGAAATGGGATTAGAATTATTATCTTCTTATTTAGGTGATACAGATTTAAGTGGTTATGACTTAAATACGCCATTTGAAGATGTTGAAGTCGATAAAGGAAACAATATACAAAGTCGTGTCGACCTTATTAAAGAAACAGCTAAGAGAAATAATTCAACATTAGAAGATGTAATGAAACATGTAGCCGGTGCGAGAGGTCACCATATTATAGTGGGAACACCCGAAGATGTAGCCGATAGAATGGAAGAATGGTTTAAACGTGGCGCAGCAGATGGCTTCAATATAATGCCTCCATTAAACCCTACACAATTTGAATTATTCGTTAATAAAGTCGTGCCGATATTAAAAGAAAGAGGCTTAGTTCAAACAGACTATAACGAAGGCACATTACGAGAAAAATTAGGGTTGAGTAATGTTAAAACACATAGTTAATAACTGTTGTTTATATTGTTAAGATTATCCTATAAACTATTTCCTCTAGCTTTGTGAAATTTTGTCAGAATATTGTTAAAATAATAGAAAAAGATAATTATTCTGAGCTAGTATATAGAGAAAGTGAGGAGGAATTATGGCAAGTTATCTATTTTTTCATCCTGAAAGAAAATGTTGTAAACATGGATGTATTAATATTTATTATGATGATTTCAATGGTAATCAAGACCCTTATATTTGGAATGAAAATTTTTTACATAGTTTTTGTAAAATAACTGATTACTCTTATAACAAAAGAACAGACCAAGACGTGATTTTTTGGATATCAATAATTGAAGATGAAAAAGTAAATCGTTACAGATATATATGTGATTTGGTTTTTAAAGTCAAAAAATGTTGTTTTTGGTATAAGAGTATAGAGGAACAGAGTAACGCTATTGCCAATAATCAATTTTTAAGAATAACCGATGATATTGTTGAAGGTAAGAAGAACGCATTTAGAGATCATTATTCATGGGTTGAGAAAGGTGACCATGTTTGGAAAGCAAATTATAAACGTAGAAGAATAACTTTAAAAGCTGATGAGAACTTTAGTTTTCAACCGCAAGATGCTTGTGGAAATTTAACAGATATAACTGAATTATTAAAGGAAGTTGTAAATTTTGATGTCACGCGACTTCCTGATAAAAAAGGTACTTCTTATAAAGCTTTTGAATTAACAGATGAGCAGTCTCAAAAGTTATATTGTGAAATTAATAGAAAAGCTAAAATTAAATTAAAAGGTAAGAAGTTAGAATGTATTAGAGAAAAACTTAATTGCAAGAATTCCTAAAATTATACTCATTATTATTCATATAAGAACGCCTTATAAAATATAATCGAATTTGTATAGAAATGTACAGATAAGCATAATGCGCCTTTTACTGTGATGTAAAAGGTGCGTTTGTTTGTCTATGTTAGCAAACAGTTATATAAAGATATGGTAAAATATAATTTTATGAATTTATCTATGAGAGGGTATTGAACATGTTAAAAACAGGGTTGAAAAGGACCCCAATCGCAATATGTGGATTGGCTTTAGGTGTTATGGCGTTAAGTAATTTATTTTATAATTTAAACTTAACGTTATTTGGCTTGTCTTTCTTTATTATTTCCTGTGCAATACTTTTAATTGTCATTTTAAAATGGATTGTTTATCCAACTATGTTTTTAAAAGAACTTAAAAATATAAATACATTTGCTATTCTTCCAGCGCTACCTATGACGTTAATGATATTGGTGTCTATTGTTAAAACTCAATTTTTAGTGGGCGCATATATTTTAAATGTTATTTGGTATGTATCTATTTTATTACATATGAGTTTTATCATAATATTTATTGGATTTTACGCATTTAGAAATTATAAGTCTTGGCCAAATACGAGTTGGTTTGTGATGTTTGTTGGAATAGGCGTAATTGGTGAAACATCGTCTGCGTTCAATACTAGTATAGGTAACATAGCGATCATTCTTGGATCAATATTTTTAATATTAATACTTGGATATGTATTATTTACTAAAGCATGGCAAACATATAATCAGGAACAGTTTCCAATGGTAATTATTATGAGTGCACCGGCAGCTCTTTGCTTAAATAGTTATATTTTAAATCATTCAAGTTACTCAATTGCTTATGTATTGGCGTTTTTAGTACTTTCGCAATTGTTATTTTTATTTACTTTAATATTTTTACCTAAAATCATGAAAGAAGGATTTAAAGTCTCCTTTTCAGCGCTGACGTTCCCATGGGTGACAACTGCAGCATCACTATATAATGTGAATCAAAATCTCAATTTAAACGATACAATTACGAATTTAGTCAATGTCATATCAATTATTGAAATTATATGGGCAACTCTCATTGTAGTCTATGTTCTTTATAAATATATTCTCTTTTTAATTTTAAAAAATGTGGTTTATGGGTAAATATATTATATGAGAAAAATAGTTTATTGATATAACATTTAAGGATAGTACTTTTATTCTGGATGTTTATCATTAAAATGGCAATGAGGAGTGTACAATATGTATAAAATAGCTATAGCTGGTGCAGGTGCAATGGGTGGTCGAATCGGTATTTCCTTGAAACAGGCTGGTTATGATGTGGAACTAATTGATGACTGGGAAGAACATGTTCAACGTATTAACAAACACGGTGTTGAGGTTAAAACTGAAACGGATGTTTATACAGTCAATGTTCCAGCAGTATTGTCTAAGGATGTATCAGATTCATTTGATCTGATTATCATCTTAACAAAGGCGATGAACTCTGAAAAAATGATGCAACGCTTAAAAGAGGCAGGTTCAATCCATAAAGATACTGCAATATTATGCATGATGAACGGTTTAGGTCATGGAGAGAGATTATCAAAATTCGTTCCAATGTCACAGGTTTATCTTGCTGTCGTAATGTGGACAGCTGGATTAAGAGGTCCCGGTCAGTTGTTGCTAGAAGGTGGGGGTTATATAGACTTTCATCGTTCAGACGGTATTGTCGATGAACAATCTAATGCGATACTTCAGTTACTAAATGATGCAAATTTAAATGCACGAGTAAGTGATGATATCTTCAAATCGATATGGTCCAAAGCAACATTGAATAGTGTGTTAAACCCACTGTGCACGATATTAGATAAAACTATTTATGAATTTGGCAGCTATGAACATTCACGTGAAATGATTATACCAATGATTGAAGAAATAGTGTCTGTAGCTAGAGCAAGAAATGTTGAATTAGACGGTAAATTACTATTAAATAAAATTGAAGCGGCTTACCCTAAAGAAACACAAGGGCTTCATTATCCATCAATGCATCAAGATTATAACAAAGGTCGATTAACAGAAATAGACTATCTTAATGGACAAATTTCAGCATATGGAGAAGAATTAGGCATATCGACTCCAATAAATACGTTGCTTACACATCAAATACACCAATTAGAAATGAAGATTATGTAGCGAATAAAATTATATTAATATAAATAAAAACTCTTTCAAGGTAGATAACTTTGAAAGAGTTTTTTCTATAGTATTATGTTTAAATTTAACTAAAATATAAGTTGTAAAATTGCAATCGTGATTAAGATACTTACAATACTTTTTTGTATAACACTAGATATTTTATTGCCAACCTTTAATCCTATAGGAGCAAAGAGTATACTTCCGATTATTAAAAATATTGCATCTTCAAAAGGGATATAACCTTGTATAAACTTAATTACGAAGGCCCCAATTGAGGATATAAAAGCGATTACTATGCTATTAGATACTACTGTATTCATTGGTAATTTGAATAAAACCAACAATATAGGAATAATAATGAAGGCACCTCCAGCTCCAACAATTCCAGAAATGACTCCAACAATGAACCCTATAATAATGAGTAAAGGAATATTAAAATTGGTAACTTGAGAAGCAGGTTTAACTTTAATAAACATTAATATTAGTGCAAATATAGCAAAGACTATATATATAATATTTATAAAAGTAGGGCTAAATAAATTAGCTATAATCGCTCCTAAAGTACTACCTATAATCATTCCTCCTCCCATGTTCATTACAAGCTTGGGAGAGAATTCAGCTTTCTTTCTGGCTTTTAATGATCCGCTCAGTGTGCTGAAAAATACTTGGCTAGAAGTTAAGCCTGATGCAATGAATGCGCCATAAGCAGGTGCTCCCAATAATGGTGGTAGTAAAAGAATGGCAGGGTAAATAATAATCGCTCCGCCTATACCAACCAAACCAGAGATAAACCCTCCAAACACTCCAATTAATAACATAATAATCATGTTTATTATATCCATTATTTACTTTTTACCAATAAATTAACTGCTTCATTAATCAATTCTTGAGAACTTTCATTATTATCTTCAGCTTCTTTTACACATTTTATTAAATTTTCACTAATTATAATTCCCATCAAACGTTGAATTGAACTTTTAGAAGCGCTGAGCTGCATGATTACGTCTTTACAATCTTTCTCTTCTTCCATCAGTTTAATAACGCCGTTTAATTGACCTTGTATTCTATTTATACGATTTATCATTTTTTTATCATAATTCATGTTCGTTTCCTCCGACTTTAATTGAATAAGCTTATATTAATAAATTTAATATAGATTGTCAAATACCCCTATCCGTATTTGACAGAAAAGACTACCCTTGTTAATATACCCTTGAGGGTATTTTGAGGAGGAGAATATGAAACAGTATAAAGAACAACATATCAACGAACTAAGAAACGTAGAATTAGAAAAGTTAGCAAAGCAAGGTCAATTAATCGATGTAAGAACGCAAGAAGAATATGAAATTGGGCACATCAATGGTTCGACCTTGCACCCAGTTGAGCGTATTGAAACTTTTAATAAAGATAAAGATAGAACTTACTATATTTACTGTAGAAGTGGTAATAGAAGTGCCAAAGCTAGTGAATATTTAGCAAAACAAGGTTACGATATTGTTAATTTAGATGGTGGTTATATTGCTTACGAAAAACAACATATCAATGATGAAAGTACAGCAGAAGAAAATAAAAATATAAAAATTAAACCAAACCGTAAACAATTTAACTTTAGCGGTCTTCAGTGCCCAGGGCCTCTTGTTAATATTAGTAAAGAGATAAAAAATATAGAAAATGGCGATCAAATAGAAGTCACAGTCACAGATTCTGGTTTTCTTAGTGATATTAAAAGCTGGGTGAAACAAACTGGACACACACTTGTAAAACTTGATGAGAGTAACCAAGGAATCAACGCAATCATTCAAAAAGAACAACCGAAAGGATTAGATGTAAGCCATACTACTAAAGGTACTACAATCGTTTTATTTAGTGGTGAATTGGATAAAGCAGTAGCAGCAATGATTATCGCTAACGGTGCTAAAGCTGCAGGTAGAGACGTGAGCATCTTCTTCACTTTCTGGGGTCTTAATGCATTGAAAAAAACACATGGAGTTAATGTTAATAAAAAAGGCATCGCAAAAATGTTTGATTTGATGTTGCCAAAAACACCAGTACGTATGCCATTATCAAAAATGAATATGTTTGGATTAGGTAATATCATGATGCGTTATGTAATGAAAAAGAAAAATGTTGATTCTTTACCATCGCTTATTAATCAAGCGATAGAGCAAGATATTAAATTAATCGCATGTACGATGAGTATGGATGTCATGGGTATTACAAAAGAAGAATTAAGAGATGAAGTTGAATATGGTGGTGTAGGTACTTATATCGGTGACACTGAACAAGCAAGTCATAATTTATTTATTTAATAAAGCAAATATATTAAAGAGAGGAGCTTTCTATGTTTTTCAAACAATTTTATGATAATCACTTATCACAAGCATCTTATTTAATTGGATGTCAGCGTACAGGAGAAGCAATGATTATTGATCCGATACGTGATTTAACAAACTATATGGAAGTTGCAGAGAATGAGGGGTTCACAATTACTCAAGCTGCTGAAACGCATATTCATGCTGATTTTGCTTCAGGTATTAGAGATGTAGCAGAGAAGTTAGACGCAAAAATATATGTATCTGGTGAAAGTAATGATGAATTAAGTTATAAAAATATGCCAAAACAAACGTATTTTGTGAAAAATTATGATGTTATTTATACAGGTAACATTAAATTAGAAGTATTGCACACGCCAGGACATACCCCGGAGAGTATTAGTTTCTTACTCACTGACGAAGGTGGAGTTGCCAGTGTTCCAATGGGACTATTTAGCGGTGATTTTATCTTCGTTGGCGATATAGGTAGACCTGATTTATTAGAAAAATCTGTTCAAATGAAAGGTTCTACAGAAATCGGAGCGAAACAAATGTATCAATCTATAAAAAATGCTAAAGACTTACCAGATTATATTCAAATTTGGCCAGGCCATGGAGCAGGTAGCCCTTGCGGTAAAACTTTAGGGGCAGTGCCTATGTCTACGTTAGGTTATGAAAAAATAAACAACTGGGCTTTCAATGTAACGGATGAAGCAACATTTATTGAAACATTAACATCAAACCAACCAGTACCACCTCATCATTTTGCTAAAATGAAAAAAATTAATCAATTTGGCATGAACTCGTATCAACCATATAATGTTTATCCTAGTTTGGATAATGAAAGACTTGCATTTGATATACGTAGTAAAGAAGCATTCCACGGCGGTCATACAAAAGGAACCATCAATATTCCTTATAATAAAAACTTTATTAACCAAATCGGTTGGTATTTAGATTTTGATGAAGATATAGATTTAATCGGTGATAAATCTACAGTTGAACAAGCAAAGCATACTTTACAATTAATAGGATTCGAAAACGTCTCAGGTTATCGTTTGCCAAAATCGGAAGTTCAGACACAATCTATTTATAGTGCTGAAATGACTGGTGAAGAAGAATATGTGCTAGATGTACGTAATCATGAAGAATGGGATAATGGTCATTTAGAACAAGCAGTCAATATCCCTCATGGTAAACTTTTAAACGAAGAAATACCTTTTGATAAAAATGATAAAATATATGTCCACTGCCAATCAGGCGTTAGAAGTTCTATTGCAACGGGTATATTAGAATATAAAGGATTTACAAATGTTGTGAACGTTAGAGAAGGCTACCAAGACTTACCATCATCATTAAAATAATTTAAGGATGTGGGGAAATGAATCAACATTATCAAGTTGTAATTGTAGGCGGAGGCACAGCTGGAATCACAGTAGCTTCTAGAATTTTAAGACAAAAGCCAGAATTCAAAGGCAATATAAGCATTATTGACCCGGCTCAATATCATTATTATCAACCTTTATGGACTTTAGTAGGCGCTGGAGCCTCAAAATTTAAAAGTTCTCGTAAAAATATGAAGAATGTTATACCTAAAGGTGTTGAGTGGATAAAAAAAGCTGTTTCCGGCTTTGAACCTGAAAATAATAGTATTACTTTAGGAGATAACACTACTGTCAATTACGATTATTTAATCGTTGCACCAGGATTACAGATTAATTGGTCGTCTATTAAAGGCTTACAAGAAAATATCGGTAAAAATGGCGTTTGCTCTAACTATTCACCCGAATATGTAAATGAAACATGGAGACAGATTTCTAATTTTAAAGGTGGGAATGCTATTTTTACGCACCCTAATACACCTATTAAGTGTGGAGGGGCGCCTATGAAAATCATGTATTTAGCTGAAGACTACTTCAGAAAATATAATCTTCGCTCAAAAGCGAATGTAATATATGAAACACCTAAAGATACATTGTTTGATGTGGATAAATATAATAGAGAATTAGAAAAAAATTGTTGAAAAAAGAGATATTATTGTAGATTATAATTGTAATCTTATTGAAATTGATGGAGAGAAGAAAGTGGCTACATTTGAACATATTCATACGGGTAATAAAAAATCATTGGATTATGAAATGTTACATGTTACGCCGCCTATGGGCCCTTTAGACGTAATAAAGGAAAGTACACTCTCAGATAATGACGGTTGGGTTGAAGTTGATCCAACTACATTACTACACAAAAAATATTCAAATGTATTTGCTTTAGGTGATGCATCTAATGTTCCGACTTCTAAAACAGGTGCAGCTATTAGAAAACAAGCACCTGTTGTGGTACACAATTTAATGCAAGCTATGAATAATGATATGCTGACTAATCATTATGATGGTTATACTTCATGTCCTATTGTGACCGGTTATAATAAGTTAATATTAGCTGAATTTGATTATAATAAAAAAACGCAAGAAACAATGCCTTTTAATCAAGCTAAAGAACGAAGAAGTATGTATATATTTAAAAAAGATTTATTACCAAGGATGTATTGGTATGGAATGTTAAAAGGGTTCATGTAAAACTAAACAATAAATAAAACCACGTTTTTACTAAAAACGTGGTTTTATTTATATATTATATTTTATTGGTTGCCATTAACATATGATTCTGGGTTAACTGCGTATTCGTTACCTACGCCGCCCTTCATACGTTGGAAGTGTAAATGAGGTGCTGTTGAGTTACCAGTGCTACCTGATTCACCAATTTGTTGACCAGCTTTTACTTCGTCGCCTTTTTCAACATTTAATTTATTCATATGCATATACCATTGATAATAATCGCTATCTTTTTCTTGGATTGTAACTTGGTTTCCGCCACCATAGTTACTCCATCCACTTTGAATAACTGTTCCATCAGCAAGTGAGTATACTGGTGTATTTTCTTCCATGTCATAGTCTATGCCGTAATGTGCACCGCCACCATGATATTGGCCATACTCTTGAAGTTTAGCATTTTTAGATAACCAATTTGATGAAGCTTGATTAGTGTCTTCTGACTGAGCTGCATTTGACTGAGTATCTTCTAGTGAAGAAACAGTTTCATTTGAAGGTGCTTTATATTCTGCATTCGTATTTTCATTAATATTTGTGTCTTGATAAGTTGTATTATTGTTTGAAGTTTCATTATTATTTGACGCTTCATTATTCACGTTTGATTGTTCAACATTGTAACCATTATTTTCAATCGAGTTATGTGATTGACTAGGTGCGTAGTTTTGTCCACCTTTAGTAAAGTAGTAATAATGGTAAGCACCATTTTCATCTATTTCATAAGATTGATATTCTTTATTGTCGAACATTGATTGATTCCAATTTCCATCTAAAGTGTGATGAAAATTCCCGTTAGAATCTATTGTATAGTAAGCTCCATTTTCATAACCTGATGTAGCTTGATTAGATGCGGTATCTTGCTCTGCTGCATCTGCTTCATATTGTGATATTCCCATTGTTAGTATCCCTATAGTTGCTATAGAGCTTGTTAATAATTTCTTCATTATGTTTAAACCTTCCTTTTCTTAAAATAACTGATACAAATTTATCATGGGTATAGAGTGAAATAAACACTTGTAATTGCTTTGTTCCTTCGAGTTAATAAAGTGTAATAATTATATAATATGATTACTTTTTTTATAATATTCAAAATTAATATATAGAACTGATGAATAGTAGATTATAGAACTGATACACGAAAAAATTCCTTATCAATTATTGATAAGAAATTTTTGTATTGAAATATTAATTATAAATCATACTATATGATTTACTCTATATTTTTAAGTTTTTTAATGACTGATACCATGTCTTCATTAATAACTAAATTGGCGTCACTATCATAAGGGGTAGCCTCTTTGTTAATAATGATAAGGTTTTGTCCTTCAAAATTCGAAATAAGTCCTGCTGCTGGTTGAACGACGAGTGAAGAACCTAAGACGACTAACGTTTCTGCTTCTTTTATTTTATGAAGTGCATTAAATATAGTGCCTTGGTCTAACATTTCCCCATAAAGAACAATGTCAGGTCTAATTGGGCTGCCACAATTTTCACAATGTCGTAAATCATTATCTATAACATGAGCTTTCGAATATTGTTGGTCGCATTGCGTACAATAAAACAGGTTTAAAGTACCGTGTAGTTCGTCTGTATTTACACTACCAGCATCCGAATGAAGACCATCAATATTTTGAGTTATCACACCTAATGAACGACCATCTTCTTCAAGTTGTGCTATCCAATCATGAACGATATTAGGTTTTTTATCAGCAAATAGTAAGTACTGATGGCAAAAATTAATAAAACCCTCTGGATTATTTTTTAAATAATCATCACTTAATAAATATTCAGGTGAGTAACCTTTTTCTGAAATTTCGTCGTATAAACCGCCTATAGAACGAAAGTCAGGAATACCACTTGCTACAGATATACCTGCGCCTGTAAAAAATGTAATTTTGTTAGAAGCATCAATGGTGTCTTTTAACTGTTCAATATTACGATTCATACTTATATCACTCCATTAAAAATTTGAATTCAAACAGAAATTTTTTGAATTCATTTCTTATACTTAATTCAATTTTAAATTCTAATACTCATTTAAGCAAATAAGTGGAGATAACCATTAATTTACTAATGGCTTTGACATTACTAGTAATTATCGTGATAATATAAAACGTAATGATTACGATTTATTAAGGTGTAAATTATTTTTTTATTTTGTCTTAGATTATGGATGATTTTATGGGTGGGTTAACTACTGATTGCAATATATTTTATACGTGCGGTGATGATATAAATGAACAAAAAACGAGTTTTCTTTACAGTGGACCCTCGTACCAAACTTTTTTTAATGATTATTATATCTTTTATTGCGATTACAGGAAATATTACGGGAAACAGTATCTATGCGAGATTAGTTATCTTGCTTATTCCTAGTTTGTTAGTTGTAGCTAATAAAGAAATTGTTAAAGGTACTGTGTTTTGCTTAATTATATTTTTAGGGTGGTATGCCGAAGCTTTTCTTATAAGAGGAGAAAGTCAGTTATACGATATATTAATTTTTGTTCCAGCAGGTATTGTTACACGTTTTATGCCAACTGTTGTGATGGGGTATTATTTTTTAAACACGACGCAAGTAGAAGAATTAATCGAAGGTCTTGAGAGGCTTAAGTGTTCACGCAAAATAACAATCCCTATTGCTGTCATGTTTCGCTTTTTGCCTACTATTAAAGAAGAGTCTTCATATATTGACGATGCGATGAGAATGCGTAACATATCTTTGCACAATACACTCGATAGGCCGATCACATACATAGAGTATAGAATGGTTCCTGTCTTAAACAGTGTGATTAAAATTGCTGATGAGCTTACGATTGCTTCGGTAACCAGAGGGTTAAATATTACACGTCCGAAAACGGCAATTATACAGTTAAGGCTCAAATGGTATGACGTATCTATACTAGTTTTAGCAGTCGTTTTAACAATTTTTTATTATCTATTGTGAGGTTATACATATGATCCAATTAAAAAACATTTCATTTACTTATGAAAATGGCCATCGTTATTCCGCTTATAATCATTGGTGACTTAATTATGAATATTGGTAAATATAAACAATGGTTTTGGATAATAACCCTCCTGTTGTCGTTTCAATTTGGACAACAGGAGGATTATTACCATTTTATATTATGAGAAATAAATATTTTAGCAACATGAAACAAAACCATGGTGAAGATTATGCCAAAGCATTTGATTCAGTATTTACATATCAAGTTCTTCCAGTAATTTTCATCTTATGTATCCTTGGTGCAATAGCAGGAGGCTTTATCGCAAAACAAATATTGAAAAAGCATTTTCAACGTTCAGGCGTATTGTAAGTGTGAATATATAGAAAAGAAATTGGAACATATAATTCCTCGCTCAAAATAATTCTCCTAATCCGTAATAATTTCTAATTAATGGATTAGGAGAATTTATTTTTTTATTTGATTGCATAACCTAGTATTACGACATTTAATAAGTTATTTTATTTAAAAAATATATTGTGAAATACTTCACAATTAGTTATTATTAAATCATAATCTAGTTTGTATATTAAGAAGTGAGGTTATAAAGTTGAATGATATTAATAGCAATAATAAAGTATTTTATGGGAAACAGTTTATAGACGATGTTGTGGATACAATAAAAACAAAAGATATTTTGCAAAGTTTTTATAGAAAAAGATATATACTAAGAGCTACTATGTCGGGGTTTATTTTAGGGTTGATTACTGTATTTGTTTTAATGATAAGAGCATCATTAGATGGACAAATTGCTGGTGGTTTAATTAATTTAATTGCGTCCATTTGTTTTAGTTTTGCTTTAGTTCTTATACTGTTTACTAACTCTGAGCTTCTTACCAGTAATTTTATGTATTTTACTGTTGGTTTATACTATCGCATTACAAACCCTATTCGAGTTATGAAAATATTTACTCTTTGCTTTTTAGGAAACTTTTTAGTTGGTTTTATATTTTTTGTATTGTTTTATTTATCGGATGTAATGACTCCAGAAATGCTAACTCAACTAGATAATATTATTGCTCATAAAACATTAACTGCAGGCTTTACAGCTATATTAGTTAAAGGTATTTTTGCAAACTTCTTTATTAATATTTCATTGGTTATCGCAATGCAAATAAAAGATATTTTAGCTAAAATGTTTGTGCTTATGTTTGGTGTGTCAATCTTTGCTTTTATGGCATATGAGCATGTAGTTTATAACACTGTATTATTTACTGGAGGACTATTATATCAAAGCGAAGAGTTAAGTACGATTCCAGTGATGATAAATATAATTGCTTCATGTATAGGTAACTATATTGGTGGAGGAGTGATTATAGGACTATTTTATGCTTATTTAAATAGTAATAGTGACTATAAATTTTAATTACCATGAAGTATTATATATGAATGTTTTGAGAAAACTTGTCACAAAAAAGTCGCAATCACTTAGTGTTTATGTGATCCCTTAAAAGAATTAATGCGTATACCCTATAAAGGGTGTGAGCGATTTGAAGAAAATAATAATAATACTTATTTTAGCGATATTTACAAGTGGATGTATGAATGTTAATGACACAGATAGCGATGTACATAAAAACAAAGATAGCAACTTAAAGAGTGAGAAATCTACTAAGGTAAAACCTAAAAAGTTCGAAAGTTATGCCAGCTAAAGGTTTAAGTAACGCAATTGTAATGCAGAACAAATCAGATTTTGAAATGGATATGCCAAAAGAAATGCCAGATACAGGTGCACAAAAATAATTAGCAATTAATGATTTAAGAGGAAACTATTTCCCATGGGGATATAGTTTTCTTTTACATGGATAAAACTGAATCATTCATTAAAGGGAGAAAAATATGGAAATTACAAATGTATTATCAAAAATAAAAAGAGATATCATATTTGATGATCATAGTTACAAAGTTAATTTTAATAAAGATTGTTCAGATGTAACATCTATGTATCAAGATATTCAAGACTCATCAATTTTTATTTTGAAATCATCAAAGCATTCAAAAAAATATGCAATAGAAGCGGTTAAGAAAAACCCTGTGTTAATCATCACGAATATGCCATTAAATAGTTTGGATGATATTAAAGGGAATGTCTATGTTGTGTATATAGATAATTATGAATCAGTCGCAATTAAACTTGTCCACTTATTCTACGACAAATATATAGAACAATTAAAGTTTATAGCAGTTACGGGTACTAATGGAAAGACTACTACAAGCCATATGATATGTAAGCTATTATCAAAAATGGATGTAAAAGTAGCTACCATTGGTACGTTAGGCGTTTACGATGATGACTATAATAAAATAGAATTTTTACATTCAACTCCTACAACACCTATGCACTTTGAATTTGCTGAAATCATAAAGCATTTCGCTGAACGAGATTATGATTATATTGTATATGAAGCAACATCTATCGCTCTAGATCAAAGAAGAGTAGATTTTATTGAAAATGAAATAGCTGTATTTACAAACTTTAGTTCTGAACATCTAGAATATCATCATACAATAGAGAACTATTTAGAATCAAAACTAAAGCTAGATCAATTAAGTAAGAGAAGCATGGTGAATTATGATACTAAAGAATATTTAAAAATATGTAATGACAAATATCATTTTTCTAATAATAACGATACCTATTATAAATATGAGTTGAAAAATAATAAACTATATATATCAATTGGTAAAGAAGTTTATAAATTAGATGTCCTATTCAATGGAACACATAACTATATTAATCTAGCGACTAGCATATTTACGTTACACAAATTAAACTTTAATATTATAGATATATTAAAAGCAGTTGAAACGATGAAACCCCCAGCACATCGATTTGAAACGTTTGAAATAAACGACTATCAATTCATATTAGATTTCGCGCATACACCATTAGCAATTAAAGAATCCATTGAAGACGCCTTAAGATACGCTTCAAATATAGATAAACAACTTACAGTTATGATTACAGGAGTCGGATTAAGAGGCTACGATAAAATAGAATCCACTATGAAACTCATTCCAAAGTATATCGATCAAGTAGTATTAGCTTCTGAGTAAGTTGGATATGAAAATGAAAATTTAATTATCGATACAATGATTAAAAACTTACCCAAAACATACGATTTAAATAATCTCATTATAGGCAAATCTCGAAAAGAAGCAATAGAGAAAATAATAAATAAAGTTAATAAAAAAGAAAATATTATACTACTAACAGGCATTAATGAGCCACAACACTACCGAGGAAAACTCATTGGACATGACGATAAAACATATATAACAAAATGTATTAATCATGAGCGAGGTTGAAAGTTGATATTAAAAATAATATAACTAAAATTCATTTGCTATATAAGGTTATACTTTTGTATACTATTACTATCAAATGGTAGGAGGAAACTCATGAATAATTCACAAAATCAAGTTATAGAAAGTTACAAAGATTTTTGGGTACGTTTTTTAGACATAAACGGAAGATCTAATCGTCCAGACTTTTGGCATCCTTTTTGGATCAACTTTGTAATAACTTCTCTCTTAGGAATGGTTTCAGCTGGGTTTCTAAGCGGACTTTTCGGATTGGCAGTCATAATACCTTCATTCACTGTTATGACAAGACGTTTACATGATTCAAATCGTACAATGGTTCTTGCAATCGTTTCTCATATTAGTGGACTTATCGCTTTGGCTGCGACTGTAACGTTTGTTGTAGCTATCCTTGCAGCTGCAGGGGCTGGAAGTACTGGTATGCTTGGTGCGTCGTTGATGGCTGGTGCATTCGGTACAGTTGTAGCTGGAGTAGTGACGTTATATACATTGTATGTGTTAGTTAAGCCTGGTGATAAAACGGCTAATAATTATGGTTCTGGCGGTAGTTGTGATATTGCTCCAGAAGTTCAAACTCAATAATTAAACTTCAGTGTTTATGTATCCTATCATTTATTGATAGGATTTTATTTTGGTTGGATTAATAATTAAAATGATACAATGTATAAAATGTAACTACACTTGGAACTAAGATGTTTCACATGAAAAAGATCTGTAAATATGGAGGTAATGAAATTTATGTGTGTATATACTATAGGTCATTTTGATTATGAGTTAGATACTTTTCTAAAGATGTTGAAAAAGGCTCATATCACAATGATTGTTGATGTTCGTGCATTTCCTAATAGCAAAAAACATCCGCAGTACAATCAAGGATCATTTAAGAAATGGCTGAAAAATCATGATATAAATTATCATCATATAGATTTATTAGGTGGAAGACGAAAACCATCTCAAGAAGTAGGGGAAACTTTAAATGAAGGTTGGAAAAACCAATCATTTCATAATTATGCAGACTACACATTAACAGACGACTTCAAGACAGGTATTAAATCATTAATTAATGATATTAAAAATGATACTGTAGCAATTTTATGTGCAGAACAACATCCTTCAAGATGCCATCGTTTAATTATAAGCAATTGGTTAGTGGCACATGATACAGAAGTTAAACATATTATATTGAACGATAAAGAAGGAATAAAAATAGTGCCACATAAACTCGGACAATGGGGTGCAATGCCAATTATAGAAGATGATGGCGAGGTTGTTTATCCGGAAGAAACAGGGGGTTATTCAAAGTAAACTCAATACTGTAAAAAGATACTTTCATAATTCTGACTTAAGTGATAAGATTTCAATTGAGTTAAAAATAACAATAAGCTTAATTTATTGTGAAAAACATCATATTTACGAGGTGGTATTATAGTGTTTAATAACAATGAACAATTTGTTCTAGGTTTTATAATCATAATTTATTTTGTGTTTTTACTAATCATGTCTTTATACATAAAGCGAAATATAAAAACATACGATGACTATAATATGGCGAGTAGGACTGTATCTGTCATCCCATTGATTTTAACATTTGTTGGTACAGGTGTAGGTGGTGCTACATTGTTAGGGTATATGGAAAATGGATATACGTTAGGTATGGGCCAACAATGGATACATATTACGATGATAAGTGCCGTCATTATTCTTGCGTTATTCTTCTTAAAGCGTATTAGATTATTAGGTGAAAAATATAACATGGTAACAATAGGTGATTACACTGCGCTTCGTTATGGTGAATCTGCACGTATTCCTACTGTTATCAGTTTCTTATTTGCTTATTGTGCGATGACAGGTATGCAATTTGTCGCTATTGCTTCTATTTTAAATTTAACATTAGGATTAAATATGACAGTTGGTATCATTCTAGGTTGGGTCTTGCTGACAATCAAAACTTATCTCGGTGGTTTAAAAGCTGTCATTTGGCAAGATGTTATTCAAGGTACGATACTTACGGTTGGTATTATCGTGTTGTTCTTTGTGGTTATATATTATTCAGGTGGTTGGAGCGAAGTTCAAGCTAACGCTATTAACCAGAATCAAAATGATATGTTAGATTTTCTTAATATTACACCAAATGAAATTTTAATTTATCTTTTAACATTAGCTTTTTATCAGTTTATTAGACAAGATGTTTGGCAACGTATTTGGGCAGCTAAGAATTTAAAAACTGCGAGAAATGGTTACTGGATTTCAATGATTATTGCGGTGATATTAGGCGCAATGACAGTTTTAATCGGTGTATACAGTAAATTTGGTTTGAATCTCGATATAACTGAGACACCATTAGTTTATTATCATGTGATTCAAGAAGTCTTCCCGTTTCCTTTAGTAGTCGTTATGATTATGGTGTTACTAGCAGCTGTTATATCTAGTGCAGATTCGTTCTTCATTGCAGGTGCTTCATCTATTGCTAACGACATTATTAAACCAAATGTCAAAATCTCTAGTCAAAAGAAAATGTTGTTATATAGTAAGATATCAGTGTTAATAGTTTCTGTTATTTCTTTGATATTATCACTTATGATTCCTGGATTAGTAAACCTTATGGTAACAGGTACTGCGATGTCAGTATCAGGTTTATTAGCGCCAGTTGTTTTCGGCTTATTCTGGCAAAGACCTACAAAAATCGCCGGGAATATTTCGATGTGGAGTGGACTTGGATCAGCCGTTATTTGGCAAATACTTGGTCATCCGTTTGGGATTCATCCAATTTTAGTTGGATTACCACTTTCAATTATTATGTTATTGGTTGTTACATTTTTAAGTAAGAAAGATGAAGCAACAATTTAATTATATGATTAAAGCAAAACATTATAAAAAAGAATCTGGACGTTTTGCACTAACCCCAGAATGTGGGAGTAAAATAAAAACACTTTCGTTGAATTCATATTAAAATGAATTTATACGGAGGTGTTTTTTCTATGAAAAGAGTAGCATATTCAGTTGAAATAAAATATAAAGTAGTAGAAATGAAACTTAAAGGATATAGTACAAGAGAAATTATGGATACTTTAAACATTAAAAATAAGTCCCAAGTTGATCAGTGGTGGAAATGGTATAGAAATGGTGAAACACATAGGTTCAATCAACAAGTAGGAAAACAATATTCCTACGGAAAAGGTATCGAAGAGTTAAGTACTGTTGAAACAATTAAAATTGAGTTGAAACGCAAAGAAGTAGAAAATAAAATTTTAAAAAAGTACAAAGAATTGGAAAGGAAGTGGTCCCAGAAGTAGTTGTCGAGTTAGTAAATGAATTGAAATCTAAATATACAGTGAAACTCATTTTAGAAGTTTTAGATATTCCAAAATCTAATTATTACAGATGGAAAAACAAAGATTTCAGTATATCTGAGGATGAAAATGAAATTATAGAACTATGTAAGAAGCATCGTTTTACATATGGCTATAGAAAAATAACTGGCTTGTTAAATAGAAAAAATAATAAAACAATTAATCACAAGAAAGTACAAAGAATTATGCAAAAACATAATTTAAATTGTAAAGTACGCGTGAAGAAATCGAAAAGACCAGGGAATCCATATTATAAGACACATAATCTATTGAATAGAAATTTTAAAGCAGAGAAACCTTTAGAAGTACTTTTAACAGATATCACTTATATACCCTTCGGGAATACAATGTTGTATCTTTCATCTATCATGGATGCTTACAATGGTGAAATTGTGGCATATAAAATTGGTAAAAACCAAAATCAAGAACTAGTAAATGAGACATTAAAACAACTTCAATTGGAACCAGGGACTATATTACATAGTGATCAAGGAAGTGTGTATACCTCTTATGAATACTATGCCCTATGTACAGAAAAAACATTACCAGAAGCATGTCCCGTAAGGGAACGCCAGCTGATAATGCCCCAATAGAATGTTTTCATGGCTCTCTAAAGAGTGAAACATTCTACTTAAACAGTGAGCTTAGAAACTCTAATACCATTGTAATAGATATTGTAGAAAATTACATTGAAAACTATAATAAAGTTAGAATTCAACAAATACTCGGCTACTTATCCCCTATAGAATATAGGGAATTAGCAGCCTAGAAAATAGTGTTTTTATTGAGTTCCCTTAGTAAGGGTGCAGTGTCATATTAGAAAGTAGCTGTTTTTTTAATGGTTTTAGAAAGTGCTGACGCCCGGGGGAATAGTATGAGTGAGAGACTACAGGCTCGAACCATACCCCTAGGCAAGCATGCACTTTCAAGATTAATATTATAAATAAAATCGCCCAATCCAGTAGTTAATTTCTACGGATTGGGCGACTAATTTTGCTACATGAAGTTATTCCATTAAATAACTATCTTCAGCGCGTTTACTTGTTTTGTTTTTCCATGGATCCAGTATCGGTTTAACGATAAATCCTATTGTGAATATAACGACTCCAAATAATACTAGGAATATTATATTATAAATTAAAATTTCTGGTACTACACCACCAACCGCTTCTCTTAATGCATCTACAGCATAAGTAAATGGTAAGAATGGGTGTATTGCCTGGAAGAATTTTGGTGTAACTTGTATAGGGAATGTTCCACCGCCTCCTGCAATTTGTAATACCATTATAACGATTGCTAAAGCTTTACCAACGTTACCGAATAGAGATACTAATGTATATACTATGCTGATAAATACTATAGAAACGAGTACAGATAGTAATATAAATAATAGTCTATTATCTATAGCAGCGCCTAAGATAAACATATCTCCTAGTGACACGATGATTGATTGCATAACACCTATAATTATGAATATAAAGCTCTTTCCAACGAATGTTTGTCTTAATGAATACTTATTCTTAATTTCTGGATTTTTAATATCTGTCGTTAATAAGTTAGATAATAGTAAAGCACCTACCCAAATAGCTAAAGATGTATAGAAAGGTGTACTAGCTGTTCCGTAGTTAGGAACACTAAATAACGATTCTTCTTTTAATTCTATTGGATGTGCGATAATATCTGCTTGTTTCTTCAAATCATTTTTCAATAATTTTATAAGTTCATGAACAGTATCATCTTCATCTATTTCTCTAACTTTGTTCGCAGCTTTCTTAATATCTTTTTCAATACCTGGTAAATCATTTCGTGCAAATTCTGCTAAGTCATGAATTTCTTTTTGTGCTTCTGGCAAGTTGTCATCTACTAATTGAACAGCGCGATCGTATTTATCAATCATTGCTGGTAAATCATTATTTGAAAACTGTGCTAAATTTTCTACTTCTGATTGAACGTTTGGCAGTTCATTTTCAACGTAATAAGCACCTTTACCTACTTGTTCTTTAAATTTAGGGAAGTTTGTCTGTGCAACTTCATTAATGTTATTAAACTTTCTTTCAAGTTCTGGTAATTCATTATTAATGCTTACTAATAAATCGTGCCCATTTTGTAATGAGCTTTTTCCAGTTTGAATGACATTTTCTATCATGTTCATTGAACTTCTGATAGTAGAGATATCGTCGATACCTTTATTTAACGCTTGATCAATTTGATTGACGCCTTCCATTAAGGTAGTTTTAAAATCACTGCTCGTATATTTCATTAAATTATCTAAAGATAGTAAATTAGAATCTATTAATTTATCTAATGCCAATACTTCTTCTTTTCCAGATTTACCGTCATTTAAAGCGTTAATAAGGTTGCTTTGGCCATTAATTACACTTTGTAAATCTTTGTTAGCTGATTCAAATTGTGAAATTGCTTTTGAAGTATCAATACCTTCAGATTTCTTAAGTTCATTTAAAATATCAATCATTGAATTATTAAATTCTACACCTTGTTTTAATCGTGATTGATTATTTTTCACAGTATCTGCAAGTTGTTTGCTGTCTTGACTCATCAATATACTTTGATTGATTGACTGCATACTTTCTAAATCTTTTTTATTCATTGTTGCTTGTTCATTGCTGTAGTCTGCTAGCGCTGTTAATGATTCGCTAAGTGCTGATTTCATTTCTTTTAATTCTTGATCATTTAATACTTCTTTAGAAGATTGATTGTTGTCTGGATTGTCTTCTTTATTAGCGTTTTCTCCATCTTCATCGTAAGCTTGTTGAGTTGTTACGATATCATTTCCATTTTCATTCTCTTCAGTTGATTCTGTTTCTTCTTTTGAAGCATCTGATTTTTCTTTATTATTTTCTTGCTCCTCAGCACTTTGATCAGTATTATTATCTTCTTCGCTTTGTTCTTCTGATTGCTCTTTAGGTTGTTCTTCAGTTTTATTTTCTTCTTTTTCTTTATTATTATCTTGTTGCTCTTTATTTTGATTATCTTTAGGTTCTTCTTTATTTGAATCTGATTGTTCTTTGTTATCTTTATTATCTTTGTCTTCTTCTGATTTCAATTTTTCGTTAGCTTTTTCAGTTTTTTCCTGAGCTTTTTTAGCATCTGCTTCATACTTATCCAATTTATTATTTAATTCAGGCAAGTATTGTTCTGCTTTATTGATAGCCGTTAATGCTTTTTCAGATGCTTCAATACCTTGAGGAACACCTTTATTTATTTTAGGAAATTGCTCTTGTACTTTATTAGCTTTTGCTAATGCACTTTCAATTTCAGGCATTTTAGCATTAAGCGCAGTAATTAATTTAGCAGCTTGGTTAATCTCACCCATTTTACTGTTTACTTCATTAATCTTGTCTACACCTTCATTAATATCTCCTTTGTAATTACCTAGCGCTTCGAATTCATCTTTATAATGAGTGATGTCATCTTGATGTTCGTCAATTTCTATTACCTTTTCTTTAAATTCTTCTATTTTAGGAAGATTATCTTCAGCGGTAAATACAGCATTTTTAATTTTACTCATAGTAGGTAATTCATTTTCAATGTCTAAACCGACTTGATTCGCTTCTTTTAATAATGCTTGCGTAGCATTCTCGCCAAATTCTTTATTTAAAGAATCTACAATTGAAGATGCACCAGCGTTTGTCATTTTAGGTGCAATAGCATTTAATTTCTCGTTTACTTTGTAATCGATGACTGCTTTCTTTGGTTTTTTATTATATATACTTGTGACTTCTTCAGAAAAAGTCTTATGTAAATATATAGAGGCATAATAATCACCTTTTTCGACACCATTGTCAGCCTTTTTACGATTTACAAATTCCCATCCGAACTTATCGTTTTTCTTTAACTGTTTAACTAATTGGTCACCTACGTTAATATCTTTCCCTTCAACTTTGGCACCTTTATCCTCGTTTACGACCGCAATTTTAATACCTTCAGTATTGTTGTAAGGGTCCCATGTAGAACTTAAATTAAACCAAGCATAGAATGATGGCAAAATTGAAAGCCCTAATAATAATATAATTACAAACGGCACACGTCTTATATTTTTAATGTCTTCTATAAAAATTTCAAATGGTTTTTTCAAAAGCACAACTCCTTATCTATTAGTACACGCCATGTACTATAATAATCAATACCGTTATCATAACCCATGTTCAAAATCAATTCAATAATATTTTTACTATATCATTATATTTATTTAGTCTTATATAGCTCTAAAAGTGATAGTAATAGGTATATCAGTATATCAAAATAGAATATCTTTCTATTTTATATTTGCGATTTTCAATAGAAAAAGCCCCTTTCAAAGAATGAAGTTCTAATGTCTACTTTGAAAGAGGCTATTTGAAATTGTATTTTATTAATTACTCGCTAAACCAATTTATTTTATTTAATTGCTTACTAATATTGATTTGTTTTACTTCTTGGAAAGATTCTAAACCGTAAGTACCTAACCCTCGGCCTATACCAGAATGTTTATAGCCACCCCAAGGATTTTCATTGAAAGCAGTATGGTAATCATTAACCCACGTGATACCTGCTTTTACTTTACGAATAACACGAAGGGCACGCTCTTGATCGACTGTGAACACAGCGCCTGCTAATCCGTATTTTGTATTATTGGCAAGTTGTATTGCTTCAGCTTCAGTTTTAAATTTTTGGAATACAGCGACCGGTCCGAAAATTTCTTCTTGGACTATACGCATTTCTGGTGTAGTATCACCAAATGCTGTAGGAGCGATGAAGTATCCATTTTGATGTTCATCTTCTGTTAATGGATAACCTCCACATAATAGTTTGGCACCTTCATTTTGTCCGATATTAATATAATTTAATATCTTTTCATATTGATCTTTATTAGTAATTGCACCCATTTCTGAATTTTCATCCATACCTGGTCCTACCTTAATTTTGCTTGCGCGCTCAGTAAACTTTTCTACGAATACATCATAAATATTTTCATGTAATAAAATACGTGAACCTGATGTACATACTTGTCCAGCACCCATATAAATACCGTATAGCGCTATATCTACCGCTGCATCAATATTTGTATCTTCAAATATGATATTAGGTGATTTACCACCAAGTTCTAAAGATACATTTTTAAGTGTAGTTGTAGCGTTTCTCATAATATGTTGGCCAGTCTTTGTGCTTCCAGTAAATGAAATCATATCCACATCATCATTAGATGTCATTTCATCTCCTATAATTACGCCATCGCCCATAATCAAGTTTGCAACACCGTCCGGTAGACTAACCGATTCAAATATTTCAAATAAACGATGTAATGTCATTGGTGTGCTTTCTGCTGGCTTTACGACAATCGTATTACCTGCTGCGAGTGCAGGTGCGATTTTCCAAACAGCCATTAAAAGAGGGAAGTTCCAAGGCACAATTAAACTCACTACTCCAACAGGTTCGTGAACAATGAAGCTTTCTGTTTCGTCATTATCAATTGTTTGTTCCTGTGTTTCATTCTGAATTAATTCACTATAATATCTAAAGCAACTTGCTGAATCTTGGACATCATAACGGGATTCTGCTAAAGTTTTTCCATTATTTAAAGTTTCTATTTTAGCAAGTTCATCTTCATGCGCTTCAATTTGATCGGCAATTTTTTCTAAATAATTTGCGCGTATCTCCACATCTAACTCCGACCAATTTGAAGAATCAAACGCTTGCCTTGCAGCTTTAATCCCATCTTTAGCATCTTGACGTTTCCCTTCTGCAACTTGCGCAAGTACTTCACTTGTCGCTGGATTTATAATTTCTCTAGTTTTTAAACCATCTCGCCAATTTCCATCTATATACATTTGTAATCGTCCCATATTTGCAACCTCCCAAAATGTTGTTCACTATAATACTAGATAAAATTAGTTTTTTTAGCAAATTGCACAAAATCACATATAAGTTCAAAATACTGATATATATGTGAAATGAGTTGATATAATACATTTTAAAAATATTATTTGTATAATGCTACAAAAATAAAAGTATGGAAAGTTGAATTAATAATAAACAGTGTTACCATAATATAGTCAGTTCGATTACTAGCTTTTAGATTTTATTAATTATTTTATAAAAGGGGTTATTAATATGAATAATAAAATTGATTATACAGTTGCAAATGTCATAGTAGATAAATTAATAGAGGCAGATGTCGATACAATTTTTGGGATTGTCAGTATACATAATATGCCGATTTATAATGCGATTGCCCAAGATGGGCGCATCAAGCTTGTTACAGCGCGTGGTGAAAGTGGTGCTGTAAATATGGCAGATGGTTATGCACGTACGAGTGGAAAAATGGGTGTAGTGCTAACAAGTACTGGTGCAGGTGCTGGAAATGGTGCGGGATCTTTAACAGAATCTTGGAATGCAGAAACACCGCTTTTACATATTACGGGTGAGATTGATTCAAACTATATCGGTAAACATAAGCGTTACATTCATGAATGTAAAGATGAGTTAGGCATGATGGAAGCTGCAAGTAAAGCTGCTTATCAATTAGATTCACCATATCAAATTCATGACTTTATGTCTCATGCTATAAAAGAAGCACAAAATACCCCAACGGGACCAATTACAGCAATTATTCCTACAAATTTACAACATGTGAAACTGCCGAAGCTTGAAGTAATAGAAACAGCTACTCAAGTTGAACAACAAGATATTGTGATACCTGAAGAAGTTATAGAAATGATTATAAATGCGAAAAAACCAATCATTTGGGTAGGTGGCGGTGTAATTAAAGCAGGTGCGACAGACGCTTTACAACACCTTGTAAATAAATTGCAGGCCGCAGTGATTACGAGCGAATCAGGTAAAGGTGCGTATCCAGAAACTTCAGATCTATGTTTAGCAAATAATTCAGTACATCCTGAAGTTACGAAATTATTGAAAGAATCAGATGTTTTAATTACAATAGGAACGCATTTGCGTGGTGAAGATACGCTGAATTGGGAGCTCGAATTACCGCAAACACATATTGATATTAATTCAAACCCAGAACACATCAATAAGAACTATATTGCATCTAAATCAATCATTGGGGATGCAAACACAGTTTTAGAATCATTAAATCATGCACTTAAATCAAAGCATGTACAAATTGATGAAAGTTATGTTAAACAAATTGCTAATATTAAAGCTCAGATGTATAAAGCATTAAGCAATGATGTTTCACCTTACAACCAAATTGCTGAAAGTATGAATCAATTGCTTGCAGATGATGATGTTGTCGTAAGAGATGTCACTGTGCCAGCATACTGGTGGGGCAATCATTTAATTCAATTTACGAAACCTCGCACATCAGTTTATACAGTAGGCGGTGGTATTGGACAAGGTTTGCCATTAGCTATCGGTGCACAAATGGGCACAAAACAACGTCGCGTAGTTAATATGGCTGGTGACGGAGGATTTATGGTCAATGCTGGAGAATTAGCTACACTTGCTGAACAAGATTTACCAGTTATCACTTTGCTATTTAAAGATGGTGGCTACGGTATTTTACGTTATTTACAAAGTGCAGCTTATGATTATAACGAAGGTGTGGATCTTCATACACCAGACTTTAAAATGCTAAGTGAGTCTGTAGGTATACATGCAGAAGTAGTTGAAAATATAGACGAATTCCATAAAACTTTCGAGTACGCACTACAACTTAATAAACCTGCTTTTATTATTGTTGATATGGATAAAGTTGGACCTACAAATGTTTCTTATTCAGAAGATGAAGCTTATATAGAAAGCTTCCGTCCACAAGAAAAGTTCTAAAATACAAGAGTTAAAAACATCAAGCTGTTAGTTAAAAGTAACGGTTTGATGTTTTTATTTTATATAAATATTTAAAATATTTTCTATTTATAACCAATGTTTTTCAAATTATTTTTTAAGTTATATTTTAAATAATAATTTTATTTAATAATAGTTTACATAAGTATATATAGGGTACTATTTAAACAAGAGATTAGAGCTCTTGCCAAGTTATTCACCATGAAAGCGAGTTAGAGGGATTAAAGTCCTGACTCGCTTTTTTTAATCACAAACGAATTTTAAATTAATATAAAACTCATTAGGAGAATAAATAATGAAAAGGCTAATACTATCCATTTCTGTGTACTGGTTTGTTGTACAAATGATTATTTCTACATTGGGTACTTTAATAGATAAACGTTACTTTGAAAAATATCATTTTTTATTTAAATCATGGCCAATAGAATCAGAAGGAAGGCTATGGGAAAAATTATTTAAAGTGAAATCTTGGAAGAAATTACTTCCAGATGGACACAAAATGAATCACGCAATTAAAAGTAAAAAGACTATAGAAGAATTAGAATCTGAACAGTACATCAATGATTTTATTTTAGAAACGAGAAGGGCTGAATTTATACATCTGTTATCTATGTTGCCGGCTTCAGTATTCTTGAAATCATCTAGAAAAGTTAAATTTATAAATATTGTATACGCAATTGTTTCTAATGTACCTATTATCATTGTCCAACGTTATAATAGGCCGAAATTAGAAAGGTTTTATTATAAAAAGTTCGTTGAAAGAAAGGGGAAACACAATGAATAAAAATATAGTTGTCATTGGAGGTGGCTTAGGTGGTATTTCTGCTGCCATTAGAATGGCTCAAGAAGGCTATACAGTAGATTTATATGAACAAAATAATCATATTGGTGGGAAAGTAAATCGCTTAGATGTTGAAGACTTTGGATTTGATTTAGGGCCTTCTATTTTAACGATGCCTAAAATATTTAAGCGACTTTTTAATTATAGTAACCGTAATTTAGAAGATTATGTCACTATTAAAAAGCTTGATTTACAAATTAGAAATTTCTTTCCAGATGGCACGGTTTTAGATTTTTATGATCAAATAGAAGATATTTTAAAAAATAATGAAATGGTAACTGAAAAAGATGCAAAAGAACTCAACAATTTTATGAATTATGCGAAAAGCATTCATGATATTGCAGAAAAAGCTACTTTAATGAGGGTTTAGATAGTTTAACTTCTATTGTTAAATATCATGGTCCTTTTGAAGCTTTAAAGAAATTCGATTATTTTCATACGATGCAACAAGCCATTAACAAGAGGGTTACTAATGAATATTTAAGAGAAATTCTTGGTTATTTCATTAAATATGTTGGGTCTTCTTCTTATGATGCTCCAGCAGTTTTAACACTTTTACCTCAAATGCAGTTTGAAGAAGGCTTATGGTACGTAGAAGGTGGTATTCACAAATTAGCAGATGCGATGAAACAACTTGCAGAAGAATCAGGCGTGAATATTCATTTAGGAGAGAAAGTGATTGATATGCATTTGAATGATTCTAAAGATATTGAATCTATCACTTTAGAAAACGGTCCAACAATTTATGCTGATTACTTTATTTCAAATATGGAGTATTGCCTTTATACCAAAAATTATTAAATTTCGAACAAAACAAAATAGATAAATTAGAAAAAAAGTACGAACCTGCTAGCTCAGGTTATGTTATCCATTTAGGCGTGAATAAACTGTATCCTCAATTAAAGCATCATAACTTTTTCTTTTCATCGAATTCTAAAAGGAACTATGACGAAGTTTTTCATAAATATCAATTACCTCAAGATCCAACGATTTATGTTGTAAATCCTAATAAAACGGACGCTACTCAAGCAACTAATGGGTACGAAAATATAAAAATTTTACCGCATATACCTTATATACAAGATAAACCTTTTACTGAAGCACAATACAAAGCATTCTATGAGTTAATTCTGGATAAGTTAGAAAATATGGGTTTAACAGATTTAAGGAAACATGTCGTATATGAAGATATCTGGACGCCCAATAGAATTGCTTCAACGTACGGTTCGCATAAAGGGGCTATATACGGAGTAGTATCTGATCGTAAGAAAAATAAAGGTTTTAAATTTCCTAAACATAGTAAATACGTTAATAATTTATACTTTGTTGGTGGAACAGTTAACGCTGGAGCAGGTATGCCAATGGTTACTTTAAGTGGAATGCAAGTTGCAGATATGCTGATTCAAAAGAAAGAAAGCAGTGATTAAATGATCGGAATAAACTATTTTATTTCATTAATGATTGTTATTTGGTCGATGATTAGCGGCAAGTTTATGTTCCTTTACAGAAGATTGATTGATGTTAACCAAATGACAGCAGAAACACCGCCAATTAGTATTATTATACCTGCTCGAAATGAACAATCTAATCTTCCGAAGTTATTAAAATCTATCAATGCAAACAATACAAAGACTGAAGTAATAGTCGTTGATGATGACTCTACTGATGATACTCTTGGAGTCGCTGAAGCATGTGGTGCCAAGGCAATAAAAGTGAGCGGGCACTCTAAATATAAAGGTAAATCTAATGCATGTTGGCAAGGAGCATTACAAGCTAGTCATTCATTTTTACTTTTTATAGATGCTGACATTGAATTGACAGCAAAAGAAAGTTTGTCACGTATATACGGACAATATGAGAAGCAGTCATGTAAAGGCCTATTATCTATTCAGCCATACCATATGATTAAGAATAAATATGAAAATTTATCAGCTATTTTTAATTTATTTACATTAGTCGGTATGAACGCATTTTCATATAAGCATCACAACAATAAAAATATAGGAGCTTTTGGACCAGTTGTATTTACAAATAAACAAGATTATTTAACAACTGAAGGCCATCTCAACGTACAAGGAGCTATTATAGAAGGTTTTGCAATTAGCAAAGCTTATGACAAGTTAGGCTTACCTGTGGAAATATATGAAGGAGCAAATATCGTTAACTTTAGAATGTATCCAGAAGGATTATCAAGCTTAGTCAATGGATGGTCTAAACATTTTGCTTCAGGTTCATCTATCACGAAACGAAGTGTGATGTTTATGACGATGAGTTGGTTATTTGGATCAATTACATCTGTCTTACTCATAATATTTGGGTTAAAGAAAAGTATGAAAGCTCTGATAATATCGTTAATAATGTATGGAAGTTACGCGTTACAATTTCTAATTTTAATTAAAAGAGTAGGGAATTTTAATAAAGTAATATCACTATTACATCCTGTTTTTTCATTATGCTTTGTCATCATTCACGCAAAATCATGGATGGATATACATGTGTTTAAAACAGTTAAATGGAAAGATAGAAAAATAGATTTGAATGCTAAATTGGAATCTAGGGGTGAGAAGGAATGAAACAGTTAGATAAAGACTATAATTATTGTCATAACATTATGAAGACCCACTCAAAAACTTTTTCTTATGCTTTTGATTTTTTAAAAATAGATAAAAAAAGAGCAGTTTGGACTGTTTATGCGGTTTGTCGCATCATAGACGATAGTATTGATAGAGATCAAGACTTAAACCAGTTATTAAAAATAGAATCCGATTTAGATGCTATTTATAACGATGAATCTAAAGATTTTGAAAGTAATGTTGCTATTATGAGAGCATTTAAAGACACACTGAAACATTATGCTATACCACATCAACCTCTCTTAACATTAATCCAATATGTTAAAAATGATTTAGAATTACGTCAAATTAAGACGGAAGACCAGTTCTTTAATTATTGCTACGGTGTTGCGGGTACAGTTGGAGAACTATTGATACCTATATTAGCTTCGAAAAATCATAGTAATTATTCATCAGCAAGAGAAGCTGGTATTGATTTAGGTAAAACAATGCAAATCACTAATATATTAAGAGATGTTGGGGAAGATTTTAAAGAAAATCGAGTTTATATAAGTGAAGAGAAGTTAAATCAATATGAAATAAAACTATCAGACATTTATCAACATGGTGTTACAAAATCCTATATCAATCTATGGGAGAGTTATGCTTATGAAGCACGTCTACTGTATGAAAAAGCTTTGAATAGAATTAAAGATTTTGATGAAGATGTCCAATATATTATTGAATTGGCTGCTCGTGCTTATTTTGAAATTTTAGAAGAAGTAAGAAAATCGAATTACACTTTGCATACAAAAGTTTATGTAAATAAAGTGAGAAAGATATCAATATATAATGAAATTATGTCAAAATATAAAAGGAGGGGAACACCATGAAGATTGGAATTGTAGGTGGAGGCGTTTCAGGCTTGGCTGCTGCAGCAAGGTTATCTGCAAACGGACATCAAGTTGATCTATATGAAAAAGGAGAGCAAGTTGGTGGTAGAATGAACCAAATCAAACAAGATGGATTTACGTTTGATATGGGTCCAACTATTGTCATGATGCCTGAAATATATCGTGATGTATTCAGTTACGCAAATAGAGACATGGATGAATACTTAGAAATTAAACAGTTACCTTTCATTTATGATGTCTATTTTAGTGAGGATGATAAAGTAAGAGTTCCGACGGATTTAGCTCAACTAAAAGACATGTTAGAAGGTATTGAACCTGGTTCCACACATGGCTTCATGTCTTTTCTAACTGACATATACAAAAGATACGAAATTGCTCGAAAATACTTTTTGGAGCGTGCTTTTAGAAAGCCAACAGATTTCTATAATCCATTTACTTTGTACCAAGGCTCGAAATTAAAAACACTCGATACTGCTGATAAGCTTATTGCAAAATATGTAGATAATGAAAAAATTCAAAAGTTATTAGCATTTCAAACGTTGTATATTGGTATAGATCCAAAACGTAGCCCCTCTTTATATTCAATTATACCTATGATTGAGCTTATGTTTGGAGTTCACTTTATCAAAGGTGGCATGTATAGTTTTGTAAATGCACTTGAACAGTTAAATCGAGAATTAGGCACTCAAATTTATACGAATTCAAGCGTTGATGAAATCATAATTGATCAAAGGTTTAAGCGTGCGGAAGGTCTAAAAATAAATGGTAAAATTGAAAAATATGACAAAATATTATGCACGGCAGATTTTCCTTATGCTAAATCAGAATTAATAAAAAAAGAAAACCAGCCTAAAAAATATACTACTGAAAAAATTAATAATATGGAATATTCCTGTTCAGCATTTTTAATGTATTTAGGTTTAGACAAAGACTTAACAGATGAACTTTTGATACATAATATTGTTTTCTCAGAAGATTTTAGCAATAACATTGAAGAGATTTTCGAAGGGGAACTATCAGAAGATCCATCCATTTACGTATATGCTCCTAGCGTAGAAGATGAAACATTAGCACCAGAAGGAAAAACAGGTGTATATGTATTAATGCCTGTTTCAGAATTAAAAACGGGGAAAGTCGATTGGTCAGATGAGAAATCCATCGAACAAGTGAAAAATATCATTTATAAAAAGTTATCAACTGTAAAATCATTAAACAGCATAGAAGAACATATAGTGACAGAAATGATATTTACGCCAGAAGATTTCAAAGATAAATACAATGCTAAATTCGGATCAGCATTCGGTTTAATGCCAACATTGGCATAAAGTAATTATTATAGACCACCCAATGTAAGTAGAGAATATGCTAACTTATACTTCGCAGGCGCAAGCGTACACCCAGGCGCTGGCGTACCAATCGTACTTACAAGCGCAAAAATTACAACCGAAGAAATGCTGAAAGATATGAAAGATGGGAAATAGGCAATGAAATAGCGTAAGCATCAAGGGTTGTGTTACGTGAGTCAACGTTGAAGTTAATTCAATAAGTAAAGGGCTAAGACATTTATTTTTGTCTTAACCCTTATTTCATATTACTTTATTTTTTGAGTTTTTTCGTCTTATTTTTAAGTTTAAATTACCTATGATTGCTGCTGAGGTGATAACTAATAATATACCTATAATTTGCCATATATTTAATACATCACCTAAGAAAATTACGCCAGATAGTATCGCTATAATTGGTTCCATCGTTGATAAAATGGAGGCTGTGCTTGCTTCTAGGTTTTTTAGACCAGATGTATATAATAGGTATGCTAGAACAGTAGCGATTAGTGACAATGCTATTGACGGAGTTAGTACTTCTATTTTAGTAAATTGATTGGCTTTTGTTGTGATATCACTAAAGATAAGCATGAAAATAGCAGTATATAAGAAATTATAAGTTGTGATTGTTAATGCTGAATATTTACGTGTGATAGGTTTGCTGAAAGTAGTGTACAGTGCGAAACAAAACCCTG
Source organism: Mammaliicoccus sp. C-M13 (assembly GCF_022386845.1). Classification (NCBI taxonomy): domain Bacteria; kingdom Bacillati; phylum Bacillota; class Bacilli; order Caryophanales; family Staphylococcaceae; genus Mammaliicoccus; species Mammaliicoccus sp. C-M13. Next base: position 35,356 of record NZ_JAJNHQ010000007.1, on the reverse strand, counting down.
ATAACAATCCAAGTATGAGTACACTTATAGAAACTTCTATATCACCACTTGGTAAAAATCCAACAACGAAGCTACAACCAAAGACAGCTATGATTAATGCTAATATCTTTTTAATAGTAAATGCTTCTTTGAAAAATATTCTACTTAAAATCGTGACAAAAATTGGCCCTGTATATAAAAGTGTGACCGCTAAAGAAAGTGTTGATTGAGAAAAAACTTCAAAGTAAAAATAATTAAACAACGCTGTACTTAAAATACCTGCACATGCAAAGTTAATATGATCTTTTAAATTTGTTTTTAAGAGATGAGGATATCGTATCAACATAAAAATAAACAAAAACACAAATGTGAATACACCTCGAATAGCCACGACTTCCCATGCAGTAAACCCTTCTTTGTATAAAGGATTAACAAATAATCCAATAGTTCCCCATAAACCCGCACCACACATTGTCATGATATATGTTTGTAAATTCGTGCGCTTCACAACATAACCCCCAATCAAAGATATTAAATACAGTATAAAGGTTTCAGTGTAAAAAAACTTCTTTATATTTAAGTTCTTTAAAAAATTAAATAATCATTCATGTTAAATAACTGAAAATTATATAATTCACAATATTGTAACTATTCACATTTCGTTTAATTTGTTATATCATTTAAATTGTATTGGAAATTAAATTTTAAAGGAGTGAGCACATGAATAAGTTTTCGAAATATGTTGTAACGGCTTTATTAACGGGAGCTTTCACAGTTTCAGCACCACTCTCTACATACTCACCTGTAGCGAATGCAAGCGGATCAGGTGCACCAACGATGAAACAGGAGAAACAGCAGCAACAAACCGATCTTGGTTCTGAGAATATCATGGCTGTTTCATGGTATCAAAATTCAGTAGAAGCTAAAGCTCTATATTTACAGGGGTACAATAGTGCTAAAGTGCAACTGGATAAAGAAATTAAGAAGAATGATGGGAAAGAAAAACTTGCTATCGCACTTGATTTAGATGAAACAGTTTTAGATAATTCGCCTTATCAAGGATATGCGACATTAAACAACAAAGAGCATCCAGAAGGTTGGCATGAATGGATAGAAGCAGCAAAAGCAAAACCAGTATACGGTGCTAAATCTTTCTTAGAATATGCAGATAAAAAAGGTGTAGACATTTACTACATAACTGACAGAGATGAAGATAAAGACTTCGAAGCAACTAAAAGAAACTTAAAAGAACAAGGTATTCCACAAGCAACTGATGATCATATCATGTTAAAAGGCAAAGATGATAAGAGTAAAGAACCACGTAGAAAACAAGTGGAAAAAGATCATAAACTTGTGATGTTATTTGGAGATAACATTTTAGACTTCGGTGACCCTGAAAAACCAACTGCTAAAGAACGTGAAAAATTCATTCAAGAACATAAAGATGATTTCGGTAAGAAATACATTATATTCCCAAATCCTATGTATGGAAGCTTTGAAGCAACATTGTATAACAACAACTATGATATTAGCGACGAAGAAAAAGATCAGCTAAGAAAACAATCAATTAAACAATTTAACCCATCAACAGGTGAAGTTGAATAAAATTTAAGCAAAGTAAATAGATTATATACAGTTGAACAAGCTAAAAATTATTAAATTTTTATTTTAAGGGAGTGGGACAGAAATCTCATTTTAATAAATAGATTTCGTAGTCCCACCCCGGCAAGGATGACTAGGATTGGAAAAAGCTTGATATAAGCGCATTTTCAATCCAGTCAGCTACTGCCATTATAATAAAAGAGGCTGAGACATGTATTTATGTCCCAGCCTCTTATTTCTATATAAAAATAAACAATAAAAGATGGGGATAATCATTTATAAAAAGAAATAGCATAAATGAGGAGGGGTAAAATGAATGGTGATTTATGGTTGATATTAATCACAATACTAGGTATAGGATTATTACTATATTTAGTAATGGTCTCAAAAATGCAGGCGTTTGTTGCTCTTTTAATTTCTAGTATTCTTATTGGACTAGCTTCAGGTATGAACTTGAACAAAATTGTAGAAACTGTTGAAGAAGGAATGGGAGGAACATTAGGCTTTATAGCTGTAGTAGTTGGCCTCGGCGCTATGTTCGGAGAAGTATTAAAAGTCTCTGGTGGTGCAGAAAGGTTAGCTTTAACGATGGTTAATAAATTTGGAGATAATAAAGCACAATGGGCACTAGGTATAACAGGTTTCATAGTTTCCATTCCGGTATTTTTAGATGTGGCATTAGTGATATTAATTCCTATCGTTTATAGTTTAGCCCAGAAAGCTAAAAAGCCAATTTTATTCTATGGTATCCCTTTATTAGCTGGGTTGGCAGTTACACATGCATTCGTACCTCCAACACCTGGTCCTATAACGGTAGCAAAAATGCTAGGAGTAGATTTGGGGTGGGTTATTCTATTTGGTATTATAGCCGGTATTCCTGCTATGATTTTAGCGGGTCCTATTTTTGGAACATTTATAAGTAAAAAAGTACACTTAGATATGCCAGATATCGCTAAATTACATGGAGAAGTAAAAGATATAAAATCAGAAAAAGACTTACCTAGCTTTGCTTTAGTAGTAAGTCTAATCTTAATTCCGCTAATACTAATACTCATTAACACTGTGTCGGGGGTAGTCTTACCGAACGGTCTTGCTAAGGATATTCTAACGTTTATTGGACATCCATTTATCGCTTTAATTATTACAGTACTTTTAACATTTTGGTTATTAGGAACTAGAAGAGGTTACACTAAAAGCGATATTCAGGAGATTGCAACTAAAGCTTTAGAACCAGCCGGTATTATCATTTTAATTACTGGTGCAGGTGGAGTGTTCAAACAAACGTTAATAGACAGTGGCGTAGGTAAGGTGATGGGTGAGTTTATGGCACAATCTAACTTACCAATCGTAATGGTCGCATTTCTAATAGCGTTATTTGTTCGTGTAGCACAAGGTTCAGCAACAGTCGCAATGGTTACAGGAGCAGGATTAGTATCACCTATCATAGCCGATATGTCAGTGTCACAACCAGTATTAGGATTAATTACAATTTCTATCGCAGCAGGATCTACAGCCGTTTCACATGTGAATGACTCAGGGTTCTGGTTAGTAAATAGATTCTTCGGAATGACAGAAAAACAAACCCTTAAAACATGGACAGTTATGGAAACAATTGTAGGTTTCGTAGGATTTGCTGTTGTAATGATTTTAAGTTTGTTTATTAAATAATTAAGTTGTTAATTAAAGCTACTAGTTTATTTAGTAACCTAAATATATCTATTTTATTAATAATGATAATAGTTGTAATTTAAATATTTTTTATGAAATGCAGTAGAAGATTAACCAAATTAAATAAGAAGGTGTAATGCGTGAAAGAAGAAGATTATAAAATATTATCTTTACTTTATTATGAAAAGAATTTAACAAGGGTAGCTGAAAAGTTATTTATTTCTCAACCCGCTTTAACATATAGAGTGAAGAAAATTGAAGAAGAGTTTGGCATTAATCTAACAAATAAATTTGGTAAAACAATTAAATTCACACCTGAAGGCGAATATTTAGTTCAATTTTCTAATAAAATCTTGCACGATATTCAAAACTTAAAAAATAGCATAAATGAAATTAAAGCTTTTGTGCCTGATAGTTTTAAATTAGGTGTTAACAATAATTTTATTCTCTATAATTTACCGGGTATTTTGAAGAGGTTTTCGTCTTTAGATTCAACTATAAGTATGAGTGTAGAAAGTGGTTGGAGTGCAGAAATTATGCAAAAATTAGAATATAATGAACTTGATATTGCTATTGTTACTGGAGATTACCAATGGTACGGAGAAAGTATATTTTTAAAAAAGGATCCTATTACATTAATTAGTAGTATGCCTATTAATTTAGATACTTTGCCAAAAAAACCAAGAATTAATTATAAACCTAAAAGGAATTATAAAGCGTATATAGAGTTAGAAAATTCTATCACAAAATTAATAAATGATTGGTGGCAAAATAGATATAACGTTGAAGCTTTAACTGTTATAGAATCAGATAAAGTAGAACTATGTAAAGAATTAGTGAAAGAGGGCATAGGTTATTCAATTATTCCTAATTCCTGTATTGAAAAAAACGAAAAATTCTATCAATATGATTTAAAGGATGAAAATAAAAACTATATATATAGAAAAACATGGCTATTTTATCGAGAAACTATAAAAGAAAATAGCCATGTCCATGAATTTATTGAGTTTTGTAAAAAATACTTTAATCAAGGGCCATAATTTATAAATACTGCAATTATTAAGAATATAATACCTACTAAACTCCACCATAAAACTAAAGGAAAAGCGAATTTTAACCATTTAGTCCATGGTATACCCCCAATTGCTAAGACGGACATAAGTACTCCTGAAAATGGTGTAATAATGTTTGTGATACCATCTCCGAGTTTAAATGCTAATACTGTAGTTTGTCTTGTAATACCTATCATATCACCAATTGGACTCATGATAGGCATTACAATAGAAGTTTGACCACTTCCAGAGCTTACTAATATATTAAATAACCAATTAAATGCAAACATTGACAAAGCTCCAATTGTTATAGGTAATTCTTGCATGTGTATAGTGGCTGCATGAGTTATAGTATCTAATATATTAGCATTATCAAATATAACAATAATAGATCTAGCAACCCCAATGATAATTGCACCATAAGCTAATTTTCTAACGCCAGTCATAAAAATTTTAATGAAATCATTAGGTTTAATTTTGTTGATTAACGCTATCACTATGGAGGATATAATGAAAATTCCAGAAAGTTCATTAACTGACCATTCATACGTAAAAACTCCAAATAAAAACACACCAATAGCTAGGATGAAAATAAAAATTATAAATTTATGTTTATTATTGAAATTTTCATACGATTGAGTGACATTCACTTCTTCTTCTATAGGGAAAGGATTATCTTTCAATATACTTTTCGAAGGGTCGTTACTAATTTTTTTTAACGTATCGACAAATATACAAAATTGTAACAATAATCAATACACCAAAAATAATTATTCTAAACCATGCTCCAGAAAATAAAGGAACACGAGCTATTTTTTGTGCAACTCCCATGATTGCTGGATCAAAAGTCCCAACTGCTCCCCCAGCAAAATTACCAAGATAAACAATAGATACTCCAACGATAGCATCTAATTCCATCGCCCTAGCTAACATAATGCCAACTGGAATAAATGCAATGACAGTATTTCCTGAGATTCCGACTTGGTGCATAACCCCAAATAATAATGCAATGCTGATAATTAATAAATATTTTCTACCTTTTGTTTTGGCTACTAAAGCGTTAATACCGCTATAAGTAGCACCAGTAGAATCAATAATTGCAATAGCTCCACCTATAATCAATACCAAAAATACGATATCAGCACCTTCAATCAACCCTTGAGGGATGGCTGTGAAAAAATCCATTAAGCTTGTTGGATTTTTTTCAGTTGGATGAAATGAATTAGGTAATATTTCATTTATTCCATCAATTGTTTTTCTCTTATATTCACCAGATGGTAAAATATAAGTTAGAATAGCTGCAATGATAGACATCACAAATATAATGATTATTGCATCAGGAAAACTTTTTTCTCCCTTTTTTTTCATGAAAATACCCCCAGTTATTGTTAGATGTCTTTGTTTGCTTCTTCAAATTCAGTTAATATTTTTGAACGTAAATCGGAATTAGTTAAGAATTCAAAAATCGTATAACTTAAAGATTTGCTAGCTACTTGAATAGCTTCATAAGCTTCTGTTGTTTTGCCAGCTTCAACCCATTTTTTAGTATGATTAGGAGTGTTGTATGGGACAAAAGCTGTTCTTAAACACGCTCCTGGTACATCATGTGTTACTAAACTAAAATCTGTAGATCCTGTCTTTTTTCTTGGTGGCGTTATTTGTTTTGCCCCAGCCACTTCAGCATTTTTTAAAATTACATCATTTAATGTTTGAACATTAATTTTACTTTCCATTTGCTTTAATGTATTAATTTTCACTTCAGTTTCTGTAGATAAAGCTGCACCTTTGGCTACTTTATAAACTCTTTTTAGAACATTATTTAAATTACTTCGTTTCTTTGCTCTAATAGAAAATTGAGCAGTGGCATATTCTGGAACTATATTAACGGCTTGGCCTCCATTTGTGATAATACCGTGCATTCTCACATCATTACTGACGTGCTCTCTTAAGTATTCAATTCCATTAAAGAGCATCATAACACCGTCTAATGCACTTCTCCCGAGTTCGGGAGCCACCGCTGCATGAGAAGGTGTACCTTGAAATTCAAAGTCTAATTTATTGATAGCAAGCGATTTGGTATCTACTGTGGTTCTATCCCCTGCGTGCATCATTAAAGCTAAATCTAAATTTTTGAATACACCTTCCTTTTGCATAGGTAACTTACCACTTGTTGTTTCTTCTGCAGGCGTACCAATCACTTTAATTGTGAAACTTAAATCTTCACATGCTTTTGCAATTGCTATAGCAGCTCCAACTATAGATGGGGCTTGTAAATTATGTCCACAAGCATGTCCTAAATCCTGTAAAGCATCATATTCGCAAATAAGCCCTATTGTTAAATGATACTTTGAATCTTTGTCGTTATTACTATATTTTGCGATAAAAGCTGTTGATAAATTTGCAATGTTTCTACTAATAGAAAATCCATGATTTGATAACATTGTAGTTATTTTATCGACAGCTTTATATTCTTGATTACCAAGTTCAGGGTTGTCGTGTATAAAGTCGTTTAGCTTAAATAATTCTAGTTCAATCTTCTTTACTTCGTTATTTATTTTTAATTTATAATCCATTTTGATATTCCTCCTTGAAAGGATTTTCTTATTGTAAACTTACCATTTTGATAATAATGATTGAAATTCATTTTTTTTAACTAGCTATAAAAAAATTTTATAGTGAGTGTGAATAATTAATTTATAGATGACATTATTTATCTGACAGAAATCAAGCATTTAAAATAAAAAGGGTATGAAATTTAAGATGTTCATTGCAAAGTTTGGTATTACTTATAATGAGGTAAAGGTGGCACGAATAAGAAAGATTGGAAAGCAATAACTATGATATTAGTAATAAAGAAATAATCAACTCAAAATGACTAACAATAAATAATTTAAACCATTAATAGAAGGAGTTGAATAAAATTCATTAAATAATTAAGTTGTTAATTTAAGCTACTAGTTTATTTGAGACTAGTGGCATTTTTATATAGTTGTGCAAGGCTAATAAGCACTTCTTTTATCTTTTGGTTTATATATTAATATTTTTAACTAGACCAACATAATTTGAATAGTACTTGTTATTTGATTTAATATAATTTCTGAAATACATACAAAATTTTATGTTCTTTTATTTAAATTGTATATTAATGTTTTGATTAAATATTACATTTTGTATATTTTAATTTTAGTTTTAAAAAATAATATAGCGTTTTTTTGTTTTACATATTAAAATATTATTATAATTAGTAATATTTTGAGGAGAAGGTAGGGAAAATATATGATATGTGCGAATTGTAGTGTTGCAGTTGGGGAAAATGATAAATTTTGTATAAATTGTGGAACTAACTTAGAAGAAACTTCTATAAAGAGTGAAAATATTATTCAAAATGAGAATGCTTGTCCAATGTGTAATACAAGTATAGAGGTTGGTGATAAATTTTGTACTGGATGTGGTCATAACCTAAATGGAAATGATAATAGTCAGAAAACTGTATTTTCTAATATTGATGAAGAAGAGAATTTTATTGGGAGTGAAGGTAATAAAGAAAAAAAAGTAGCAGACAATATCAACTTAAAATCAGAAGCTAAAAATATATTTGATAGTACTACAAAATCAATTGGTAGACTTGCTGGCAGTGAAGAAAGTTTAAATTTAAATTTAAGAGATATGTTTTCAGAGGTTTTTAAACCACATACAAAAGATGAATCAGATGAAGTCTTTATAGCTGGAACTAAAAATACTACACCTTCATTAGATGAAGTTTCAGAAGAATGGGGGAAACCCTGGGTCTTTGCTAGAGTATTTTTAGCATTTGCTTTGGTATTTATAGCTTTATGGGTTCTAGGAAGCTTTTTTGAAAATGAGAAAGCGATTCCTGGATTAATATTTATAGGAGCATTAACTGTTCCCTTAGCTGGATTATTCTTTTTTTATGAATCAAACGCATTTAAAAATATAAGCCTATTTGAAGTATTAAAGATGTTTTTTATAGGTGGAGTCTTGTCTCTTATAAGTACTACTGTTCTATATAGTTTTATTACATTTAGCGATGACTATTACTTTTATGGATCAATGACTGTAATTGATGCTGGGTTAGTCGGATTAGTAGAAGAAACAGGAAAAGCACTTATTATTGTTTATTTTGTTAATAAATATAAAACTAATAAAATTTTGAACGGATTACTAATTGGAGGAGCAATTGGCGCCGGTTTTGCTGTTTTTGAATCTGCCGGTTATATATTAACTTATTCGACTAATTTTGAAGCGACAATAATTGAAATGGTAATTTTAAGAGCTTGGAGTGCTATTGGTGGGCATTTAGTATGGTCAGCTATTGTAGGTGCAGCTATTGTCATAGCTAAAGGAGATAAAAATTTTGAATTTAATAGCATAATGGACAAGAGATTTTTATTTTTCTTTTTGTCAGCAGTAATTTTACATGGAATTTGGGATACATCATTTTCAATAGGAGAAAACTATTTTATTAAATATTTATTATTAATATTTGTAGTTTGGTTGCTAGTATTTATATTAATGAAAGCTGGATTGAGACAAGTAAATATCCTTCAAGCAGCTATGTACGAAACGAAGGGAGAAAAAGAATAATGAAATATTGCCCAAACTGTGGTAATAAAATAGAACAAAATCAACAATTTTGTAATGAGTGTGGTACAAAATTAATTGGAAAAAACGAAAAAACAAATAGTGAACATATAAAAAAAGTGGTTAATCAACAGGGCAATGAAAAAGTAAATATAAAAAAACAAAAAAAATCTAAAATTTGGATGGTTATCTCCTCAGTAGTTATAATAATTATATTAATATTAGCCTTATTATTTACAGGATATCTTTTTTACAAAAATATTTTATTAGGAAACGATTCTAGCGATACTTCTCAAAGTAATAATAAATCTCAAGGTTATACACAAATAGAGATTAATGTGCTATCAGACCAGTTCAGTGAAAAATTTATGAATTCCGATAATACTGGTGGTTATCAAGGATTTAAGCTTGGAATGTCAAAATATGAAGTGAAACAAAATTTTGGAGATTCGACAGATAGTATTGATATGGATATTGGGGATGTTGAAAAATTTGGAGATATAGGTATTTATTATGGTATAGATGACACAATATCAAGCGTGTACGTTTTACCAGAAAGAGTATCAGTTGATGACTTCAAACAATTTCATGGCGAACCCACAGTAGAAACTGATACTCAATTAGTTTATGATGATAATCCTAATAACACTTTTACTATTTTGATTAATATACAGGGAAACAAGGTTTTATCGATTGAAAATACATTTCAAATTGATCAAACTTCATTAGATAATATGAAAAATAGTGTAAGTGACAATGGTAAAGCATCACAGAAGTTTACTCAAAAAGCTGTAAATTATGCAGGTGGAATAGGAAAAATTTTAAGTACAGCTTTCAGTGCTAGTGACTATACTGAACAGGATGAGTATTTATTTAAAGCTAAATATATGGTGGACAACTGGGATAGCGCCTTAGATGAGTTAAATAACCAAGTCACAAATAATGATGAAGAAGAAATTTTATTACAACTAGAGAAACTCAAAGATAATAGAGATGAGATTTTAGATAATATTGAAGAATTTAGTGACAGTAGTAATTCTAAAGCATGGCAAGATGCTCAAAGAGATTATGAAACAATAAAAATAGAGTTAAGAATGTTTGAAAATGAGTATGCTGAATAGTAATTTATTCTCTAAGTAGATATAAAGAAGTTCAAGAAAATAATATGATAAAGCGTTTTATCTATATAAAGATATACGCTTCATTTTTTGTGCGTTTCCTGAAAAAGGTAAGTTTATATTAATTTTAACGAATAGCTTATTTCCTTATTTATAACAAAATATATTAATTTTGGGGGGGATGATTTTGGAAAACTTATACACACTACAGTTTTTATATATAAATAAATATAGGTTTTTACAAGGTTGGAGCGATTATGATGGTGGCGTATTATTTTCAATCATTCGTTATATTATTAAAGGTTCTGGTGAATTTACGATAAATGGTGAAAACTATCGAGTGCAAGAAGGCGATATTCTATGTATACCTCAAAATGCTACTTTAGTAAGTGAGGCTATGGACTCAAATATAGAATTTATTAGTTTAAGATTTAGAGCAGATATACATAAATATGGAGAACTACAAAAATTATTAATGATTGATCTTCCTAATCATATTCGTTTTGATGACGCCACTATAAGAAAACTTTGTGGTAATTTATTTGTAAACATGAATGATTTATTTATTAGAGATGAAGTAGGGCAGAATTATAAGCTTTTAGGACAATTATATTATTTAATTGGAACAATAAAATCACATTTGAAAGATACAGTTATAACTCAAAAGGTAGTTCCTCAATTAGAAACTAACCATAATAATGATAGAAGAATTATTCAAACTATAGAATATATAAAAAATAATTTAAGTACTGCGCATCATATTGCTACATTAGCAAGTATGGTTGATTTGAGTGAATCTCAGTTTAGGTTATTATTTAAAAGTTTTACAGGTAAATCTCCTAGAACTTATATTTATGAATACAAGATGACATCAGCAGCTGAATTGTTATTACATACGAATTTGAAAATAAATGAAATTGCTCTTCAAGTAGGTTATGAAGACGCAAATTATTTTACTAGACAATTTAAATATGTCTATGGGTTATCACCAAGGGCGTATAGAAACTATAGAAACTAGCATAATAATTGGTTTATGCTAGTTTTCGTTGTTTTATGTGCTATTTTTCATATCGATAATTATATATACTATTTTGTAAGCGCTTACTACATAGGAGGGAGTCCATGAAAAGTAAAATTATTTATTTATTACTAGCTTCTATACTTATTTTAACTTCTTGTGGTCAAAAAGATGATTCTGAGACTTCTAATAAAACATCAAATGAATTAGAGGGTGAAATCACTTTTTGGCATTCATTTACACAAGGACCTAGGAAAGAATATATAGAGAAAAAAGCTAAAGCTTTTATGAAAAAACATCCAAAGGTGAATATAAAAATTGAAACTTTTGCGTGGCCAGAATTTCATACAAAATGGACAACAGGGGTCCAAGCGGGGCAAGTACCAGACATTTCTACAGCTATGCCAAATGACGTTTCACTCATGATAGATGCAGATGTCTTATCAGATGTTGATAGTGTAGTTAGTGATATTGGTGAAGACAAATTTTATCATGGACCATTGAAAGAAGGAGAAAAAGATGGAAAGCATTACTCCTTACCTTTATATTCACATGCGCAAGTTATGTGGTATAGAAAAGATTTACTTAATGAAGTAAATGAAGAAGTACCTGAAACATGGGATGACTTTAAAAGGGTAACAGATAAGGTTTCGAAAAAAGGAACATTTGGCGTTTCTGTTCCTATGGGTACAGGAGACATGATGGCTAGTAGATTTTTAAATTTTTATGTTAGATCCCATCATGAAAAATTAGTTGAAAATGGAAAAGCAGACTTAACAAATGAAGTAGCAATAGATGGCATTAATTATTGGATTGGTAGATATCATAAAAACTCTCCTAAGGGATCTCTTAATTTTAAAGTGCTTGACCAAGCTAATTTATTCTATCAAGGGAAAACAGCGTTTGATTTTAATAGTGGGTTCCAAATATCAGGAGTTGAAACTAATTCACGAGATTTACTAAATAAAATAAGCGCTGCACCAATACCAAAAGAAAAGGCTTCTGATAAGGACAAAGGTATTGAAACTACAAATGTACCAATAGTTTTATGGAAACAGAGTAAACATAAAGATATCTCGAGGGCGTTTTTAAAAGAACTATATAGTGAAGATGATTATGTAGATTTCTTACTTTCAACACCTGGAGGTATGTTACCTGTACTAAAAGGTATTTCTGATAAGCCGAAATATCAAGAAAACCCAACTATAAAACGATTCAAACCAGAAATTGACATGATAGAAAAACAAATTTCACAAGGAACAGCGATTGGTATGGAAGATGGACCGAATATAGAGGCAAGTATACTAACTACTCAAAATATTATTGAGGAAATGTTCCAAGAAATCGTTACTACGGATATTAGTACTGAAGATGCCGCAAAGAAAGCTGAGGAAAAGTTGAATAGACAGTTTGAAATTATGAATAGGTAGGTGAAGAAAATGTATCAATTAAAAGAAAATTTTAAAAAGATGGATAAAGTAGGTATGTTATTTATTCTACCTTCATTATTGATTGTTGTATTGTTACTAATCTACCCTATTTTTTCAAGTATATATTTTAGTTTTACATCTAAGAACTTGATTAAGTCGGATTACGATATGGTTGGATTTGAAAACTTTAAATTTGTACTAAGTTCAAAAGAATTTTATGAAGCATTATGGATTTCAGTAAAATGGACAGTCTTGTCAATAATGGGACAAGTAGTAGTTGGATTTATTGCTGCATTAACGCTCAATAAACTACCAAAATTCTCTGGGTTATTTAGAGTTTTACTCATCATACCTTGGGCATTTCCTACTATTGTTATTGGCTTTTCATGGAAATGGTTATTAAATGATGTTTCAGGTGTTATACCAAATTTATTAACAACGATTGGAATAACAAGTGCAAATGTAGATTTCTTATCTAACAACACACTTGTATTTGGAACAGTCGTGTTTATAAATATTTGGTTTGGCGCTCCGTTGTTTATGGTTAACATTCTTTCAGCATTAAAAACAATTCCAAATGAACAATACGAAGCTGCTGTTATGGATGGTGCTAACGCGTGGCAATCATTTACGAATATTACTTTAAGACATATTCGAAGTGTCATTGGATTATTAATTGTATTAAGAACAATATGGGTCTTTAATAACTTTGAATTACTATTCTTAATAACTGGTGGAGGCCCAAGTGGTGCAACGACAACCTTACCTATATATGCTTATAAAACTGGTTGGGGCTTGATGCAATTAGGTACTGCATCATCTATTACAATATTACTTTTAATATTCTTGATTTCAGTAAGTTTCTTTTATTTCAAAGTGTTAGATAAATGGGAAAGTGAGGATAGATAATTATGAAGAAAAAACATTTAGTTAACGTAGGACTATATACAATAATGATTATTTTAACAATTATTGCTGTTTTTCCATTTCTTTGGATTTTACTATCTTCATTTAAGTCATCAACAGAGTTATCGAATAATCCTTTAACTCTAATACCTAAGGATTTCACTATTGAATATTACAAACAAGTTTTATTTGATTTAGGTTTTGTTAAAAACATAAGAAATAGTTTAATTGTTTCACTAGCAGCCACGTTAATTACTATTGTCGTCTCTGCATTAGGAGCATATGGAATTGTGAGGTTCTTTCCAAGATTCGGAAAGTTAATGACTAAAATTCTAATTGCGACTTATATGTTTCCTCCTATATTGTTAGCAATTCCTTATACAATCGTGATTGTGCAAATGGGATTAATGAATACATGGACTGGACTAGTAATAACATATTTATCTTTTTCAATACCTTATGCAGTATGGATGTTAATAGGATTTTTTAGTACCGTACCATTTGAAATTGAAGAAGCGGCAAAGATAGATGGGGCTGGTAGATTTGTGATCTTTAGTAAAATAGTTCTTCCAATTGTTATGCCTGGTATAGTTGCGACAGCAGTGTATACCTTTATCAATACATGGAATGAATTCTTGTTTGCATTGTTACTTATTAATAGTACAAATAAAATGCCTATTTCAATTGCATTATATTCTTTAAATGGATCAGAAATATTGGATTGGGGACAAATGTTAGCAGCTTCAGTAATTATTGTCCTACCATCAATAATATTCTTTATGTTTATACAGAAAAAAATTGCTGCTGGGCTTTCAGAAGGCTCAGTTAAATAGAAAGGAAAATTTTATGAAACAAATTAATTATGGTGTTATAGGTGCAGGATACTTTGGAAAAGAACTAGCTAGAATAATAACAAAATTAGACAACGCTAAAGTGGTTTCTGTTTATGATGTGGATAAAAAAAATAGTAAAAGTTTAGCCGAAGAAATAAATTGTGAATTCGATATCGATTTGGAAAAAATTTGTAGAAGGTCAGACATTGATGTGGTTATAATAGCATCACCAAATGCTTATCATAAAGAATCTGCAATTTTAGCTGCCAAGCATAAAAAACATATATTTTGCGAGAAGCCGATAGCACTTAATTATAAAGATTGCTATGAGATGATTGAAGAAGCCAAGAAAAATAACGTATTTTTTATGGCAGGACATGTAATGAACTTTATGGATGGTGTAAGAGAAGTAAAACAAATTATAAACCGTGGGGAAATAGGTGAAGTTTTATTCTGTCATGCTGAACGTAATGGTTGGGAAGAACGACAAGAAGAAGTCAGCTGGAAAAAGAAAAGAAATATATCAGGGGGACACCTCTATCATCATATACACGAATTAGATTTCATTCAATTTATTATGGGACCAGCAGTTCAAGCTACAATGGTTGGTGGCAATGTTGCTCATAATGGTGAAAAATTTGGTGATGAAGATGATATGTTATTAATTACATTAGAATTTAAAGAAAATAAATATGCAACGCTTCAATATGGTTCTGCTTTTAGATGGTCAGATCATTTTGTCAAAATTCAAGGTACAGAAGGGGCTATACTAATAGATTTACAAGATGTGAAAGTTGTATTAAGAAAAAATAATGAAGATAAGCAATTTTTATTACATCGTAATAAAGAAGAAGATGAAGATAGAACAAACATATATAAGGGCAGTAAAGATGACGGGGCCATAATGTATGGTAATCCTGAAAAAAAACCACCTTTGTGGTTACAAGGAATTATGCAAAGAGAAATGAACTATTTACATGAGTTATTAAATGGTATGGAAGCTTCAGAAGAGTTCAAACCACTCGTTGATGGAACAGCAGCAATGTCATCCATTGCGACTGCAGATGCACTAACAAAATCCAAAGAAGAAAATAAGAAAGTAAAAATAGAAGAGGTAGTGAATAATGATAATCGATGAACTAAAAAACATTCATTTATATAAAAATATAATTCCAAAAGAAATCATTGAGGATATAAAGGGAAATTTAAATGGAGAACCACAAGGTGAAATCGTAAAAAATTTTATTAAGTATAAAACAGAATATAATAAACCTTTTGAGCAACATCAAAAACACATAGATCTTCATATTATAGTTAAAGGTAAAGAATATTTTGGGATGATAGAGAGTAGCGGATTCATAGCTAACCAAGATTATAATAAGCAAGATGATGTAAGTTTAGGAGAGTCTAAAAATAATGATTACTTGATTAGTCCGTTTAAAGAAAAACAATTTGTTCTTTTCTTTAAAGGCGAAGCGCATAAAGTTGGTTGGAATTATCAAGGTGAACCATTTAATGTTGAAAAAATAGTTTACAAATTTAAATAAAGTAATATCAAAGGCTTGTTTGGGTTAATATATTGAAAAATTGAAAGGAGCGCGAAATATAATGTCTGAAATCAAATTAGAACATGTAAAAAAGACTTATGATGGTAATACAACAGTCGTAAAAGATTTTAATATTTCGATTAAAGATAAAGAATTTATTGTGTTCGTTGGTCCTTCAGGGTGCGGGAAGTCTACCACGTTAAGGATGATTGCTGGGTTAGAAACTATTTCAGAAGGCAATTTTACGATAGATGGTAAACGCATGAATGATGTTGAACCGAAAAATAGAGATATTGCAATGGTATTTCAAAATTATGCATTATACCCTCATATGACAGTTTATGATAATATTGCATTTGGCTTAAAATTGAGAAAAATAAATAAGAAAGAAATTGATACTCGCGTAAAAGAAGCTTCAGAAATTTTAGGTTTAACAGAATTCCTAGATAGAAAACCAAAAGCCTTATCTGGTGGTCAAAGACAAAGGGTAGCACTTGGTCGTGCAATTGTAAGAGACGCAAATGTATTTTTGATGGATGAGCCACTATCTAACTTAGATGCTAAATTACGTGTTCAGATGAGAGCGGAAATAATGAAGTTACATGAACGTTTAAATACAACTACAATTTATGTGACTCATGATCAAACGGAAGCATTAACTATGGCTTCAAGAATTGTAGTTCTAAACGAAGGTGATATTATGCAAATTGGAACACCTAGAGAAGTATATAATTCTCCTAGTAATTTATTTGTAGCACAATTTATAGGGTCACCTGCAATGAACATCCTAAATGCAAAAGTAACGAGTGATGGGTTGCAAATAGGTGAACAACTATTTCAATTCACTGGAAATCAATTAGAAAAATTAAAAGATTTAGGATACATTAATAAAAATATTAAAATTGGGATGCGTCCTGAAGACATAAGGGATGAACCTATTTTTATTAAAGCAAATCAGAATAATCGATTCACAACAAAAGTTGAGGTAGCTGAGTTGTTAGGTTCAGACATTATGATTCATTTCCAACTGAATCAAGAAAATTTGATTGCTCAAATAGACGCAAGAAACGATTTGAGTGCAGGAGAACAAGTTGAACTAGCATTTGATATGAACAAGTGTCATTTCTTTGACGCTGATAACGGTCATAATTTATTAAAAGAAACTAAACAAGCTGAAACAATAGTGTAAAATTAAAGAAACTCTCTAAATATTAGAGAGTTTCTTTAATTTCTTAACCAATTCTAATAATTATGCTGCATGATAAAATAATTGCATAGAGCATCCACGAATAATAATTTAAGAATTCCTATTGTAAGTGATAAACTATATAATAAGGGATTATTGCGTACGGTACTAATCTTATTTTGGTGATAATATAAGGAGTTTATATTATGAATAAAGTAAAAGAATTAAATTATCTAATGCGACGTGTACAAGATAGAATAATATGGCTCAATAAGCCAAAAATGGAAAAAGAATTAGAAGGATACACACCGTCAGAAGTGCATTGTATAGAGGCTATTAAAAACATTCAAGACCCTAACGTGAAAAAGATATCTGATGAAATGTTTATGACGCGTGGTGCTATTAGCAAATTAACTAAAAAGTTAATTAAGAAAAATGCTATTGAAAGTTATAGAAAATCAGAAAATAAAAAAGAGATCTATTTTCGTTTAATTGAAGAAGGTGAACGTGTTTATCAACGTCATTTAAAATTACATCAAGTTTTTCTTGATAGAGATAAACCGTTTTTCGATAATATATCAGATGAAGAATTTAAAGTATTAAATAACTTTTTTGAAAAATACAGCGATTTTTTAGATCAAGAAATAAAAAAAGAAAAGTAAAAAGTATATTTGGGATAGGCATATGTGATGCTTATCCCTATTTTATTGAAATATTTTTGTTGAATAGGAAACAATAAGTTTATATAATGTTTCTTAGGAAACAAAAAGAGAGGTAAATAATAATGTCAGCAAAACAATTAGATAAAATTCCAAAAAGTACTATGTTGGCTGCATGGGCTATAGCTTTAGGCGCTATTGCTCCTATGTTAGATTCAACAATGATTAATATAGCAATTGATGACTTAACGCAATATTTTGATGTTTCATTGAATATGATTCAGTGGGGAGTTACGGGCTATATTTTAGCTATGGCAATTGCAGTCCCATTTTCAGGTTGGCTTATGGATCAATTTAATAGCAAGATAGTATATATTTCTTCAGTAGCATTATTTGGAGTAATATCAGTCTTAACAGGATTGAGTGAAAGCATATCTTTATTTATCTTATTTAGAGTATTACAAGGGTTTAGTGCAGGTATTATATCAACACTCATGTCAACGCTACTAGTAAAAACAGCCGGTCACG
The DNA here is from genome assembly GCF_022386845.1 of Mammaliicoccus sp. C-M13. Lineage (NCBI taxonomy): Bacteria > Bacillati > Bacillota > Bacilli > Caryophanales > Staphylococcaceae > Mammaliicoccus > Mammaliicoccus sp. C-M13. The sequence goes on along the minus strand of NZ_JAJNHQ010000007.1, from coordinate 17,228 downwards.
ATAAATTAGGACGTGTTATGGCCATCGTGAGTATACCTATGATTTTAGGACCGATACTTGGACCAGTTATTGGAGGATTTATTATTCATTTCTCTTCATGGAAATGGATATTTTATATTAATATTTTTGTTACAGTACTCATAGTTCCGCTTATGATTAAGAAATTACCTTCATTTATGCCATTTAACAAAGAGAAAAAATTAGATTGGTTTGGTATTTCAAACTTATCTTTAATAAGCTTTACAATCATATACGGTATTACTAAAGCAACTGAAAATACTACGTTTATAAATAAAGAAACCATTATTTCGTTAGTCGTAGGCGGACTGTTTATAATCAACTATCTTATTTACAATCGAATGAAGAATTATCAAACAGTATTACCGACAAATCTATTTAAATATAGAAATTTTGCAACGTCTAGTAGTGGATTATTCTTAGCAAATATTGCAATCATGGGTCCAATGATTATATTGCCTTTATTTTTTCAGCAATTTAAGAATTTTAATACGATAGAAGCGGCCACTGCATTAATGCCACAAGGTATAGGTATGTTAATCGCAAGACCTATGATAGGAAAATTAACAGATCAATATGGCGCAAAAAAAGTTATTTTGATCTGTTTAATAGTATCTCTACTCGCATCAATACCATTAGTATTTGTAACAAGTCAAACGACTATACTAACTATGAGTATTATCCTATTTATGAGAGGTGTAAGTGTTGGAGGTATACTATTGCCATTTACTACAAACACGTATGTTGGACTTAAAGACTCACAATTACCACAAGCTGGTATCACAATAAATATTGTTGAAAATATTGGAGCAAGTTTTGGATCAGCAATTATAGCTACAGTAGTTGCTACGATGACAAGAAGCACCTTCGTATCACCAAATAACGCCGTATTAGCTTATCAAATAGGCTTTCTAATACCAGTTATAATACTTGTACTGTTATTCATATGTTGGATTTATTTACCTTCGAAGGAGGAAGGTGAAACTCGTTAATAAAACATAAAAAAAGCGCGTTTTCTCTGATGTAGAAAACGCACTTTTTTATTTCCCAGGACATACCTTTCATAACATACGGAAATTTTAAATTAAGCTTTTTTCCATATTGATATACGGTTTTCACCTGGTTTTAAATTTTGGATTGGACCTAACACGGCAAATTCGTTTCTAGTATCATGGATTAAATCTGAATCAATAACAACTTCGTTTCCATCTGGTCTTTCAAAGTCTGCGTCGACTAATCTTACTTTAGGTAGTGAAGTGGTAGAGTGTACATCTCCTTTGAATTCTAATAATGAATCTGGCAATGTTACATTTAAGTAAACTTCATTTTCATCTTCAGTTATTGAAATCTTTGGATTGAATGAATTATCTTCAATGAAGCTTTCTTCTCTATTGAAGTGTTCGGCATTGTTTAAATATGCGTTATGGTTGATGAACACTGGTTGTTTTATTTTATGGAAGGCTTCGTGATCTCCTTCTTCTTTGGATACTAAGTCTTTATATTCTTCTAATGAAGTTGTGTATTCATTAAATATATGCGTGCCAATGTTAGATACACCTGGTTTACCAACAAATATATTATTATAAAATCGGTCATCTCCACCATAAACAGGTGCAAATCCAGCTACTAAAGTACTATGTGGTACATGGTAAGGTGTTGATCTATCTAACATTAATCGATGTACGATTTCACCGTTAATAATGTTGTTAATATATGCGCCACCTTGTGCATGGTTATCCAGTGCATAGTCTGCTGTTAAAATATTATTATCTACAATATAAGGTCCACTAGTTACTTCAACAAATAGGTCTCTTGTATTATTGGCGAAAATATTTTTACTGATTCTTGTGCCTTGAGTTTGCCAATCAAACCACATACCTAAAGAGCAATTATGAACGTAGTTATCATAAACTTGTGTATCTAATGCTGCATGTAATTTTATGCCTGCAATTTCATGACCGAAGAATTCTCTTCTATTTCCAATATTATAAATGTGGTTACTATATACATGACTAAAAGCACATCCTAAATGACCGACAACTGCGTTTTGTCCACAATCATGAATAGTATTATTTCTAATGATGTGAGAACCAATCGTTTCTTTATTCCAGTCACTATTAACTGCTTTAAAAACAGTTTCAATTTGGTATTGGTATCCTGGTTTATCTTTTCTATAAGTAGTAAAGTTATCACCAGTTGATATTTCTTTACCAATTGCTACTGCACTACACATAGAATCATGAATAAGATTATTTTCTATAATCCAATTTTTGCTCCAATTTGTATCAATTATTCCAGTTTGTTTAGCTGTAGGAGGTGACCATTGTGTTGCACCATGTGCAATTTCGAAATTTTGAATAGTTATATAATTTGTATGTGTTTTAACGGGAGCAAAAACATTTTCTCTCACATTAATTTCGATTGTTTCATTATTTGGATCATAATCTTGGAAATTAGCATAAATAGTAGTATGGTCTTCTTGAACATCTGCATGCCATACATATACTGATTCATCTGTATAATCAAAAGAGACTTGTTTATTAGTCCAATGGTCTAATGTTTCATGTATAGGCTGTGGATTTTTCAGAGAATCAAAATCATTCACTTCAAATAATGCTTGCCCGTTTATATAAACTTGTCCTAATGTTTTATTATTATCAACAACTAACCAATCACCAAATAGTTTGGTATCGAATGGATTGAAATGATTGAAAAATTGATTATCAATATCCACTTTCCATATATTTTGTTCTACATGTTCCCAGTTTTTTATTTCTTCAGAACCTTTAATTACTACTTTCTCATTATCTGCAGCTTTAAAAGTAATTCTTCTAGCTTCGCTTAAGCCACTATTAATATGAGTGATTTGTTCTCTATAGATGCCTTCATGTACGATTACTGAATCTCCTGGTAACGCTACTGAAGCGGCTTTATCAATAGTTAAGAAGGGTGATGTTTCAGTTCCTAACCCATAATCTGAACCGTTTTTAGCTACATGTATTAAATTAGTCATTTGAAATACTCCTTTTATTTATATATTTGTTTTGATCTCATTTCGCCAACATTATTTGAACGAATTTGTTGTTTAATTTGTGTAATAAACTTTTCATAATTTAAGAAGAAAGTAATGACACAAATGAGTACTACTGTTAATAATGGAAAGTATATTTGCATAGATTTAATTGCAAATATAGTACTTTCTGATTGTACAGATGCTCCTGCGACATAGCCTCCAATAGATAGTGACCAGCCCACGATAGCGGATTGTAATCCAGAACCGATTTTCATGCCTGCGCTAGCCAAACTAAAAATGGAACCTTGTACGGGTACGCCAGTCTTCCAATAAATAATATCACCAACATCTGCAACGATTCCACTTAATGCTGCAGTAAATGGTACAAGACCTATACCATTTATAACTAAACCTACAATGAGGAATGGTAAGTTTTCTGAGAATAATGCCATAACAATGTACGAAATTATAGAAATAACTAACCCAATTATAATACTATTTTTAATACCAACTATTTCTGCAAATTTAGGTGCGATTAACAGTCCTAAAATTGTAGGTAGCAATGTCGCTACGCTAAGAATTGCCATGACATTGGCATTATCAAAAATGTAGGTAGCATAGTAAACTCTCATACCATTATCAGTTTGACGTAAATACCATAATAGATAAAGAATAATTGTTATAATAAAATATTTTTCAGTTAGTAATGATTTAAGTATTAAGGTAAATGGAATACGTTTTGCCTTACCGTTGCTTGTATACTGTTTTTTAGCTACGTTTCTTTCTTTAACAAAATACCCTGTAATCATTAAAGGTACTGCACATAAAAATCCATAAATTAATGCTGTATAAGTCCAACCTTGCTGGTTTTCACCAAAGCTTGTTACTAAAAATGTAGTGAAAGTTGTAATACAAAGTACACTAATATTTGAAAAAATAAAACGAATACTGCCTAATGAAACTCTGTCTTTTTCGTCTTTAGACATAAATGAGATAAGAGATGAGTATGCAACATTGTTAGCAGTGTAAAAAATAACTGATATTAAGAAATAAACAATGAAAATATATGCGATTTTACCTGTATTACCAAAGAAATCTGGAACGTTGAACAACATAAAAGTTAATACCCCTAGAATTGGTGCTGTCCAAAAGACCCAAGGTTTCGCTTTACCCATCTTAGTATTCGTATTATCGATAATGCTTCCCATAAATAAATCAGAAAACCCATCTGCAAAACGACAAAAAAGTATAATCGTTCCAATAACTGAGCCTGCAATGCCAACTACATCTGTCATGTATATAGTGATAAATGATGCGATGAAGGTCCAACTATAGTTAGCGCCAAAGTCACCAATACCGAAAACGATTTTTTTCAGGCATATGCAATTTCTCATTATTATTAGATTGTAAAATCTGTTCACTAGATTGAGCTTCTACAGTTTCATTCATAAATAATATCCCCCCTGTTTAAAAACCAAATAAGTTGGTTAGTTTTTAAAACAAACTAACTTAAGTGAAATATTACCACTGAACATATTTTTTGTAAACGCTTTCTTATGTATTATTTATTATTATAATATTTCAATCTTTAACAAGTGTGTTTAAATCAAGGATTAGAAGGTTATTAAAATATTACTATTTATTTCTCTTTTAAAAGTTTCTATAAATAATCTATACATAGACATTTGATGTTTGCAGATATATTTTATGCTATAGTTAAACCAAATCTGTGCAATTAAATAGTGAACGTTTTAATTAGTTTAAATTGTTTTTATTGAGGTGGTGTTAGTTTGGAGAAATTAGATGTAACAAATTTAGATTCAAATCAAAAGTTAGTTTTACAACAAATATTTAATAATGAACTAATCTCAAGAATACAAATATCTAAAAATCTTGGGATTAATAAAGCCACCATTTCAAGTATTCTAAATAAATTAAAAGAGAAAAAGCTTGTTAATGAAGTAGGGCAAGGTAAGAGTACTAAAAGCGGTGGGCGTAAACCAATAATATTAGAGATCAATAAAAATTTTGGTTATGTCATTTCTTTGGATATTGCATACCATTCTATTGAAATAATCTATAGCTACTTCAATGGAGAATTATTAAAGTATGAATCTATACCATTGGCTAATCAAAAAATAACGCATGTGTTGGAATTGTTAAAATATCATATTAATGCTGATGAAAACTTTGGAACACATTTTGGTTTACTAGGTATCGCCATTTCTGTCCATGGAATAGTTAATAATGAACAAGAAATTATACATCTACCGTTTCACGAATTAGAAAAAGTTTCTATGATTGAGAGTATTAAGGAAATCGCAGACGTGCCTGTTATCGTAGAAAATGAAGCCAATTTCTCTGCTATTTATGAATGTAATGTTAATAATAGTTTAGAAATCAATAATTTAATTACACTTAGCATACATAAAGGTATCGGTGCAGGTTTAATTATCGACCAGAAATTATATAGAGGTGTAAATGGTGAAGCGGGAGAAATAGGAAAGACACTCGTATCATCTATTGAAGATAACGAGAGAACATATCACAAAATTGAAGATTTATGTTCTCAAGATGCACTAGTTAATAAGATTAATAAAAGGTTAAATACACAAAATACATTATCAGAGCTTAAGAAGATGTATTATGAACGAAATGAAATTGTACTGGAAGAGATACAACAATTTTCAATAAGGATTGCAATTTTGATGTACAACTTAAATATGCAGCTTAATCCAAAAGTGATTTATATTAATTGTCCATTAATAAACGAAATAACCGATCTCTTAGATAATATTAAAACGACTTTTAACCAATATACACAAAAAGAAATAGAAATTAGTTTAACTTCAAATGTTAAATTCGCAACTTTATTTGGAGCTACACTCGCTATTACCCAGAAAATATTAGATATAGAAAACATTAAACTTAACTTTTAATTTAGAGAAGGCTGAGACATTCATTTATGTCACAGCCTGTTTTTATTTTACTTAAAGAAACCGTTTACAAAAATTAATTAAGGTGTTATATTTAACTCAATGTTAGTTAGTTAGTTTAATAAACAAACTAACTAAACCACAATTCAAGGAGGAGTTAAGAATGTCTTACTTTAATGTTGAAAAAGTGAAATATGAAGGTCCTAAATCAAAAAATCCATTTAGTTTTAAATATTATAATGCTGATGAAAAAATTAATGGTAAAACAATGGCTGAACATTTACGCTTTAGTGTAGCTTATTGGCATACATTCACTGAAGATCTATCTGATCCTTTTGGTGTAGGTACTGCATTACGTGATTGGGATTCATTAGATGAAATGGAAAAAGCTAAAGCACGAGTTGATGCTATTTTTGAATTTATGGATAAAACAGGAATTGAATATTTTTGTTTCCATGACGTTGATATTGCTCCTGAAGGAAATACATTAGAAGAATCTAATAAAAATTTAGATGAAATTGTAGAATTAATTAAAAAGAAAATGAATGAAACAGGTAAGAAATTACTTTGGAATACTACAAATAACTTCACTCATGAACGTTTTGTGCACGGAGCTGCAACATCTTCTAACGCAGATGTATTTGCTTATGCAGCTGCAAAAGTGAAAAAATCTTTAGAAATTGCTAAAACATTAGGTTCAGAAAACTTTGTCTTCTGGGGTGGAAGAGAAGGGTATGAAAGCCTGTTAAACACAGATATGAAGTTAGAGTTAGATAATTTAGCTAAATTCTTTAAAATGGCTATCGCTTACGCAGAAGAAATTGGTTATAAAGGTCAATTTTTAATTGAACCAAAGCCTAAAGAACCAACTACACATCAATACGATACAGATGTAGCAACTTCTCATGCGTTTCTACAAAAATATGATTTAGATAAGCATTTCAAATTTAATATTGAGGCAAACCACGCAACATTAGCTGGTCACTCATTCCAACACGAATTACGTTACGCTAGAGATAATCAAATGTTAGGATCAGTGGATGCAAACCAAGGTCATCCTCAACTAGGTTGGGATACAGATGAGTTCCCAACAGATTTTTACGATACAACTTTAGCAATGTATGAAATTTTAAAAAATGGTGGACTAGCTCCAGGTGGGTTAAACTTCGATGCTAAACCAAGAAGAACTTCATTCAAACAAGAAGACTTAGTACTTACTCATATTGCGGGTATGGATGCTTTTGCATTGGGTCTAAGAGTTGCATCTAAAATGATTGAAGATGAATTCTTTGAAAAAATTGTAGAGAAGAAATATTCATCATTTGCAAGTGGTATCGGTAAGCAAATTGTCGAAGGCGAAGTATCATTTAAAGAATTAGAAAATCATGCTTTAAATTTAACAACAATAGACAATGAGTCTGATCATTTAGAAGTGATTAAATCAGAAATTAACCAATATATTTTAAACATTAATAATCAATAATTATTGAGCTGCATTCCTTCATTTTTCTAATAAATTTAGAAGAATTGATGGATAGCAGCTTTTTTATTTCGGCAGTATATTAAAAAATATTTCCATGGAAATGTATAATGAGGGGTAAAATAATATAAGTTGATTAAAGGGGATGAGTCGAGATGATAAAGATTATGAGACATGCTCAAGCTGAACATAACATGAATGAGCCGGAAAGCTTTAATTTAAAAGACCCAAAATTGACTGATAAAGGTAGAAGAGATACAAAAAACATAAGTGAATATATTGACCAAGACTCTCAATTTTGGGTAAGTCCAACAGTTAGAACAATTGAAACTGCTATGTTATTAAGTCATAACAATAAAATCAAGGTCGTAGATATTTTAGGTCCAAGAGTGTACCCACATAGAAAAGGAAAAATGAATATATGTGATCAGATATGCTCAAATTATAACGACAAAAACATATCTACTATTAACTTATTAAATAATAAACACCCTAATGATTTAAAACACCAATCATTTATTAAAGAATTTCAACATTTTATAAAAAAATATATAAAAGATGATGAGAATAATGTGATTATCACACACGATGGCGTCATTGCCACTTTATTAGAACAATATAAAAATATAAAACTAAAGCGTGATGAAAATAACGATTTAATGCTAAACAATGAAATTTTTCAGTTTACGAAAAGTGAAATATTAGGGTGATGTGTAACAAGTGAATAATATATTATATATAATAAATGAAATAAGAAATCGTCAAAACAACTATTACGTCAAAGGAATCAATATTGTGTTTAGAAGAAAGCAAAATATTTTTGACCACAAAGTTGTTTTTTGTTCTTTCTTTAGCCTTTAACGATTTAGAAATTTTTATATATAAATAATGGAAGAAAGTATACGTAAGAAAGACTAGAAGAACTATAAAAAGAAAATTTAACATAATGTTACCTCCAAAGTATAAAGCGTATAAAATTAACTTTAGTTTACTGAATTATCTTTCAAAATTAATTATGAGGTATAGCTTTTGTTTCTATAATATCTAATAATGAGCTTTATTTCCAAAGGAAATATTTTAATACATTAAAATACAAATATACGATTTAAATCAAGGCATACCATTAGCTAATACGCATAATGGTGTGCCTTTTTGACTGTCTTCGAAAGTTTAGCCAAGCGTGTAATAGGTAATATGTATAGAAGATAAAATGAACGTTAAAAAAGAAGGGAAAGAATTATATGATAACGGATATGAATGCGATGGTAATTCATAAATATGGTGATGGACCAGTATCATTAGAACGCATGCCAATACCGAGTATGAGTCCTACTGAAGTACGTGTGGAAATTAAAGCAGCTAGTATTAATCCTATAGATTATAAAATTAAAGAGGGAGGCTTACGTCCTTTATTGAAATATGACTTTCCTCTTATTCTTGGTAATGATTTTTCAGGTGTGATTACTGAAGTTGGTAGTAAGGTTAAAGGTTTTAAAGTCGGGGATGAAGTGTATGCCCGTCCTAGAAAAAATAAGATAGGGACATTTGCAGAATATATAGCTGTCGATGAGAATGATATTGCTTTAAAACCAAGTAATTTAACTTTTGAAGAAGCGGCAAGTATACCGTTAGTGGGGTTAACGGCATATCAAGCACTCAATGATGTTATGCAACTTAAACAAGGTGATAAAGTATTAATTCAAGCTGGTTCAGGTGGAGTTGGAACATTCGCTATACAATTGGCTAAAGCGATGGGCTTATATGTTGCTACAACAGCGAGTTCTCGAGGGTATGACCTTGTCAGTTCACTAGGGGCAGATAAAGTTATTAATTATAGAGAAGAAAAATTTTGGGATGTCTTATCAGGATATAACGGTGTTTTCGATACTTTAGGAGGAGAAAATTTAGAACATTCTTTTGAAGTGTTAAAAGAAGGCGGTACAGTTACATCTATATCAGGTATGCCAACAGCTAAAGTTGCGAAAAGCATGAATTTAGGTGCCGCTAAACAAGTGTTATTTAAGTTAGCTTCTTCAAAATATACAAGAAAAGCTAAAAAATATCATGCAAATTATGAATTTCTGTTTATGAAGCCGAGCGGTGAACAATTAACGATTATTAAAGATTTAATCGAACAAGATAAAATTAAACCAATCATTGATAAAATTTATGACTTTAAAGATACAGAAGCAGCCCTAGAATATTCAAATAGAGGAAGGGCAAAAGGTAAAATTATTGTAAAAATGGATGACAGCAAATAAGAAAGGCGGACATATCATGAAAAGAATTATGATTGTAAATACAAGTTCGGATGTTTTTGAAGGAACTCAAGTGCCAACAGGTTTATGGCTAGGTGAACTTGTTCATTTTTATGAACATTTTAAGAGTGATGATTATCAAGTAGACTTTTTCAACATTACAGGAGGAAATACACCACTTGATCCAATGAGTTTAGGAAAAGTAATGTTGGATAAGACGACAAAAGCCTACTATCAAAATAAAGATTTTATGAATAAATTAAAATATTCACAACCTATTAGCGAAGCAAATGCTGCACAATATGATGCAATTTATTTCACAGGTGGACACGGTGTAATGTATGACTTTCCTGACAATGAAGACGCTAAAAAAGCTATAAATGAGATTTATAATAAAGGCGGCGTTGTTTCCGCAGTTTGTCATGGTATTGCAGGTCTATTAAATGTGAAAAATGAAAAAGGAAGGTTTTTAATTGATCAAAAGAAAATTACAGGGTTCTCAAACTTAGAAGAATTTTTGGCCAATAAGATGAAGATTGTCCCATTTAAGCTTGAAGACGAATTGAAAATACAAGGTGCACGTTATGAAAAATCTCATATACCATTTCGTCCTAAAGTAGTCATTGATGGTCAAATAGTAACTGGACAAAATCCAAAATCTGCTAATTTAGTAGGTGCTGCTGTTAAAGAGTTGTTGAGTTAATCTGACCTAATGTTTAAAGAAGAAAGCAAAAAGGAAAGTACTAAACAAAGGAGTAGATAAATATGACACATAGAATTCAAATAGAAGAAAATGCATATCTTAATGTAGAAGACTTTGGTGAAGGTCAGCCGATTGTATTTCTTCACGGATGGCCGGCTAATAATAAAATGTTTGAATATCAAGCACAACATGTTGTAAATAATGGCTACCGTTATATAGGTATTGATCATCGTGGTTTCGGATTATCAGATACGACTGCTTCTGGTTATGATTACGACACAATTGTAGATGACGTTCAAAAAGTAGTCGATGAATTAAATCTTAAAAATTATGTCGTTGTTGGATTCTCAGTAGGTGGTGCGTTAGCACTAAAATATGCAGCTAAGCATAACAATCCAGATTTAGAAAAAATGATACTACTTGGACCAGCAGGACCTAGCTTTACACAGAGAGAAGGCTACCCTTACGGTATGGAAGTAGACGATGTTACAGATTTAATGAAGTCTATTTCTGACGATCAACCAAAAGCAATTACAGAATTTGGAGACACATTCTTCAGTTCTAACACAAACGTATCAGATGAATACAAAAACTATTTCACTCAATTAACGCTAACATCATCATTAATAGGTACAGTTAAATTATTAGAGTCCCTTCGTGATGAAGACCTTAGAGAAGACGTGAAGAATATAGACTTACCAGTATACGGAATACACGGCACAGACGACGCGGCATGCCCAATCGAATTTTCTGAAGTACTAGAAAAAACAATGCCTAATTATCAACTAACACGTGTATCAGATGTAGGACACGCATTATTCGTAGAGAAAAAACATGAAATTAACGATTTAATCATTGAATTATTGAAGAAATAATAAATACCTCGACACTAGTTAGGAAAATAGTGTCGAGGCATTTTTTATATAAATAAGAATTAAAGCACTTCATCTATTTGTTTACCGTGTTTTTTACCGAACACTTCCATCATTTTTAGAATTGGTAATATTTCTTCACCCATGTCTGTTAAGGAGTACTCTACTTTTGGTGGGACTTCTGGATATACATTACGATTAATAAGACCATCAGCTTCTAGTTCTTTTAATTGTTTTGTTAATGAACCTTGAGATATACCTGATAAAAACCGTTTAATATCACTATATCGTTTAGGCTCTTCTTTTAAAAACCACAATATAAAATATTTCCAGCGTCCTGCTAATAAATTTTGAGTAAATCCTATGCCGTATAAATCTCTTTCATTTTTTATAATTGAATCATCAAATCCATATTTACAAATTTTAGCCATAGAATCCCATCCTTATGCATACGTACAAAAAATAGTACTAAGAACTATTTTATTGCCGTCTTTTAAAATATATTAATAAGTATATAATTTATACTACTATAACTCAAATATAAAAGGAGCGTAGAAATGACGATTAATAAAAGAGATGGAAAAATGAAGTTAGCACTTCAAATGGTGTCTGGCTATGGTGGAGAATTTAAGACTTGGCGCATGCCAGGAGCTGTAGCGGATGCTTATACAAATATGGATAATTATGTTGAAAAAGCAAAAATTGCTGAACGGGGTAAAATTCATACTTTATTTATTGCAGATACTCCATCTTTGCAAAATGATATTAGTATCAATTCACCAATGCATTCAATGGATCCATTAATTGCATTAACTGCTGTTGCAAGGGAGACTAAAAACATTGGACTTGTTTCTACCTTTTCAACTACATTTACAGAACCTTACAATCTTGCTCGTCAGTTAAAAACATTAGATATTGTAAGTAATGGGCGTGTTGGATGGAATGCAGTAACAACTTCAAATGGTCAGACAGCAATGAATTTTGGTAAACGTTTGCCTGACCGCAATACAAGGTATGAAATGGCGCGTGAACATATTGAAGCAGTACAGTCTTTATGGGGCAGCTTTGGTAAAGATGCATATGTTATTAATCAATCAACTGGACAGTTTGCAGATATGAATAAAGTAAACCTCGCTAATTATAACGGTAAGTATTATCAAACAAGAGGACCACTACCCATACCTGCGTCATCACAAGGTCAACCACCGATATTCCAAGCAGGTGGTGGTGAAAAAGGTTTGGAACTTGCAGGTAGATTTGCTTCAGGTGTATATGCAAATCCATTTACAAAAGAAGAAGCGAAATTACATCGCACAATGATACGTAATAGTGCAAAGCAACATGGAAGAAACCCTGAAGATATTAAAATGTTTGCAGGATTTATGTTCTATATAGGTAAGACAAAAGAAGAAGCATTAGATAGAAGACGTATGTTGCTTGATTTTTCACCAGAAGAAACAGCTCATTATGTTCAATATTTAGGTCATATGGTTGGTATAACCATCAATGTAAATACAATTGATATTAATAAACCACTATCAGAAAGTTTATTATCGCAAGCATATCCATCACCGATGGATCCTAGAGCAGAAAGAGCATATGAATTACTTAAAGAAGGCTTATCCGTAAAAGATGTACTAGCAAATGGTGTGATTAACTATCACCCAGTAGTAGCTGGAACACCAGAAATGGTAGCTGATTTTCTAGAAGAATGGTATTTAGCAGATGCTACAGACGGTTTCTCAATAGTTCCAGATTCATCACATGATGGTATAGAAGACTTTGTAGATTATGTTGTACCTATTTTACAAGAAAGAGGATTATACCATTTAGACTATGAAGGAGAAACACTTAGAGATAGTTTAGAAGTACCTCAAGAATACGGAATGAGAGAGTAATATATTAAACAAACTATAAAATATTAGGAGAGACATATAATGAATATTGGAATTATAGGAGCAGGACCTATCGGGGTCACTATTTCAGAAAAATTATATAATTTAGGTCATAATATCAAAATAGCGGATGTGCGATCAGTAAGCTATTTAGAAAATAAAAAGTTTAAAGGAAAAGCAGTAGAAATAGATGAAGTAATTAAGCATGTAGATATTTTAATAATATCGATTCCTACACAAGTTATACCTACAATAAAACCTTATATTTCTAATATAAGTGATGACGTAATAGTCGTAGATACAAGTAATTATTATCCATTTAGAGATGGAAATATTAAAGAATTAGATGATGGAACAGTTGAAAGTGAATGGGTATCAGAAGCAATTGGCAAACCAGTTATAAAAGCATTTAATAATTTACTTGCATATACATTGAAAAATAAAAATAGTACAGAAGAAAATGAAGAAAAAATAGCAATGGCGATATCAGGAGATAATACAGAAGATAAAAAAATTATAAGTGAACTTATACAATCAATAGGATTTGATACTGTTGATAGTGGTGAAATTAAAAATTCATGGAGACATCAACCAGGCACACCTGCATATTGCACAGAACTTAATACTGAAGAATTGGAAATAGCATTAAAAGTTGCTGACAAAAACCTAGCACCAATTAATCGAGACGAAGTATTTAAACACTTTGAACCAAATATGAACCATGATCAAATTATAGAATTAAATAGAAAATATTATGGGACAAATGAAATTATTTAATAGCAATAATTAAAAAATGTAAACAATTTTATATATAAATTATGAGAGCCTATTTTAAATAGCTCTCTTTTTTTATTAAATTACTAATGATTTATTATACAGATTGAGGGTATTTTTAATTGTAAGGATAAAAATTCTGTTTGAAAGGGCATGATTAAATGAGACTTACAGGCATAGTGAAACAAGTTTTTGCGATTGGATTTCCGTTTGTTGGGGGTAATTTGATAGGTAAGTATACGAGCAAAAATGCGCGACAAGATTATAAACGAAATAAAAAGCCACCATTTTCTCCGCCAGGTTATATCTTTCCTATAGTATGGCCAATACTTTATTTTAGTATGGGCATAGCTTATTCTTTAGTTTCTAATAATAATGCAAGTAAGAGTACTAAAGGTATATACTCTCTTCAATTAGGTCTGAATTATTTATGGTCTATACTTTACTTTAAATATAAATTAAGAGGTACTGCACTGATTGAAAGCTTTGCTTTATTTAGTGCTGTTATTATTACGACAGTTAAGTTTTATCAAGTTAAGAAGACTGCAGGGCTACTATTAATCCCTTATGTGGCATGGAGTGCTTTCGCATCTTACTTAACAACTGGTAACTGGGTATTAAATAAAGATAACCCAGAATATGTACCAAATGATAAATAATTGTGTTTACGAAAACTTAATGTTTATTGGATAAATATGTAAAAACCAAAACCCTCACTTTCTTCTTGAGATTCGCTCTTTCGTTGTTATAAATGGCAATAGAAATTATTTTAAGTATTGTATAAAATAATGAATAATTATATTTATATACACAACTTAATAATATAAATAGTGAAAATCAATTGTATATTAACAAATTTTACAACATATTATATTGTTAAATTTTTCAAATCGAGTATAATGCTATTTGTACAATAAATTACATTTATGCATATTAATGATAAGGGAGTGGTACTCAAGATGAAGAAGAAAATAGATTTTTTGCCAAATAGAAAAAACCAATACTCTATTCGTAAATTCACGGTGGGAACAGCTTCGATACTCGTCGGGACTTTACTTTTTTTAGGTATTGATCATAATGCTAAGGCATCTGAAAATAATTACAGTACTGATCAAAGTGTTAAAAGTAACTCAGAAGAAAATGAAACTGACACCGTTAAACAAAGTCAGTTGAAAGAACAAGGTACAAATGAAAAACATAACAATTCAACAAAAACAAATGAAGAAATTGAAAATCCAACAATAGACCAAGCAGAATCTAATGTATCTAATGAAGAAAACATTGAGGATTCTGCTACATATGAGCAAGAAGACAAGTCAACAAATGAGGAGGCAGAAGAAACACCGAAGAAAGAACCAACAATTGAAGAAGAACCTCAATCAGAAAAGGATACAG
Source organism: Mammaliicoccus sp. C-M13 (assembly GCF_022386845.1). Lineage (NCBI taxonomy): Bacteria > Bacillati > Bacillota > Bacilli > Caryophanales > Staphylococcaceae > Mammaliicoccus > Mammaliicoccus sp. C-M13. The sequence continues at coordinate 1,884 of NZ_JAJNHQ010000007.1, read as the reverse complement.
CTGAAGATAAAGAAGATGCTTCAACAGAAGAACAACGTACGGAAGACAAACCAACAAGTGGAGACACAGAGGAAACACCGAAAGAAGAACCAACAGCTGAAGATAAAGAAGATACTTCAACGGAAGAACAACGTACGGAAGACAAGCCAACAAGTGAAGACACAGAGGAAACACCGAAAGAAGAACCAACAGTTGAAGAAAAGCCTCAATCAGAAAAGGATACAGCTGAAGATAATCATTCAGATGAACAAAATAATAAAGAAGACATTGATTCTGTGCAAGAAGACTCCGACAAACCAACAAATGAAGATAATACTACAGAAGAGCGAAATACAGATATAGATAAAGCTAATCAAGATACAAACCAATCCAATGAAAAAAATTCAACAGAAAATCCAAATGAATCATATGAAGATAATGAAAAGCAAACAACAGATGACGAAAACAATGAAAATAGCGAAGAAGATATAGGGGCTAGCTCAGAAAATCAATCTGGAATAGATAAAGAAGAAATTACAAATGAAGAAATAAGCCCAGAAGAAGCGAAAGACGTTAAGTTAGCTGATGACAAAGCGTTTAAAGAAGGCCTTAATGAAGAAACAAATCGTAAGCAATATGTAGAAGATTATTTGAAAGATAATGACATTCAAGATAAAGATGCAAAAGCAATCATAGATAATTTAGATATTGACTATGATAAAGCATCTAACGAAGAAATCTATGATTCATTACGATTAGAATTGTTAAAGCGTGCTGCTGATGAACAAGAAGGAACAAAACCGAAAGCAACTGTATTACGCTCAGTACGAACAGAGAGTAATGAAAATAGAAGTATATCTGATACACCTAAAACAAGAGTGTTAGAAGCTGGAGATACAGCCACTACAGACTTTAGTAAATTAGTTAATATTAATAAAACAATCTCTAGACCTCTTATTGATGATTGGACACACATGGATTCAATTCGATTTAGACAAATAAATAATGATCAAATAGAGTTAAGTATTGCAATAGGACAGGAAAAAGGCTTGAATTTTGGTTTTAGTGCACTTGAAAGATATAGTGTAAACTTTAATGAGCAATTGAAGAACAATATAGTAAGCATAACAGCTGAAGGTGACAAATTAATAAAAGATGCCAATGGGAATTATTCAATTGAATATAAAAGAACAGCATCGTTTCTCTCTAATGGTGAGCCATTAAATTTAAATATAATCATAAATTCAAAAGATTTTGATTCTAAAAGCGCGTTATCTGTCTCTTATTATAGGAAAGTTAATACTGGTTTATTAGCTGGAACAAACACTTATGATATAACTTTCCAAGATTTTGCTAATTACTTAAATGAATATCAGGATATTTATAAAGAAATTAACAGTACAAAGGCTTTAGATGAAGCCACGAAACAAGAAATGTTAAATTCATTTAACGGTGTTAATACGATAGATGGTTTGAGAGCTCAAGTTAATACTGTACGTAATCAAGGTAGAACAACTGTAAACAATAATATAGGACAGTTAACAAACTTAACTACTAGTGAAAAGACGAATTACAATACGCAAGTTAAGCAAACGCAAAAATTAACAGACTTAGATAGTATATATACTAATGCACAAGCTCAAGATGCAAGCAACTTACTGAGGAATCAAAAAACACAAGGAACAAACCAAATTAACGGATTTAATTATTTGTCAAATGAAGAAAAAGCCACTTATAACAATCAAGTTGCTAATGCTAAAGATAAAGCAACAATAGATAAAGCGGTACAAGATGCTCAAATTAAAGATGCAACCAACTTATTGAATAATCAAAAAGAGCAAGGTAAATCTAATATCAATAATTTAAGTAATTTAACAGCTGAAGATATTAGTAATTTTACAAATC
>NZ_JAJNHQ010000006.1:0-179553 GCF_022386845.1 Mammaliicoccus sp. C-M13 | reverse complement strand
CAGGATCAAACTCTCCATAAAAGAAGTAAGCTTGATTAGCTCTTGTTGATTGGTTAAGCCAATCACTCTTTGAAGTACTTTCAGTACTCAATTATTGGAATTAACGTTGACATATTGTCATTCAGTTTTCAATGTTCATTTAAATAAATGTTCAAACAATATTGTACTAAAAACAAAGATTGTTTTCAACTTATTTTTCTTAACTATTTTTTAACACGTTTATAAATATATCGCATTTACAACGTCTTAACAAGAGTCAATTTTACACTTTCAATAAAAACTTTATTTATTGTTTTGTGTGTTTCGCCTGTCGTTTTCGGCGACTTTTATATAATATCAAGTGGCCAATAAAAAGTCAACGATATTCCTTAAAATTTTTACAAAAAATTAAAAAACACAAATTCGGATTGTAAATCATCCATAAATTTGTGTTTTTCTTCTCTATTTCGTCTTTTTGGTACTTGTACCTTTAATTTTTTCTTTCTTTTTTCTTTCTTCCAAAGATAGTTCATTATATTTGGGTAACATTATTAATTGATATGAATTACATAATAAAAGTCCAAATATCGTTAAATAAATCCAACTAGTATCCTCAACTCTTAAAAATGGGATTAATTCTACAGTTGTCATAACTATCATAAAGAACATAGAAGGAATCCATAAGTTCTTTTTAGATTGTTTATTTTTGATATTACTTGTAATAATCGCAAAAATAATTACAACAATAGGTAACCATATGAATGAAATAATTTGATCCGTGCCACCAAATCTTAAAAATCTAAAATAAACGAGGTCAAAAATCGCAAATACAGTTACAACGATTTGTACATGTGGCCATATCTTACCAAATATACCTATACCTAACTGATTGATAAACAAATAAATAAAATATGCTAGCTGACTTATTGTTGCAACCAGTAAGCCTACAACAACAAACCATATCGATGCTGCTACAAATTCGCCAACTTCTCCAGCGACTAAATATTTAGTTACTTTATCATATCCAAATATCAATGAAGATATATATGTAACAATTACACCGATTAACAGAGTATTCCTATAAAATTGTATTAAATATTTAAGAGTCACTAACTTACCTCCGTATTATGATTCCGTTGTAATATCAATAACATTTTCAGCTATTTGATCATAAATTTTGCCTAGTGGTTCATGAGAACCATAAATAGAAGGAGAGAAATTCTCTTCATTCCATTCTGGTTGACTCAACGGTAATTCTCCTAATAATGGCGTTTGTAACTCTTGTGCTAATTTAGCACCGCCACCTTTACCAAACACATATTCCTTATTTCCAGTTTCTTTACTTTGGAAATATGACATATTTTCTATGACACCTAGTATTGTATGTTCAGTATGTTTAGCCATAGCTCCAGCTCTTGCTGCAACAAATGCTGCGGTTGGATGAGGTGTTGTCACTATTATTTCCTTACTAGAAGGTAACATCGTATGCACGTCGAGTGCCACATCGCCCGTGCCTGGAGGTAAATCTAAGATTAAATAATCTAATTCTCCCCATTTAACTTCTGTGAAGAAACTAGTAATCATTTTACCTAGCATTGGACCTCTCCAAATTACAGGTGCGTTTTCTTCAACAAAGAAAGCCATAGAAATAACTTTAACACCTTCTCTTTCTACAGGTATGATATGCTCCCCTTCTACTTCAGGTTTTTCCTGAATACCCATCATATCAGGTACACTAAAACCATAAATGTCTGCGTCTACAAGACCAACTTTTTTTCCTTGTCTTGCTAATGATACTGCTAAGTTTACGGCAATAGTTGATTTACCAACTCCACCTTTACCAGAAGCTACTGCTATAAATTCAACTGGATTATCTTTAGATAATAATCCTTCTATTGTTTGTTCTTCCATTATTCCTTTGAATTTTTCTAATGTTTCTTCAGATAATTCATCGAAACGTATTCCAACAGTTTTAGCACCGTTGTCTTTTAATAGGTCTACAATTTCCATTTGTAAATCAAGTTGCGGTTGTCCACCCATCTTGGCAATCGCTATTTTAACACTAATGTGTTCTTTTTCTTCTTTAACGCTAACTTCTACAATTCCACCAGTTTCTTTAATTGGTACATCTACTATCGGGTCGTGTAACTCCCCTACTAATTCTTTAACCTGTTCTACAGATAACAATGCTACTACTTCCCTTCTTCTTGTTAATCTATTCGTATCATATTCAGTGTAACAAAAAATATAGATTAATTGTTAGTTTATTGTTCAAAAAAAGCAGGCGAGACATTAATTAAATGTCTCAGCCTGCTTCTTTTAAATTTAATTTGAATGATTTGGAATTCTTGTATTTTGGTGTTTGTTCTCTGTTTTTATAAACATAGAAAGTACTATACCAAAAAATACAATTACAGTTAATACTAGGAATGCAGTATTAATACCGTGTATCATTGCTTGAGATTGCAATATCTCAGCTTTATTTCCTGCACTTGCCGCTTCAAATTGTTCTTTTGATGGGTTAAAGTTTTTAGCACCAATTGACATGATTGTTACTAATATACCTGTACCGATCGAACCAGAAATTGTACGTAATGTATTCATCATAGCAGTACCATGTGATAATAAGTCGTTTGGTATTGCATTTAAACCAGCTGTATTTACAGGCATCATTATCATCGATACGCCGAACATTCTAATAGTATATACTACAATTAAATATACTAATGAAGTGTCTGTACTCATAAATGCCAGCATAAACGTTGTAATCGTTATAATTGTAAAACCTGTTATCGCTAACCATTTAGCACCATATTTATCGAATAATCTACCTGTTACAAGTGACATTACACCAGTAATAATTGCCCCAGGTAATAATAATAAACCGGAAATGAGCGCTGAATATCCTCTAGCATCTTGCATATACATTGGCATTAATAAAGATGGTCCTATTAAAGATATCATAGTAAATACACTAATAACTGTAGTTAAAGCGAATGTTTTATATTTAAACACTCTGATATTTAATAATGGATTTGTTAATTTTAATTGTCTTGTTAGGAATATTACGATTGTCACTATACCTATTATTAATGAAACAATAACAGTTAGTGATGAAAAGCCCATCGATCCTGCACTACTAAATCCATATAAGAGGGCACCAAACCCTACTGTTGATAATATAATTGATGGTACATCTAAATGAACATCTTTTGGTTTAGAAATATTAGTTAAATATTTCGCTCCAAAACTCAATGCTACTACTGCAAATGGAATGATTGAATAAAACGGACTTCTCCAACTAAAATTATCAACTAAGTAACCTGATAAAGTTGGTCCTATTGCAGGTGCGAATGAAATAACAAGACCTGCCATACCCATTGCAAAACCACGTTTTTCTTTAGGGAATAAATTAAATAGTACGAATTGCATAAGTGGCATCATAACGCCAGCGCCCATCGCTTGAAGTACTCTTGCTAACATTAAAACACTAAAAGTAGGTGCTAAAGCAGCAACTACCGTACCTATCGTAAACGATAGCATCGCCATTAAATAAAGTGGTCTCGTATTAAATTTGTCCATTAAAAATGCAGTGGCAGGTATCATAACACCATTGACTAGCATGAATCCTGTCATTAACCATTGCCCTTGGTTAGCATCAATATTTAAATGCACCATGATTTCAGGTATCGCTGTGTTTAATAAAGTTTGGTTTAAAATAGCCACGAAAGCACTGACTAACATGACAGCGACAACTAAATTTCTTTTACCTTTTGAAATATCCTGAACGTCCATGGTTTCATCTCCTTCTAAATATACCTTAGCTATTATGCACTAATTTATTTCGGAAATCAAAATAAACGTTCTATTTATTTAAATTTTTACTTTCTGGATAGAATATTTCAGTACAGATGTACAGAATCGTGATTATGATCAAAATCACCCAAAAATCAATTTTAATTTGAGAATAGTAAATATGAACGCAAAAATAAAACATAACGGTGCTCACCGATATCGTTAATAAGTGAAATGTCATACCTTTAAAATAAGGGTTATCATTTAATTTGGTTTTAAACCTATCTAGCAACAATTCAATGGCTACTAAAGTGAAATATCCGAATAGTATATAACTGCCGTAATAAATTAAATTGTCAATCATGCTTTTATTATAGTTAAACTCTGCTAAACCATAATATATAAGTATTCTGCTTAATCCAAACATACCAAAGGAAAGTAGCACGATAAATATAGCACCAGATATAGTAAATATACCTACGATAGCTAGTATCGCTAGCAAATGAAAAATATCAAAGCGTTTGTTTTTTCTTCTCATAAAGCGCTACTCCTTTTAAATATGTTTACATACAAATTAAATCTAACTTTTAACTTCTTTAAAAATAATCGCCCATACAAATGTTAATATCACTACAATTAACATGATGTATAACATAATATTTTGAATACCATATGCTAAAAACGGGACGTTTAATGCAAATATAGATGCAACAATTAATGAACCTGTTGTACTTCCGATTGTTTTGAACAATGTATAAATAGACATCATTGAACCTAAATGTTGAGGTGGTGACTCTTCTTGAACAATTACGACATCTTTTGTATATACCGTTCCAAATGAAGTTCCCATTACAAATACAGCAAAAGGTATAATCGCAATCATTTCAACACCTGTTAAGATGGCAAACGCCCCTACAAACATTGCTAAGAATGCTAACATATAAATAAATTTCAAAGCCAACTTATCTAATTTACCTAAAACAAAAGTAATAATTAGCCAACCTACAGACATAGGGAAAATGAGTAGTCCACTTTGCAATGGCGTAAAGTCTTGTTCATTTTGTAGGTATATAGGCATAAATATAGTGTATCCCATCAGCATTGTTGAATAAATCAAATCTGTAAATAATACGAGTATTATTTTCTTATTAATAGATGCTATCGGAACAAATGGATTTTTAACTTTCTTTTCAACTTTAAATAGTAAAAATATAAAAACAATTAAAGTAACAATACTTAGTATTCTTACTATGGAAGGAACTTGTTCAGAAACAATACACAAGAAACTAGCAACAGCTCCATAGAATACAATTAGGCCTTTATAATCCAATCTCGTTTTTTCAATTGTATCTTGTTCAAAATTAAAATACTTAATAACAAGCCACATTGAAATAAGAGCGATTGGAATATTGATATAGAATAAGAAACTCCAGTTTAAGGATTCTAATATTGCGCCACCAAGTAATGGTCCTACAATACTAGAAATACCCCAAACACTTCCTACTATTCCCATCACTTTATATCTTCTAGGTATAGGGAAAGCAAGTTTAGGAACGACTTGGCCAAGTGTCATCATCACACCTGCTCCCATACCTTGAATAATTCTAGAAAAAACTAAAAGTGTAAAACTTTGCGTTATTTCTGTAAGTCCACAAAGTATACTACCTATAATAAAGGTGGAGATACCTAGTAAAACAACATACTTAATATTTATTCTCTTTACTAACTCACCAACTATTGGCGTCATGAATACAACTGCCATTAAATAAACAGTAAATATCAATGCTACTTCTGTACCAATACCAAAATCTTTTTGCATTGTTGGTGTAGCCAAAGAAACAATAGATGTTTCAATAGCGCTCATAAACATGATTAATACAAGCGCTAATACAATGCCTTTATTTTTAGTCATAATTTACTCTCTTTCATATACAATTTCCCCATTTACAACTGTTTTTGTTGCCTGAATTGTAGCTAATTCTTTTTTATCAATTTCAAATGGATTTTTATTTAATACTGTGAAGTCCGCTTCATAACCTGCTTTAATCAACCCAGTTTTCTCAGTAGTTTGAGCTATCTTACTCGCCTGAGTTGTATAAAGACCAATTGCATCAAAAACAGGTAAAGCCTCCTCAATAAAATATGCACCATCTTGTCCATATGATTGTCTATTAACAGCAGCATGAATCCCTAAAATTGGATTAGGTATTTCTATCGGAGCATCTGAACCTCCACCTATTATAATATTACGTTCCAACATTGATTTAAATGGATATAAATACCTCGCTCTTTCTGAACCTACTTTGTCTTCAACCCATGGAAAATCGCTTGTTATAAATTGTGGTTGAACGTCACATATAACAGGTAATTTTGAAACACGTTCTAATAATTCTTCATTTAACGTACTAATATGGATTAAACGGTCTCTTAAGCCGTTTGGAACTGGATTGTTTTCTATCGCATCCAATACCATTTCGCAAGCCCTATCTCCTATCATGTGAACAGCTATAGCACCATTATGCTTTCTTGCAAGTTTCACTTTCTCATCTAGAGCTTCCGGTGTATAAATAGCTAGACCATAATTTTCCCCGCTCGGATCATTCGAGTAAGGTTCTTTCATTAATGCTGTACTCCCACCGAATGCCCCATCAGCGTAAAACTTCATCGCGTCTGGCTCTAGCCAATTTTCTACAAATGTAGCACCGTCTTGTATCATTTGTTCATACACACTAAAATGTCTTAACAGTCTAACTTTAAATGGTTTTTGATGTTGTTTATCTCCTATAACTGTTTTATATGCGTTTAATACATCTTTATAATCATTATAATAACCTAAATCTTCAGTATGTGCGCCAGTCACGCCAAATTGATATAAATAATCAACAGCATTTGTTAAATGTCTAGTTAAAGATTTTTCATCTTCAGTCATGGAAAGTTCTTCAAAAGGTTCCATTGCAGTATCGTATATCCACCCTGTTAACTCGCCGTTTACTTTTTCATATGATCCACCTTCAGGATTTTGAATATGATGATCAATATTTAATAATTCTAAAGCTTTAGAATTAACAAAAGCAGCATGTCTACATACACGTTTTACGATAACAGGATTCTCTTTACATAGTTCATCTAAATCATGTTTATTCAAACGTATACCATCAAGTAAATTTTCATCATAGCCTTCAGCAACAAGCCATTCACCTTCAGATAATTTTTCAGCTTTTAATTTGATTTTATTTTTAATTTTTTCAATATTCGTTTCTCCATTTAAAATTACGGAAGACAACCATACACCAGTTCCCATCACATGGATATGCGTTTCCACAAACCCTGGAAACATCGTTTCGCCTTTTAAATCAATAACTTCGTATTCTTTTTCATTTATTCGATTTAAATCATCTTGGTCCAAAACTTTTTCAACCTTGTTCTGATTAACAATTACACCTTTATATGTATCATCAGGATTTATCATTGTATAGATTGTGCCATTTTTGAAAAGCTTTTTCATCATATCCATCTCCTTGTAAAATTGCTCTTACGCTAATTCTACATATTAAACCAAAAAAAATACAACGATAAAAATAATAAAACCAATTAAAATAACAATCATTCTTGGCGTTCAGCATAGTTAAAAGCTTTTTAAAAGCTGAACACCAAGTAATCAAGTTTATTAATTGGTTTAAATTTGTTTAATTTTCTAGTACATGCCTAACAGCTGTGATAAGTACTCTTGATCTTTCTTCCCCGAAATACTCTCTAAATCTTGCATCTTCATCATACATCTCCACCATTTCAAGATGTCTTTCTTCTGTATAAGTCGGCCAGCTATATGTTAACCATTCTTTGTGTAATTCTGTTGCTTTTTGCTGTCTTTCTAAAGTAGCTCCATTATCAACAATTTCATCCAGTTGTTTAAACAAGTCATTTTCTATCTCATTTTTGCTTTGAATTTCATCTTGAGACATATCTACATATTTATCATCCGCCTGATCGATATTCTCGTGACCAAATCTTTCTTCTACTTGCTCGCCTTGTTTTTCTTCATTTTCATTAAGTACCTCTCGATGGAACGCTTCATATTTTCTTTCTTTTGTCATCTTTAAAGCCCCCTTCTATTTCAAAAATAGCTTATATATATGTTTTACCCATTTTTTAAAAAGTTAATGAAAAATAAGAAAGGAGAGCAGGACAGAATCCTTATTTTTTAAAAAGATTCCGTAGTCCCGCTCCGGCAAGGATGACTAGGTTTGAAAAGTTTAATATAAGCGCATTTTCCAGTCAACTACTGCCAATATAACAAAAGAGTCTGAGACAATTTTTATGTCTCAGACCTTTTCATTAATATTTTATATTTTATTTTAATCGTCTATCTTCATCGGTTTTTATATGTTCATTAAATTTTTGTTGGTTATTTCTTTTTTGATGTTTGATCAATAAAATCATGACATAAAGTAAACAAAGACCAAATATAAGGGAAATGACACCCATGAATTGTAAACCGCTTGCTCTACCATCACTAAATACAAAGTAATAAAAGAAATAGCATTGAATCATTATAATAATTGTCAAAACAATATAATACAAACGGTAATTCATGACTTACCTCCTACATAAAGTACATTATTGCAATGAAATGAAATATGGATGCAATCAATATAAAGAAATGCCAAATCATATGGAAATACTTTTTATCTTTTTGTGCATAGAACCATGCACCAATTGTGTAACTAATACCACCGAAAAGTATAAATAACATAAATAGAAGAGATGTTTTATTAATAATAGACGGTAGCATAAGAACACCCATCCATCCCATTATTAAATACATTGATAAACTCAATTTATGATTAACATTTTTAGCAGTAGATTTATAAACTATGCCCCATATTGTTATTCCCCATTGGACACCCATTATGACCCAACCTAACCATCCGCCTACTAGAGACAATGCGATAGGTGTATATGTTCCACATATTGCAATGTAAATCATACTATGATCTATAATTCGCATAATATATTTCTGCGGAGACGAAGTAGACATAGAATGATAAACTGCTGATGATAAGAACATAAGCATGATACTAATAATATAAATAGACACACTTGTTGATTTTAGTGCACCATCTTGTATATAACTTGCAACTGCTGCATATGGTAAAAAGAATAACAGTATAAAAGCTGGTACTCCATGTGATACTGCATTTCCCACTTCTTCTCCAAAGGAAAGAGGCATAATATCTTTAAAGGCCTCTTTCACTTTTCCTTCTTTTTTGTGATGAGATTTTGCATTACTAGACTGTTCCATTCACTTACCTCTTTTACAATAATTGATTTGCTTCTAGATCTTGTTGTGCTGTTTCTATACTATCTTTTCCTTCTTTATTTTTTAATGGACTAAATTCTTCTTTTCTATCTACTTGTAGTGTAGCAAATGAATTTGCATATTGGAAAATATCAAAATAAAATAATTCGAATTTTAAAGTTTCTTTTTCTATTACACTAAAATCTTCATCTATTTGCTTAAGGTTTTTAATCGCTAAGTGATAAGGAAGTGGTTTAGAAGCCGCTTCAATTAAGAAATCTAATTTAAAGGCATGAATTCCAATATTAGCGTTTTCTAATTTATTAACCTCACCTTCAGGTAATTCTGAATACTCAAGGACTTGTTTTTTATCATCAATAGATACTATACGACCTACTTTTTCGTCTGGATATGCTTGTACTGATTTAGTTGTAATGTCACAATCCTTTTCTTTTATAAAACCGGCAAATTCTGGATCTAATACTTTAACTAGCACATTATCAATATTATTTAAGAATAAGTATTCTACACCATTGTCTTTCATTTCATTTAATAAATTAGCTTTTTCTAATGATTTAAAAACGCCACCGTTTCCATTCGGGGTACGCATAATATGTTTATCTTTATCTAATACAAGTTCCCCCTCTGTTGATAGGGCTACAACATGGTCTTGTTTGAAAAAGTGGATATAAGATTCATCATAACCAAAATAATTATTTTCTAAAAAGAAAGATAGTGTATCTTTATGATTAATATCACTCGTCATGATGTACCAATGAATAGGTGTTCCAGTTTCTTCGAATAATTTATTTAACTGTTCTGCTTGTCTTTCAAATAAACTTTTATCATTAAATGAGAAAGTGCCCTTAGGTGCTTTATGACCTAAACGCGTGCCTTGGCCACCAGCCATAAGTAAAACTGCAAATTTACCTTCTTTAATTGCACTTAAACCTAATGAGCGGTACTCTGCTAATTTCTCTTCAGGTAAGTTTTCTTTAATGTCATAATTAATTTGTTCTACATCATCTGCTATTTCAATCATTTTTCTATTTACATAAACATCTTCATATAATTTATCTACTTCATCTAGATCTATTCTGTCCATATCTATGTGTAGCTGTTCTTTTTCGCTTTGGCTCATCATTTTACAATATTCTAAAATGTGACCTTGCCCGTGTTGCTTTAAGATTGTTTCATCTAGCATTTATAATACCTCCAAAATTTGACTCATTATCATTATACGACTTTAGAATGATTTGTCTAAAAATATCATAAAATAATTAAAATTTAAATGATTACAGAAGTAAAATGTGGGTATGATATATAATGTGTAGATTCTATAACACAAATAATCCTATATCTAATAGGTCAAGGAGGATTTTATTATGAGTTTAGGAGACAAATTTAACGACGCAAAAGATCAAGCAGTTGACAAAGGTAAAGAGCAGGTAGACAAAAACAAAGACGAGTATACTGAAAAAGGTAAAGATTTTGCCAAAGACAAAGGTAAAGATCTTAAAGACAAATTCAGTAAATAACATAAGTATTATAAAACAGTCCGAGGCATATATATGTCTCGGACTGTTTCTTTAATATAGGCAAGGGTGACTATGAAGTATTTTTACTAAAAGGAGATTTCCACCCCACTCCCTTCACTTTTAAATATTTATTTTTATAAAAATAATCTATAAATATCTTTCCACCATAATACCACTGTAATAGCGGTAAATGCTGTTGAAAGACTTAAATCAACTACTCCGCCTGTCCTAAATACAAAGGGCATTTTTACAGATATATTAATTGGATAGAATAATTTTACGCCTCTAGGTGTAAGCATATCTAAAATAATATGTGATAGCATCCCCATTATAATAGATACTAAATATGGCTCAGGAGCTTCAATTGCCTTTAACCCCCAAAATATTAAAAATAGAAATAGTAATGAATGTGTAAAAGTCCTATGTCCAAAAATTGTGCGTATAATTAAACTTAAAGGAAAAAGCTTTCTACCAATATTGCTTTTAAAATGACAAATATCTGGTACTAAACTAGCCACTCCACATAAACTGACAATTGTAAAAGACGTAAAGATATCCTCTCCATAATAAATACTTAATGATGACCCGATGAATATACCGCAAGCTAGATGTGTTTTTCCCGTCATATTAGTTTTCCTCGTTTCTATAAATTTCTTTATTAATTTTAACATAATAAAGCGAACAAGTATACGAACACTTTGTGACTTTGTTGTGATTTAAATCACGGTAGAAAAGATTTATTGACAATTATGTGAATTAAATCACATATTTATTGATTTCTATATAACACTTGGTACAATAACAGTGTAAGTCATATTAAACATAACCCTATACCATTGTTGAAATAACCCCCTTATTTCACACCAAAAAGCGCTCGTCAAAATTGACGAGCGCTTTTTGGTTAATCATTAACTTGCTGCTTTATTTTCATTTTGTTGATTATTTTGCAGATTAGACTGTTTGGGTTCTTGCTCTGAGTCATTATTGCTGTTTTGTCTATTCAAATCTTCATGAGATTGTTTATTAGAGTCATCTTCTGAAGAAGGTATTTCCTGACTTGGAGTATTATCTCTCGATTGATTACTCTGTTCGTTAGGAGACTGTTGTTGATTGTTTTCATTAGTGTCCTGATTTTCTTCAGGTAATTGACAGCCCTCATCATTACATAAATACCCATCATGACTTAAATTTTGCCAAGCTCGAGTAAATTCAATTGTGTTTTCAACTTCATCACACTCCGCTTGAGAATCACCTTGATTCAATAAACAATTTCTTGCTTTTGAATAAGTCTCAGTATCAAATTCACTTTCCCCTGAATTACGATTCGGTTTAACACCATTAACATTTCCTTCAATCGGAATTTCTTCCGATGATCCATTTTCGTTATTAATAGCTTCATTATTATTCTGATTTGTATTTTCGTTCGTTTCTGTTTCTTGACTACTATTTTTCTCAGTCGTCTTTTCTTCCGTTGTTTTTTTCTTATTTGCGTTCGTTTCTGAAGTTTTTTCGTCTTGGTTTGATTTATTTGTATTCGTAGAAGTTTCATTATCACATGCTACTAGAAACATTAAGCAAACTGCTAAGAGACCATATATCCATTTCATAGAATCACTCCTGGGCCTTTTTGCTTTATTTTCCTTGCTACTCATAAAAGACACTTCTTTCTTATAAAATAATTGAGCATTAATTAAAACATAAGAATATCATACATGATAAACTAATATTAGTAAAAATAATTGTATCATCCCAAGGAGGTATTTGTTATGTATAAAGCTGTCAACAAAGATGAATGGACTGGTAGAACAGATAGCGAAACTTTACGTTCTGCTTTTAGATATCATCAAATTATAGACACAGTTAACTTAGAGCAAGAAGCAATTGAACCAATAAAAGAGTTTGACGATCAAATTAATATGGCTCTCATTGGTTTTGAATGTGACGAAGGTGTCGCTCGTAATAATGGAAGAACAGGAGCGGTCGATGGACCTAAACATTTTAGAAAAGCATTAAGTCCCTTGCCTATTCATAACGAATATTTACACTTAACAGATTACGGTAATGTCGTTTGTCATAAAACTAAACTCGAGGAAGCTCAAGCTGAACTTGGAGACAAATTATCTCAAATTCTTCCATATAACCATTACACTGTACTTGTAGGCGGTGGTCACGAAATCCTATATGGTCACTATTTAGGTGTTAGAAAAGCAAATAAGGACAAAAAAATAGGCATAATAAATATTGATGCTCATTTTGATATGAGAGATTATGATAAACAACCATCTTCAGGAACAATGTTTAAACAAATATTGGACCAAGATGATCAAGTAGGCTACTTTGTTCTAGGCATTCAGAAAAATGGTAATACAAAAGCTCTTTTTGAAAGAGCTGATGAATACGGCGTTCGATATATTCTTGAAGACGAATTAAGAAGTCATCTTTCAATTGAGACAATCACTTCTATAAGCTCTTTCATAGAAGAATATGACGAAATTATGATTACATTGTGTACAGATTCAATTGATGTAAGTTATGCCCCTGCTGTAAGCGCCCCTTGCATTATGGGATTACAACCTCAAATTGTACAAACTATTCTACAATTAGTTACGAATTCAAATAAAAGTACGAGTATAAGCATAGCAGAATTATCACCTAGATTCGATATAGATAATCGCACAGCTAGACTTTTAGCTAATATTGCATCGAACATTTATCACGACCAAGCTGAAGTAGTTCAGTCACATTGGGAGTCTTAATTTATGTCAGAAAATAAAAAAGGCATACTATTAGCTGGGTTAGCCTATACTATATGGGGTGTGCTGCCTTTATATTGGAATCTCGTTGACGAGATTGGTCCATTTGAAATACTTGCACACCGCGTTCTTTGGTCAGTAGTATTTATGCTTATACTATTGACAGTAACCAGACAGTTAAATATGTTTAAAAATGCGACAACAAAGTTATTCAAAAACAAAAAAATGCTAATCGCTATCATAGCAGCCGGATATATTATTACATTAAATTGGGGTACGTTTATATGGGCTGTTAATAACCATCATGTGCTACAAGCTAGTTTAGGTTATTATATAAATCCATTAGTCAGTATATTATTTGCTTTTATATTTTTAGGCGAACGATTTTCTATTGCACAATGGATTGCGATTATACTTGCTTTCATAGGTGTACTATTTATGACGTTTCAAGTTGGAGAATTTCCAACAGTATCCATCTTGTTAGCTGTCTCATTTGCGCTATATGGATTAATTAAAAAAGTAGTAGATATTGATGCTTTCAGTAGTATTACAATAGAATGTATTGTAACTTTACCTGCTGCATTGATTTATATCTATTATTTATCTGAAACGAATAATATTACATTTGGTATGAATGCTTCTAGCGCTTGGTTATTATTAGCTGGTGTAGTAACAGCTACTCCACTTGTACTGTTTAGTGCTGGCGCAAGAAAAATCCCATTATCTTTAACAGGATTTTTACAATATATTGCACCGACCATTATGTTCTTCTTAGGTATATTCCTTTTAAATGAACATTTTGATATTAATCAATTTATTACTTTCATTTTTATATGGATTAGTATCATCATATATAGTTACTCGAAATACATGGAAATGAAGAAAAACAGAAGAAAACTAATAAAAAACAAATAGAAAAATCGTTTCGTTAGAAATAGCGAAACGATTTTTTATTTAATCATACTATCGATTATTTAAACTTAATTATTAATACAATTCTCCACATGTTGCTGCTAAGAGAGCTTTTATAGTATGCATTCTATTTTCGGCTTGTTCAAATACTCTTGAATAACTTGATCTGAATACATCATCAGTTACTTCCATATTTGTTACACCAAATTTATTAAAACAAAGTTCGCCCATTTCTGTGTTTAAGTCATGTATAGCAGGTAGACAATGTAAAAATAAAGTATTTGGCTGTTCTGTTAAATTAATTAATCGTTGGTTTACTTGGTAATCTTTTAACAATTCATAACGAGCTTCTAATTGATTTTCTTCACCCATCGAACACCATACATCTGTATAAATTACATCACTGCCATATACACCCTCTTGAATGTTATCTGTTATCAATATTTCACTTCCAGATAACTCACTTAATTCTATCGCTTGTTGTTGTACGCTTTCTTCTGGTTGTAATTCTACCGGCGCTACGATATGAATATTAACGCCTAATATTGCACTTGTAACTAATAGTGAATGAGCAACATTATTACGTCCATCGCCTACAAACGTAACTGTCTTATTCTCATAAGTACCAAAATATTCTTTGATAGTTAAGAAATCAGCTAACATTTGAGTAGGATGCCATTCATTTGTTAAACCGTTCCAAACTGGTACGTTAGAAAATTTAGCTAAATCTTCAACAGTATGTTGTTCAAAACCTCTAAAGGCTATCCCATCAAACATAGACCCTAATACAATTGCAGTATCTTCAATTGATTCCTTTCTGCCAAGTTGTAAATCTTCTTTACCGAGATAAGATACATGTGCCCCCATTTTAGTAGCTGCTACAGTAAATGCTGCGCGTGTACGAGTTGATTGTTTTTCAAACAATAAAGCAATATGTTTACCATTTAAAAAACGTTGAGGTATGTGATGTTTCTCCTTGAATTTTAATTCTTCAGCTAATTCAATAAGTTGTTCTAACTCATCTTTAGAAAAATCAACCTCTTTTAAAAAACTTGTCTGATATAAATCTTTTAACTTTGATAACTTCGTCCCAATGAAACCAACTCCTTTTTATTTATAAATAACATCATATAATACTTTTTGCACAATGTAAATAGTTATACAGTATATTGCATAAAAATACTTATTTTATTAGTATGACACATTGTTTTAAAAAGGTAACACATTTTTACTGTTTTCTATTGAAAACGAATTCATAATACGTTATGATATAGCTATCAAACAAAAGGATGTGTTAGATATGGCAATGAGAGTATCAAAGGATAATAATCAAGTTCATATTCACTGGAGAGTAGCTGACATTACTATTCCAAATGACGAAATCAAAGAGGTTAAGGAAGATCAAGACATTCATGCATTGTCTAATGAAGACCAAGATCACGTTGTAAGAATTGGTTCAACTTTTGGTAAAACAAATCGTGTCATTATTAATACAGACGATAAAGAATACATTATATATACACATGCCGATAAGAAAATTTATAACGAATTAACTAAATAATACTTAGAAATAATAAACAGGCTGAGACATATTTTTGTCTCAGCCTAATTTATTGTAATAGCAGTAGATGACTGGGGAGGTGCGACGAAATCTTTTTTAAATAAAAATTCTGTATCTCTCCTTTTTAAGTAGTTAAAATATTATGCTACTTTTTCATAGCGTGCTAACATAGAGTTAAGGAGTGATGCCAATTATGTTAAGAAGTTTATCAGGCTTAAACGCCATTATCACAGGCGGTTCTAGAGGAATCGGTAAATCTATCGCAATTGCTTTAGCACGTGAAGGTGTTAATATTGCAATCACAAGTAGGAATCTTGATACTCTAAAAGAAACTGCTGATGAACTAAAAGAATTTGATGTAAATATATTTTATAAAGACGCTAATATTGCTCGCAAAAATGATGTACAAAAATTTATAGAAGATGCTCACCATGCACTCGGTTCTATCGATATTGTTATTAATAATGCAGGCGTTATGAAAAACAATCCTTTTTTAGAAGTAGATGAAGAAGAGTTTGACCAACTTTTTGATACTAACGTCAAAGGAATATACTATGTACTACAAGAATCTCTCCCTTATTTAGTTAAACAAAAAAGCGGAGATGTTATAAATATCGCTTCAATGTCAGGACTTAAAGCTAATGCTACAAGCAGTATTTACGCTGCTACAAAATATGCAGTCATTGGAATGACTGAAGGAATTATGCAAGAAATGAGAAAACATAATATTAGAGTTTCTTATTTAACACCTTCAGCTGTACTCACAGATTTAATTGGAGAACCTAAGTTACAAGAAGAAACGATGACACATGCAGAAGACGTGGCAGATGTCGTTGTATCTCAGTTAAAACTTCAACCTAGAACTTTCATGAAAACAGCACAAATTTGGGCTACAAACCCAACACCAAAACAATAGGAGTGATTTAGATGTATGTTGTAACGAATAGAATTAAAATGAAAAAAGGCTATGCAGAAAAATTAGCACCAATGTTTACTAAAGGTGGCGCATTACAAGAAATGAAAGGTTTCATTAAAGTTGAAACTTGGAATATGCAAGATATAGAAGAACATGATTTATTACATGTAAATATGTGGTGGGAAACTTTAGAAGACTTCGAAGCTTGGAAAACAAGTGATGCTTTTAAACAAGCACATAATCGTGATGATAAATCTGAAGATGATAAATCCGAGAATGAACAAAGCGATTCACCAATGCTAGGTTCTGAACTCGCAATTGCTAAAGTTGAAACATCACTAGACCCTAAATAAAAATAATTAGACTTATATGCACAATAAAGCATAAGCATTCATAATAAAAAGTCCGAGACATTTATAAATGTCTCGGACTTTTTATTTATATAGGCATCCTTGCTGAGGTGGGCATACAAAATCTTTTTACCAAAATGAGATTTCTCAGCACTCTCTTTTAATTAAAAGAATATATGAGCCATGATAACAATAATAGGTAATGCAATGATTGTACGTATAATATAAATCATAAATAACTTACCTAAACTGACTGGTATTTTAGATCCTAAAATAACGCCCCCTACTTCTGATAAGTAGATTAATTGCGAGATGCTCAATGCTCCGACGATGAATCTTGTCATATCACTAGGCACATCACTAATTAATAATGATGGTAAGAACATATCAGCAAACCCTATTAATAAAGTTTCTGAAGCTTCATGTGCATAAGGTATTTGCATTAATTCTAATAATGGTACAAACGGTGCACCTAATATACTAAATAACGGTGTATATTCTGCTACAATTGTAGCCAATGTACCGATAGCCATAACGACTGGCAATACAGCCAACCACATATCTAATACAGTTTTTATACCATTAATGAAAAATTGTTTTAATCCTGGAGACACAACTGCTTTATCAGTGGCTTGTTGAAACCCCCATGTTAATGGATTGTGTGTCTTAGGAATCGTTTCATTTAATTTTTCAGTACTACCATTTGAATATTGATCCGGTATTTGTTTAAGTGGCCATATTCTTGGCATAATAAATGCGGCTACAACACAAGCTATAATTACAGATAAATAGAATTTAAAGAAGTGGTCTACAAGCCCTATCGTTTGAGCAATAACAATAGCAAATGTAATTGACACAACTGAAAATGTTGTTGCAATAACTGTCGCTTCACGTCTTGTATAAAATCCTTGTTCATATTGTTGACTCGTAATCATAACCCCTACTGTTCCATCTCCAATAAATGAAGCTAAATTATCAACTGTTGATCTACCTGGTAATTTAAATAATGGTCTCATAACTGGCGCAAACATTGGGCCTAGAAATTCTAATAAACCAAAATCCATTAATAATGGTAGAAACAATCCAGCAAAGAAAAATACCGCTAATAATGTTGGTAATAAGTCGTTATAAACCATTACCCCAGTATTTTCATTAAGCACAACCCCGGGACCGACATTAAAATATACCGAGATTGCAAACAGTGCTCCTAAAATTCTAATAACTACCCAAATCCAATTAACATTAAAAAGTTCATTCGTGATAGTACGTTTTGTAGAAGTCTTGAATACTGTAGAATAAATAATCGTTAATATCGCAGATACTGATATTAATAACATGATAATTAATCCTGATGAATTGCCTAAAAACTCTAAAGTTTTATTAGCTAAAAACGCTACTGGCAGACTTGTTGAAGTCTTCCCGTCCTCATCTGTTACTGAGACAGGTATTAAAAATAAATAAATTCCTAGTAACGATAATATTATAAATTTTAATCTACCAACTAAAACACTTGTTTCTTTCATATGTATGCTCCTTTACGCAAGATTAACTATACACAATATTTTATAAATATTCAATCCTATTCTTTCCTATTTTTATTATATATTTTTTTGTAAGCGCTGTCATTAAAAATCGGGAGAATATATAATAAATAAGACTATTTATAATTAAATAGTCTTATTTCAAGTCACTAATATATTTTAATCATTCAATAATTTGTATATTTCACGTATATTAATCCTTGTTTAATCATGTTCTACTATATTTTTATACATATATTATGAGTTGAATTCTCAATCGTCCGGTTATTAAATTTTGTCTGTATTTTTGCATATCACACTGTTATAATCATGTTTATATGTAAAAAAGAAGGAGTAATAAAATGTCAAAATCACGATTAGTCACATTTATGTTGAGTGTTTTTGTAGTAGGAATGGTTGAATTGATGATTGCTGGTATTTTAACACTGATGAGTGCAGATATGAATATATCAGAAGCAATTGTAGGACAACTTGTAACTGTTTATGCATTAACATTCGCTATTAGTGGTCCGATACTTGTTAAGCTTACAAAGAATTTTTCACCTAAATTAGTATTAATGATTAGCATGATTTTATTTATTATCGGTAACGGGATTATCGCATTTTCACCTAATTTTACAATTTTAGTGATTGGGAGAGTATTATCATCTGCCGCTGCTGCAATCATTGTTGTTAAAATTTTAGCTTTAACTGTTATTTATTCAAAACCAAGTCAACGCGGGAAAATGATAGGTCTTGTTTATACAGGTTTTAGCGCTTCAAACGTTTTAGGTGTTCCTTTAGGTACTAAGATCGGAGACCTTGTTGGTTGGAGAATGACATTTCTATTTATTTGTTTAGTTGGCGTAGTAGCATTTATTCTAATTTCTATTAATATTTCTAGTGACAAAATAAATAATGCTGATGAGCCTACACCTCAAAATCATAGTTATAAGATCTTACAGCCTTTAGAAGTAGTCAAATATTTAAGCATTACATTTCTAATACTTGCTGCAAACTATGTTGTTATCACATATATTAGCCCATTATTATCTATATATGGTTATGACTTAAATATTGTTTCTCTTGTACTATTAGTCGCAGGAATCGGAGCAATTTTAGGTACATCACTAGGCGGTTATATTACTGATGCTATAGGTAGTAAAAACTGGTTAATCATATCATTAAGTACATATACAGTACTTATGTTTATATTCCAATCTTTCTTACCAATATTAATCATCACTCTAATAGGTGTATTCGTTTGGAATATCGTACAATGGGGTTCTAACCCACCAGTTCAAATAGGTATTATTTCTCAAATAGAAGGAGATACTAGTGCAGCGATGAGTTGGAATATGTCTAGCTTGAACGCTGGTATCGGAGCTGGCTCATTATTAGGTGGTATTTTTGTAACTTACTTTAATGTAGTTTCAAGCTTATATGTAGCTGGAGCGCTTAGCTTTATCGCTTTATTGATATGTTTAACAATTAAAAAACAACCAAAAATAGTATAAAAAAAGGGAGCAAGACAGAAATCTTATTTTCAAAAAAGATTTCATAGTCTCGCCCCTGACAAACATGACACAGGCTGAGACATTGATATGTCCCAGCCTGTTTTTTATTCATTATTGTAATTCTTTGTTATTACCTTGTGATTGACCATCTTCATTTGAAGAATTTTTTTGTTCATATTCTTTCTTACTCATAACATCATCTACATGCATGTTTACTTCAACAACTTCAAGACCAGTCATATGTTTAACTTGTTCTTTTACTAAGTCAGCAACTTTTTTGAAAATTTTCGGAGCTGATTCACCATATTCTAAAATAACTTTTAAATCTACAGCAGCTTGTTTTTCTCCTACTTCTACAGAAACACCTTGTGTTACATTGTTTCCAGATGTGAAACGGTCAGTTAAACTAGAAGCAAAGCCGCCTTTCATATCTAAAATACCTCTTACCTCTCTAGCAGCAATACCAGCAATTTTCTCTATTACTTCATCAGAGAATGATAATGTATTTGAAAATTGTTGTTCTTGAACTTGTTCTTGCTGTTGTTGTTGGTTTTCACGTACTTGATCATTTACACCAGTTTGTTCATTGTAACTACTTTTTGCTTTATTGTTGTCTAAATTTGCCATAATAGAATCTCTCCCTTAAAATAGTTTAATTTAATTTATAGTTTCTTTATTTATTTAATAATGCAG
This sequence comes from Mammaliicoccus sp. C-M13, assembly GCF_022386845.1. Lineage (NCBI taxonomy): Bacteria > Bacillati > Bacillota > Bacilli > Caryophanales > Staphylococcaceae > Mammaliicoccus > Mammaliicoccus sp. C-M13. The sequence continues at coordinate 158,720 of NZ_JAJNHQ010000006.1, read as the reverse complement.
TTTAACTTATTCGGTTTAAGAAATTTAAAAACTGCTGAGTACAGTCTTTAATGTACCCTAGTCCTATACCTATTAAACATAGGACAAGAATCAATACCGTTTTCCAAAAACCAATTGTTAAAAATAAAACTGCTAATATTAACATCGCAATAAACCCAACAATTCTCCATTTATACTCTTTAATAAAATTAATGAGTTGATTTGGATCTTGATTTTCATTTGGCATAACCGGAACCTCCTATCCTTAGTCTATAAAACTCTTGTATCACTTGTTTTCTGGTCTCTAACATTAATTTCAATGTTTTTGACAGGTATTTCGGAAAAATGCTCAACATTTTGCTTAATATCGTTCTTCATATTTTCCGTTAATGATTGAATACCATTCGTTTCAGATACAACAAAGAAATCTGCTTTAATCGTTGCATAAGAATTATTTTTCTTATTGTACAACTTTGCTATAACATTTGGTTGTCGTACTTCGTCGTATTTCTGGATTGTACGATAAACACATTTTTCAATCGAATTTCTAGTAATGTATATGTGCCCATCCTCATAATCACGATGTAAGCCTGGTTTCTTATGTGTCGGTTTAAATGCTGCAAAGAACATTAATAAACCAAAGAATATTAAAACCCCTGCACAAGCAATCAATGTCGGTTGGAACCAATTATATTTTAATAGTTCCTGTTGATAGCTTGTTATTTGACTAATATCCAAGTACATAAAAAGAAGCGTGCCCACTACTACTATGATGAATAAGCCTAGGAAAAAATTCTTTAATCTTCTCACTGGCAACTGCACCTCCTATGTAAAGTTCTATTGCTAGTATTAGTTATACCCCTAAAATGATTTTAGAAACGTTTTCAACTCATTATTTCATTTTTTGGTAAAATTTTTTATTAACTACTCTTATTTCCAACAATAAAAAAATCCCTAACCTGTTGAATTAAATCTTCCAACTGATTAGGGATTATTATTAAATATAAATATTGATATCTCAAATTATTATATATGTGCTGATTTTTGCATTAAGTATAAGAAGTATGGCGCGCCTACTATTGCTACAATAATACCTGCTGGCAAGCCATTTGGTTCTAGTACTATTTTACCAATTGTATCTGCGACAACCAGGAGTATAGCTCCGTTTAATACTGCTATTGGTAAATATAGTTGATGTCTTGGTCCCACAATACTTCTTGCAATATGCGGCCCCATAAGTCCAACAAATCCGATACCACCTGCTACTGATACGGCTGCAGATGACAATACGACTGCTAAAAATACGAGTAAAATACGTTCTCTATTATTGTTTATACCGAATGAAACCGATATTTGTTCATTTGTACTGAGTACATTTAGTACATTAGCTTTATAAAATAGGAATGGCATAACTATGATTAACCATGGTATAAATGCAAATACGAACGGCCATTCATCGCCCCAAATATTACCTGCAAACCATCTTGCGATAAATTCCATTTGATCTTGATCAAATGTAGACATAATTGTAATGGAAGCACCACTCAATGCAGTTGATAAGCCGACACCAATCAATACCATTCTCACGGGGTTAATGCCTTCTCCTTTTTTATAACTAAACATGAATATAACCATCGCCGTCGCTATACCACCGACCATACTTACCATTGGAAGTACATATACAAAATCACCTGGTTGTACAGTACCGACAACTAAGAATAAAGCAATCATAAACCCGCTTCCTGCATTAATACCTAATATACCTGGTTCAGCAAGGGGATTCTTAGTAACACTTTGCAAAATTGCTCCACTTAAAGCTAAACTTGCTCCAGCTAATATCGTTATTAACATTCTCGGCATTCTAAATTCATACAATACCATTGAATCTAGTTCATTACCTTGACCAAATAGTGTTTTAAAGAATTGAATGAATGACATCTTAAATTCGCCTGTCGTCATAGCGAATGCCATTGATGCGATTAATGCTATAATTAAAACGACAAGTGTTATTCTCTGTTTTCTAACTATTTTTGGATGTATCATAATATCTTACCGTCCCTTCTTACAAGATAAAGGAAGAACGGTACACCTATTATAGAAATTACAGCACCTATTGGAGCTTCTCCTAACATTCGTGCTATCATGTCAGCTAAAAGTAATATAAAACCACCCATTACTGCTGTTAAAGGTATAACACGTTTATAGTCTGTACCGACTATAAATCTTACTATGTGTGGCACCATCAAACCTACGAATGCTATTTGCCCTACTATTGATACAGCAATCCCTGCTAAAAACATCGTGGATACTAAACTTGTATATCGCACAACATTACTATTTTGTCCTAATCCTTTTGATAGTGTATCTCCTAGGCTAAGTATCGTTAATTGTCTGCTCATTATAACTAAAACAATTAAAATAACTAGAACAATCGGTGTAGAAATCGCAAGCTGTTTCCAGTTTGTACCACTTACGCCACCAACGCTCCAAAATGTTAAAGTTTGGTTTAATCTAAATATCAATGCGATTCCTTCACTTGCAGCTGTCAATAATGCAGATACTGCGGCACCTGCTAATACTAACCTCATCGGGTTAAAACCACCGCGTTTAGAGGAGCCTACGCTCATGACAAGAATACCACCTATACCTGCACCTATAAATCCTGCAAACATAAGGGTGAAATAACCTGCATTTGGAATAACTGCTAAAGTTAAAGCTAGCATCATACTAGCTCCAGCATTTAAACCAAGTAAACCTGGATCAGCTAATCCGTTTCGAGTAACACCTTGCATAACTGCACCAGATACTGCAAGTGCCATCCCAACGACAACAGCTCCTATTTCCCTAGGTATTCTTATCTCTCTTAAAATATTATGTTCTTCGATACTTGGATTATAATTAAATATTGCGTTATATACCATTTGTAATGATGTGTCTTTTGCTCCAAATAAAAATGACAGAAGTAAAACAGCTACAAGTAAAATAATTGTAACTGTTAAGATAATTGGATAGCGATTTTCTTTAACTGTTTTTGATTGACTCATATGTTGCCATCCTTTTATAACTTAGTATAGTGTTTACATAAAAGATTATAAGTAACAAGCATAGGTTTCCCAGTTCTAGGATCCGTAGATAATTCAGCGTCAATATTAAACACTTCTTCTAGAATTTCATTTGTTAATACTTGTTCTGTTTCGCCTTGAGCAACAATATCTCCAGCTTTCATAGCTATTAAATGATCTGAGAATCTGATTGCTTGGTTAATATCATGTAACACCATAATAATTGTGCAACCTTGTTCTTTATTTAACTCTTGTACAAGTTCTAGAATTTCGAGTTGGTGAGAAATATCTAAATATGTTGTTGGTTCGTCTAGGAATATGATATCTGTCTTTTGTGCGAGTGCCATAGCAATCCATACACGTTGTCTTTGACCACCACTTAAATCGTTAATTGCTCTATATTTAAAATCATGAGTGCCCGTAACGTTAAGCGCCCATTCTATTTCTTCTTTGTCTTTTTTTGATAATCTTCCAAATCCTTTTTGATGTGGATAACGGCCATAAGAAACGAGTTCTCCAACTGTTAATCCATCTGCAACGTCAGGTGACTGAGGTAATATTGCAATTTTCTTTGCGATTTCTTTAGTAGATGTTGAATGTAGATTTTTGCCATCTAAAACAACTTGCCCTGATTGTACATTTAAAATACGACTTAATGCTTTAAGTAATGTTGATTTTCCACAACCATTCGGCCCTATAATAGAAGTAATCTTCCCATCAGGTACCTCTAAAGTTAAATCACTAACTATTGCTTTATCTCCATAACCTATTGAAATGGCTTCTCCCGTTAATCGATTCATAGTGAACCCTCTTTCCGTTTAAAATAAATCTATAATATATGCGTTGCGTTAATTTTTAATTGTAGTTAAATGATAATGATTATCATCACTCGTACTTACGTATTATATCATTTAATAATAGTGATTTCTATCAATATATGAATAATTTCACTCATATTACACATTTAATAAAAATAAACATGTTAAAAAAGCTAGAACTTTTTGTCCTAGCTTTTATGTTTTATTCGTCAAGTAAGAATCCGTTCCCAAGTACATCTCTTACATCATGGACAACGACAAACGCATTTTCATCAAATTTTCTAATCATTCGTTTTGTTCTTGTCAATTGCGTTTTGGCAATGACAACGTATAATACATCAGTATCTTTTTTTGAATAGTAACCTCTACCATTTAAAATGGTACAACCTCTACCTATTTTTTCATCTATCATTTTTGCTATTTGATCTGGGTTTTGAGAAATGATTGTAACAGCCTTTTTAGGGTTCAATCCTTCAATTACAAAGTCCATAACTTTTGTTCCTATATATAATGCAACGACAGTTATTAATGCTTTTTCTACAGGCATAACAGTTAATGAAAATAGAACTACGATAAGGTCAAAAAATAGAAGAGCATATGATGTGTTCACATCTAAATACTTATGAGCAATTCTCGCTAATATTGTTGTTCCTGCTGTTGTGCCACCTGATAATACGATTAAACCTATACCTAAGCCAACCGTAAATCCGCCAAACACAGCATTAATAAGTATTTCACTAGAATCTAATGCCCATGAATCCGTCACTCCTAAGAATACGGATATGAGTATTACAGCAATAATAGTATATACTGTGCTTCTCTTACTCAAGAATTTATAACCTAATGCAATTAATACCGCATTTAAAATAAACGTAGACCAAGCTGGCGCAATATCAAACGCATAAAGTAAGATTAGCGAAATACCCGTCACGCCACCTTCACCTAGGTTAGCAGATATAATAAATGTATTAACACCTGCAGAAAAGACAAATGAACCTACAATTATTAATATCATATCTCTTAGTAATCTATTTTTCATGACCTTACCTCCTTTTAGTTTTTCAATTGACATACTGATACTACCACAAACAGCTAATCGCCTCAACATGCCGATATTTATAAAAAAGGGTCGTAAGATAATTTTTGCCCTAACTCTAGAAAGAGTTATTAGAAATCGCATATAAATACTCCTAATTCGTCAATTTCTTAATGAACGAATTAGGAGTACTATTTAAAGATAGGGATTCTTTATCCCGAACTCTTCATTATTATATTGTCAGTAGCTTATCATTTACTTAAACTCTTTTTCAAATGGTGCTTGAATGTCTTTTAGCACTTTTACTGAATTATCGAACAATCTTGTTTCTTCATCATTAAGTGGCATTTCAATAACTTCCCTTACACCTGTTCTATTTACAAGTGCTGGTACACCGATATAAACATCTTCGTGTCCATACTCACCTTCTAAATATGCTGAAACTGTTAGTACAACATCTTGGTTGTTTAATATTGCTTTAGTAATGCGCATTAAGCCCATTGCTACTCCATAAAAAGTAGCACCTTTTGATTCAATAATTTCATATGCTGCATCTCTTGTCTCTACAAAAATTTCTTCAACTCTATGTTTGCGTGTTTCATCTTTTTCAATTATAGAACGTAATGGTTTACCAGCAATATTGGCGTGTGACCAAACTGCTAATTCAGAATCGCCATGCTCACCAATAATATTAGCGTGTACACTTTGAGGGGCTACATCAAATTCTTCGCTTAATAAATATTTAAAACGTGCTGTGTCTAATATTGTTCCAGAACCTATTACACGTTCTTTTGGTAAACCTGAGAATTTCATCGTAGCATACGAAAGTATATCTACTGGGTTAGTCGCAATTAAGAAAATGCCATCAAATCCTGAATCCATTATTTCAGTTACTATATTTTTAAATATTTTCATGTTTTTCGCTACTAAATCTAATCTTGTTTCGCCAGGTTTTTGAGCTGCTCCTGCACAAATAACAACCAAATCAGCATCTTCACAATCTTTGTATTCTCCCGCTTTTACTTTCATTGGTGATGGCCCATACACTGAACCATGATTTAAATCCATTACATCTCCATTTACTTTCTTCTTATCTAAATCGATGATAACAAATTCATCACAAATACCTTGGTTAATCATTGAGAATGCATAACTAGAACCTACAAATCCGTTACCTACTAATACTACTTTATTACCTTTAAATTGTTTCATCAAAATCTCTCCTCAAATTTTAAATTTTTATATAATAAATGAAAGTACGAACGTCCAAATACAAATGAAGATGACTATTCCTACACTGTATTTTAAAGTCATTTTCAATAATTCTGATTCTTTTCCGACCTGACCTACAGCTGCTGTGGCGATTGCTATAGATTGAGGTGATATAAGTTTTGCTGCTACACCACCTGCAGTATTAGCTGCTACTAATAAAGGGCCACTAGTACCGATTTGGCTAGCTACTGAAGCTTGAATTGGTGCGAATAATGTATTGTTATTGACTACTGATCCTGTCATAAATACCCCAATCCAACCTAACACCGGAGATAGTAATGGGAATATACTACCAGCTTTTGCGATGCCAAGACCCATAGCTGCTGTTAAACCACCATAAGTAGTTACTTTTGCTATTGCTAATATGAAACAAATTGTCAAAATAGGTAACCATAATTCTTTGATTGTTAAACCTAATAATTGAAATGCTTCATTAAATTTGAAATGTTTGGAAATAAGAACTGTTATAATAATTGAAATTAATATAGCTGTACCTGTTGCGCTAAAAATGTCTATTTTTAGTGTTATAAGTTTGTTTGTGATTTCATTCATCGTACCTGGAATACTAATGTTCCATACTAAAAATGATAATGGTCCATCTGGTGCAAATAATGCTTTAAAGAATGGTGCACTCCATATCATCACAAATATCGTTAAAATATAGAACGGACTCCATGCATATAGAATAGACTTAACTGTATGCTTGTTTGCTTGTTTAAATTCAGCGTCTGAAACTCTAAATATTTTTTTCGGTTGATAAAATTTAGAAAATACTGCTAATGCAACCATTGATAATAACGGAGGGATAATGTCCGCTAACTCAGGTCCTTGGAAATATGTCAATATTAATTGAAGTCCAGAGTAAGTAAGACTAACTACTAATAACATTGGTAATATTTCTTTTATACCCTTAAATCCATCTAAAATCATGACTAATAAAAATGGAATAATAAAGTTTATGATTGGTAAAGTTAATGTTGATATTTGAGAAACATCTAAACTACTTATATTACCTTGTAGGCCTAGCGTATCTATCACGACTACTGGGAGGCCTATAGCACCAAATGCTCCGGCTGCTCCATTAGCGATTAAACATAACATTGCAGCTTGTAACGGTCTGAAACCAAGTTGTATAAGCAACACACTACAAATTGCTATAGGTACACCAAATCCAGCTGCACCTTCTAAAAATGCATTGAAACTAAAACCTATTAATAACAACTGTATACGTTGGTCTTGAGATATACCTGCTATACTATCTTGAATAATACTGAATTGCCCTGTTCCATTTGAAACTTTATATAACCATACTGCCATAACCACGATGTAACCTATTGGTAGAATACCTTGGAAGAAACCTTCTATAATTCCCCCTAAGGCAACAATTTTTGGTAACTCAAAAACTACTAAAGCTATTATTATCGTTACGATGAGCGTTGTAATAGAAGCATAAATACCTTTCATTTTAAAAACTGTTAAACATAATAAAAATAATATAATAGGTATGCTTGCCACAATTGCTGATAATGCAATATTGTCAAAGGGATTAATATTATTTATTAACACATTAGACATCTTCTTTCTATTTTATTTATTTTAAGATGCGCATCTTTCTTTTTGTGATTCTTTTCACAATGTAAATATAGCACTTGGTATCACTGTGGTCAAGTGTTTTTGTGAATATTTTCACATAAATTTTTACGCCTGTTTTCATTAATTTTTATAACTCCTTATTTAACAATAATGTTTGCGTTTACATAAAAAATGTTCTTTAAAGTTATTTTCGTCAACTTTAAAGAACATTTTTTATAATTTATAATTTTATTCTACTAAACTTTGCGTCTTCACAAAATGTCTATATTTTTCATGGTTTTTAATAAGTTCTCCATGAGTTCCTTTACCTGTCACTTCTCCGTTATCTAAAAAGATAATTTGATCAGCTTTTTTAATAGTTGCAAGTCTATGTGCTATTACGACAGTAGTACGGTCTTTCATTAACTCATTTAAAGCCTGTTGAATATAGTACTCACTTTCACTATCTAAATTAGCTGTCGCTTCATCTAGTAACAAGATGTCTGGATTTTTAATAAAACTTCTCGCAATATCAATTCTCTGTCTTTGACCACCTGATAATTTTGTACCTCTTTCCCCAATTTCAGTTTCAAATCCTTGAGGAAATTTCATAATAAAATCATAACAGTTGGCCATTTTTGTGTTATGAATTAAAGTTTCATCACTTACAGTCTCATTTATACCATATGTTAAATTATCTCTAATTGTTCCTGACATCATTGCGTTAGATTGCATAACGTATCCAATTTTTTGTCTCCAAAATCTTAAAGGTATATCTTCAATTAATTCATTACCATATTTGATAACACCTTTATCTACAGGATAAAATCGTTCTAACAAGCTAAATAATGTACTTTTACCTGATCCAGAAGGACCTACAATTGCTGTTACTTCTCCTGAACGAATTGTTAAGGATAAATCTTTTATAACTTCTTCATCTTTCTCATAGCTAAATGTAACATTTTCAAATAATATGTCATTTTTTTCATGAGGTAAATAATTGTTTTCATCGCCTATTGGCTCTGTCGGTTCTTGATAAATTTCATATATTCTTTCGCTCGCTCCTACTGCTTTCTTATAGTCTGTTATAAACATGGAAAAGTTTAATATAGGAGCTGATAATTGAATAACATAGAATATCATAGCTACTAATGTACCAGCTGTGATTGCACCACTTGAAACTCGGATTCCACCAAATCCTAATATAATAGCCACCGTTAACATCATAATAATTCCTGATAACGGTGATATAATAGCTCTTATTTTAGCTTCTTTTAATCCTAATTTATAGATATCTAATAATGTTGTTTTTGTCTTTTCTAACTCTTTTTCCTCAGAGGTAGTAACTTTTACTAATCTCATTTCTGTGAGCACTCTGCCCAACAAACCACTAAAATTCGCAATTTCTGTTTGTGTCGCTTTAGAAATCTTACCCATACTTTTTCCAAGAGGAATCATAATAGCGATAAATAATGGCAATATGATAAATGTTATAAGTGTCATTTGCCAATCTAAAATAAACAACATAGCTACAGAACCAATCAACGTTAACAGTGAAGGTAAAACACTTGGCGCTTTTTCTGAAATGAATAAATTGATGACATTTGTATCGTCAGTAATTCTACTCATGAGTTGACCACTTTCATTTTTATCAAAAAATCTCATGTTCAGTTTTATTAAATGTCTCCACAATTTTTCTCGTATTGAATAAATCGTTTTCTCACCGATTTTACTCAATAAGTATGTACCAAAACCACTTAAAATAGCATTAGCTAGAAAAATAACTATAAATAACCAAACCATTCTTAAATCTAAATTTTCAGCATTGAATGTATCTACTAATTGTCCCGTAAATAATGGAACTAACAATCCACTCAAACTGCCTAAAATAGATAGAATCATGGCGGTAACGACCATTTTCTTTGGCCAGTCTACTTTTTTCAGTAAATAAAACAACGAATTCTCTGTCTTCATTTTAAAACCTCATTATCTCAATTTATTATCTCATCATCATTTTACAATATTTCCCTATATTAATCTCTCATAATAGCTTTAAATTTACAATATTTTAATATACAATTGTAATTTTTTTCTAGGGAGAATTATAAAAATATGTTAAAATGATGTAGTTATTTTAAAAAAAGAATAAAGAGGTTTTATTAATGAAAAAATGTTTATTATTATTTTTCTCATTGGTTTTAATTAATATTACTTTGAACCAAAATGCTTATGCAGCTGATAATGAAAAGTCACCTACACAAGTAGCTAATGAATACGGGTATAACTTAGGCGAAATATATCAACCCGAGGGGGCTATTAACTACAGCTCAAAAACTGGTCAAATTATGTATGAGTATCAAATAGATAAAAAATGGTATCCGGCAAGTATGTCTAAACTTATGACTTTATATTTAACTGAAAAAGCAATTAAAAGTGGAAAGTTAAAAGAAGATGATACAGTTAAAATGACTGACGAAGAATACCGATTATCTACTTTACCTGAATTAAGTAATACTAAATTATACCCAGGTGATGTTTATACAATTTCAGAATTAATGCAAATTACAATATCTAATTCTTCAAATGCTGGCGCTATGATTTTAGGTAGAGAAACAATGAAAGCTGAAAATATTGGCTCTGCTAAAAAAATCGAAGATAAAGATAAAGATTCAAATAATAATACTGCCTCAAAACAACAGAAAAAAGATTTAGACTCTGATTTTATAGACTATATGAATGAAACTGCTAAAGAATTAGGAATGGAACATACTCAGTTTTATAATTCTAACGGCGCTGCCAATAATTTATTACTGGAATATAAAGCAAAGAGATATCAATCTGATGAAGAGAATTACTCTACTTCTAGAGATTTTGCTATATTAACGCAGCATCTTGTAAACGATTATCCAGGCATTCTGGAATACACTAAAAAAGTAGCACCTACAATACATTACGTTACATACTACACATATAACCATTCTCTTGAAGGTGCTGATATGTCTTTAGAAGGAACGGATGGATTAAAGACAGGATCAAGCGACATTGCCGATTACAATCACAGTCTTTCAACTAAGAGAGATGGACTAAGAGTAAACCAAATTTTATTTGGTGCAGGCGATTATAATACTGTCGGCGGTGAAAAAGAACGTAATATGATGGGGAACAGTTTAATGGAGAAAACTTTCGACGAATATGAATGGAAAAAAGTTCTTTCCAAAGGTGTTCATAAAATTAATGATAAAAAATATTACATTACTGAAGATTTATACGATGTCGTTAAAAAAGGTGTAGATTACGAAGTAGTTGTAGAAAATGGTAAAGCACATATAGATTATGATCGTTCATATATAAACGATAATTATGGCCCACCTACAGTCAAATTAGAATCACCATCAAAACATAAATTTAACCAGACAAAAGATAAAGTCACAAGTCCAGATAATAGACCTATCCTTATGACAGCATCTATCATACTTGCTATCGGCTTAATATTATTATTAACTTGGTTGATTGCGCGTAAGAAAAATACAAAATAACATTAAGTCTTAAGTCCGACAACAAAAACGTCACTTTAGTGTAGAATAGTATTAGACTATTAAACACGAGGTGACGTTTTTTTGACTCGATTTTTACCGAACTTTTTATCAGAACCAATTAATATATCATTAATAACTATTACATTAATTGCCTTAATATATGTTTTTGTACATCATAGAAGACAACACCCAATATTGAGTATGATTGATATAATACTAGGTTATTTTCCGATTTTAATACATGAAATGGGTCATGTTATTGCCAACAAGTTGTCCGGTGGTAAACCTAAAGATCTAGTCGTAGTTTGGCGTAGAAAAGAACGAATGGAGACTGGTCGTCAAGGTTATGCTATTACAGGATCTAAATCTGGATGGAATCAATTCATCACTACATTATTTGGTTATATTATGCCACCTTTAATGTTAATAATAGGTGTTTGGATGAAGCACCATACATTCGGACCAATTTTCTTAATTTTATTATTAATCATGTTCTTATTTTATGTCACATTAACTTCAAGAAAATTTCTACCAAGTATTATATTATTAGTTATCGCAGTTGCACTTTATGAAGTTATTTCTGCTCCAAACATCCATGATTTTGCTCAAATTACAACTTATATTTACCACATAGCATTAGGTACGCTATTAGGTGAAGTTGCCCAATCTACAATAACCATCTTTTTATTAACATTTTCAAGACAGCGCCCTGAATGGGATGGTAGTCAACTTAGACAAATCACAAAAATACCTACTCTATTCTTTAGTATACTTTGGATTGTTATTAACATATATGCTGTTATGTATACATTTAATGCGTTATGGCCTTAAAAAACTTAGAGAACTATAATATCGAGTTAAGAAACGACCAATCTAGATTTCTCTTATAAAATAAAAATGGGAGTAGGACTAGGGTTGGAAAAAGCTTGATATAAGCGCATCTTTAATCCAGTCAGCTACTGCCATTATAAGAAAAGAGGCTGAGACATGTATTTATGTCCTAGCCTCTTTTTATTTTATCCTTCTTTAGTTCCGAATATATATGAAGCATTTGTTTCGCTAATCATAATCGTCTTACCATTTAAACTTAATTCTATTAATTGATTAAGTTCATCTTTCTTAGTGATTTCAACGATATCACCTATTAGTAATTCTTCATTACTTAAATAGTCTAATAGATTAACATAGTCCATAACACGTTTGATTTTTATTTTATCGCCTACTTCAAATGTACTAAGTGGCGTATTATAAATCTCTTCGATTTGATTTTCTCTCGGTATAATTCCACCGTGTGGACATGTTTTAGGATAATCCATCAATTTATCTATTTTCTCAATGAAGTGTTCAGAAACTCTATGTTCTAAAATTTCCGCTTCTTCATGTACTTGATCCCATGTGTATTCTAATTCCTCTATTAAAAATCGTTCTATCAGTCTATGACGCTTAATAATATTTGCAGTATGATTTAAACCTTTTTGAGTTAATTTAACACCTTTATATGGACGTATATCCACATAATCCTCTTTCTTTAAACGTAACATCATCTCACTAACAGATGAGGGTTTTATATTTAAATCTTGTGCTAAATTTTTATTAGATACATAATCTGTCGTCCCGTTTAAACCAAATATTGCTTTTAAATAATCTTCTTGTTCTTCAGTCAACATTTGTTCTGACCTCACTTTTTTTAGCATATTTTTATTGTACCACGATTTATTTTTCCTTGCTATCTCTTGACTTTAACATAATTTACAGTTATATTAAAAACATAGTTTAGGTTACCCTAAACTTATTTTCGGAGAAAGGTGATAACATGTTACAGGTTAAGAATTTGAATTTATCATTAGGACATCAGCACATATTGCATGATATTAACTTAACAATTGAATCATCGGGAGAGTTAATTGGTATCATGGGACCCAATGGTGCGGGTAAATCATCATTGCTTAAATCTATTCTTGGTGAATTCAAAGCAACTGGTGAAGCATTATGGAATGATAAGCCAGTTAAACAACAGCTGACGGAACTAACTTATATTCCGCAGAGAAATTCATTAGACTTGGATTTCCCTATTACTGTGAAAGACAGTTTAATTACTGGCTATTATCAAACTTCAGGTTGGTTCAGACCTATGAAGAAAGAAGCTTATATTAAAAGAGATGAATTATTAAATGAACTTCAGTTAACTAATTTAAAAGATAAAATGCTAAATGAGTTAAGTGGTGGTCAATTACAACGTGTTCTTTTAGCGAAAGCATTAATGAAAGAGAGTGACTTTCTATGCCTCGATGAACCGTTTGTTGGTATTGACTTCAAAAGTGAAGAAATCATGATAAATCTGCTGCGACAATTAAAATCAGAAGGTAAACTGATTCTAGTTGTTCATCATGATATTCAAAAAGCTAAAGAATATTTTGATAGAATAATCCTCCTCAATCGATCATTAAAATTCTTTGGCTCTGCTAACGAAGCATTATCTGACGAAAACATAAAAGAGGTATTTTTAAAGGATGGCGTTGTATTATGATGAATGAATTTATTTCATCACTCGTAAATTATAATTTTTTAAGTAGAGCTTTGATTACTTCAATCATAGTCGGAATCGTTTGTGGTATTGTAGGTAGCTTGATTATATTAAGAGGTCTTTCATTAATGGGAGATGCAATGAGCCATGCTGTATTACCTGGTGTAGCGCTCAGTTACTTATTTAACATACCAATGTTTGTAGGTGCTCTTTTTACAGGTATGCTGACAAGTTTTTTAATTGGTTTTATTTCACAAAACTCTAAAACAAAAAATGATGCCGCAATAGGTATTACTTTCACAGCATTCTTTTCGATAGGTATTATTTTAATTAGTCAAATCAACTCCTCTACAGATTTGTATCATATTCTATTCGGAAATATATTAGCAGTAACAAAAAGTGCATTTTATACCACAAGTATTGTGAGCATTATTGTAATTTTATGTGTTGTGATTTTCTATAAACCACTGCACTTGTCTACTTTTGATCCAATTGCAGCTAAAATGAGTGGTCTAAATACAAGATTAATTCATTACTTTGTCATGATGTTATTGGCATTAGTAACAGTAGCAAGTTTACAGACTGTCGGTATTATCTTAGTAGTAGCGTTGCTTATAACACCTAGTTCTACTGCTTTCCTTATTACTAAGTCATTAAAAACTATGATGATTGTTGCAAGTACATTGAGTGCAATAAGTGCAGCCTGTGGCATGTATATTAGTTACCTATATAATTTGCCAAGTGGAGCTTGTATAGTCCTAGTAAGTTGTGCATTTTATATACTAGTATTTACTATACATAAACTTAAAAATAAAATTCAATTTAATTAGGAGGCATCTATGAAAAAATTATTATTACCTTTAATAGCAATTATTTTAGTTTTGGCTGGTTGTAATCAATCTAACTCTAAAGACGATTCAAAACTAAAAATTGTTACGACGAATTCAATACTTGGTGATATGACTAAAGAGGTTACTAAAGGTAACGCTGAAATTACTAGCGTAGTGCCAATCGGTCAAGACCCCCACGAATATGAAATTAAACCTAAAGATGTTAAAGCTATTACAGATGCTGACATTATTATCTATAACGGCTTTAACTTAGAAAGCGGTAATGGTTGGTTTGAAAAAGCATTAGAACAAGCAAATAAAAAAATCACTGACAAAAATGTTATTCAAGCTACTGAAGATGTAAAACCAATATACTTAAAAGGTGGCGAGGGAGATGAAAAGAAAATTGACCCTCATGCTTGGTTAAGTATTAAAAATGGTATTCAATACGTTAACACTATCGAGAAACATCTTAGTAAATTAGATAATGAACATAAAGATGATTATAAAGCTAACGCTGATAAATACACTGAAAAACTTGATAAATTAGACGATGAAATGTCGAAAGCATTTAACGACATTGATAAGAAAAAACGTGCATTTATTACAAGTGAAGGTGCATTTAAATACTTTGCAAAAGCTTATGACATTACTCCTGGTTACATTTGGGAGATAAACACAGAAAAACAAGGTACACCTGACCAAATGAAACAAGCAGTAAACTTTGTACGTGATCATAATCTTAAAGCATTAACAGTAGAAACAAGTGTAGATAAGAAAAGTATGCAGACTCTAGCTGAAGAAACAAACCTAAAAATTCAAGGTGAAGTCTATACAGATTCAATCGGTACTAAAGATTCCGACGGTAATTCTTACTACAATATGATGGAACACAATGTCAAAGTGATCCATGACACAATGAAATAATAACCCCTCCTCCTCATGTATATAATAAACGAAAACGAGTGTGAGACATTGATTATGTCTTACACTCGTTTTGCTAATTCTTAAATCTACTATTTTTCTTATGTTTATTGCTATTATAGCAACTCCTAAGCCATATTCCACTTTAGGATTTCCTCGTGATGATATACGAAAGTGATTTATTTTCAGGTCTGAACCAGAAGAAAAGTTAATTCGTAAGTTTAGTCATTACATAATCCAATAGAGGTGTGTGTAGTTGGATTAATGTGTTAATAAATCCAACAAAGGTGCGTCTAATTGGATTAATGAAGCAGAAAATCCAATAAAGGTATGTCTAATTGGATTAATGAAATAGAAAATCCAACAAAGGTGCGTCTAATTGGATTAATGAAGCAGAAAATCCAATAAAGGTATGTCTAATTGGATTAATGAAGCAGAAAATCCAATAAAGGTGCGTCTAATTGGATTAGTGAAATAGAAAATCCAATAAAGGTATGTCTAATTGGATTAGTGAAATAGAAAATCCAACAAAGGTGCGTCTAATTGGATTAATGAAGCAGAAAATCCAATAAAGGTATGTCTAATTGGATTATTGTAGTAGAAAATCCAATAAAGAGCGTCTAATTGGATTTAAGTAGTAGTATATCCAACAATAATATCAACTCTTGCTTTTATTGATCAATTTCATCCAAAACGATCTAGGGATTTACGTCCCTAGCTCGTTTTTTTATATTAGCAGCGGTTGACTCGATCGAACCATACACTAGACAAGCATGCACGAACAAAATTCTAAATCACATAAAAATAACATCTGATTTCTAACTGAATAAATCATTGAAATCAGATGTTATTTATTTTGAATTGATATTTATGTTCCAGCTGTTTTATTTTAAAGTTGGGTCGTCTTTTTTCATAACTTGCTTATATTTACTGAATGTTTCTTTATCATTTTTAGAGAAAGCTTCGTTCATAATTCTTCTTTTCTCTGCTCTTCTTCGTCTATCTTTTTTAGATTCTTTTCGGTCATATCTAAAGTTCAACGAAGTTCCTTTTTTTGTAAATTCTTTCATAAACATATATGAACCAGAATTATATGCCGCTCGTATAATCATATGACCAGCAACTGGCGATGTTAAATATAAAAATAGTATAGTTAATAAAGTACGAACACTAAAGTAATCTTTCGTTACTAAGAAATAAAAAAATACACCCGTTAAACAAAGTAAAACAGATAATGTAGAGCTTTTTGTAGCAGCATGACTTCTTAGAAAGGAATCTCTAAATCTCACAATACCTATCGAACTAATTAAAGCAGTTATAGAACCTAATAATATTGATATAGCTGCAATTAAACTAACGATCTCGCTTAGATTCAAAGACACGACCCCCTTCAATGAAACGAGAAATTCCAACTGTACTTAAGAAGGCTAAAATAGCAATAATTAAACTCGCTTCTAAATAACTGAAGGTGTCATAAACAATGCTCAATATACCTACTGTAGAAACTAAGATTGCACCCATAGCATCAAATGCTATAACTCTATCAGCAGTTGTAGGGCCAATAATTGTTCTAAATAGAACAATTACAATAGATATACCATATATAACTAATGCCGTTTTTATGATAAACATGATAGCTATTTCCATTATTTAAGCACCTCCCAGATTAATTTCTCATACTTCTTAATTTGCTTTGTTAAAATCTTTTTCTCTCTTTCAGAAACATCAATCGCATGTATAAAGAATCGTTGTCCATCTGGTGATAACCTTAATACGACTGATCCCGGTGTTAACATGATTAATAACGTTAATAATGTTATAGCCCAATCTTGTTTTAATGTTGTTTCATAAGTAACAAGCCCTGGATTCAATTTATTTGTTTTAAATAAAATATAATTAATTGTTGTAATACTGGATGTCACAAGCTGATAGTTATAAACACAAATAAATTTAAAAATAACCCATACTTTTTTCATATAAAAAACATGTCCGAAAAATCTATGCATTAAGTAAACGATGAACATACCAATCAAGTAACCTGAAATAAATGTCGATAAATGAAATGTATCTTCGTCTTGAAATAAAGTCCACAAGAAGGCAATTAAAATATTTAATAATAGTTGTGCCATTATTATTTAGCCTCCACTTCTACATTTGGAATAACTTCTTTAAAATATTCAAGCTCATTCATGTTAAACTGAGCTGCCATTTCAGAAATATTTAATACATATTGAGAAGCAATACCTAATATTATTGTTGTTACTGTTAATATTATCATTGCATATAATTTATTCTTAACAAAAACAACTTTACCAACTTGAGGTACACTTTCTCTGCCGAAATACATTACTAAAAATACGCGTAATAAACTATACATTGCAATGATACTTGAAATAATCATCACGATAACGCCAAATGTATAACCATTTTCAAGTGCGCCTTTAATAATTAATAATTTCCCAGGAAATCCACTGAGTGGTGGTACGCCTCCAATTGATAGTATCGTAATAAAGAATATGACACCTAAACTTGGATAATGTTTAATTAAACCACCAAATTGGTCATAATATCTTGTACCTGTTAATAATACAAAAGTACCTATGATTAAGAATAATAAAGTTTTGATGATCATATCATGTCCGACATAGAATATAGCACCGGTAATCCCTGCTAAATTGTTTGCGCTCAATCCTAATACTGCAAATCCAATAGATAGTATCACTTGGTACGCTGCTATTTTCTTAATATCTTTAAATCCAAGAACACCTATTGATCCAATAATCATTGTAAGTATCGCCATAATGTAAAGTAAGAAATGTGTTACTTCTGGCTTTTGATCAAACATAAGTACCATCACACGAATAAGTGCGTATACACCTACTTTAGTCATTAAACTCGCAAATAAAGCAGCTAATTCTGTATTCAATGCTGCATATGCTTTCGGAAGCCACATAAATACGACAAGCGCTGCTTTACCTCCAAATACAAATATCATGATAATTGCGACTAAAGTAGTCGTGGTAGGTTGGTTACTTTCACTAATTCTCATTGCAATATGACCGAAGTTTAAAGTACCTAACGTACCGTATATATAAGCAACGCCCATTAAGAAGAACCAAGAGCTCACAACGTTAATCACGACGTAAATGATACTTGCTCTTAACTGTTCTATTGATTGACCTAATGTTAATAATACAAATGAAGCTAATAACATTATTTCAAACATTACATATAAGTTGAATATATCAGCAGTTAGAAAACTACCATTAACCCCACTTAATAAGAACAATATAAATGATGGTAAAAAGTAGCGGTTAGCTAACCTTTCTCTCTTACCAAAACCAAAGTATATAATCACTGTGACAACAAAGCAGGAAATAGTAGTGAATAATAAGCTGAGCTCATCACCAACAAACTGAATCCCAAATGGTGGTTGCCAGTCTCCGAAGTTGATAACAAGTGCTTTATTCATACTGACATCGACTAATAACCAACCACTTACAATCGTCGTAAGTGCTAGAAAAGTGATGGCGATACGTCTTGTTAACGCTAATCGTTCTTTAAAGAAGAACAATATTAAACCAATAAATAGTGGTACGAGTAATGGTATAAGTATTAAATTATTCATCTACGTCTTCATCCTCACCGCGTAACGCCTCTATTCTGTTGACTTTCGTCAATTTAAATGTTCTATACACTAAAACAAGTAAAAATGCTGTTATCGCAAATCCAATAACAATTGCTGTTAAAATTAATGCTTGAGGTAAAGGATCGACATAGTCTTTTCCTTCACCATTTATGAGTGGTACATTTCGACCACCAAATTCGCTCATTGATAAAATCATTAAGTTAGCTACGTGTGTATAAATAGCTGTACCGATAACAATACGAATTAAGTTTTTAGATAAAATCATATACGTTCCAACGAAAGTAAGTACACCAATGATAATGACTAATATTAAATTCAACTGTTATCACCACTTATCGCAAGCATGATTGTTACAATGGATCCTACTACTGTAAGTAATATCCCGAGTTCAAATAATGTTACGCTTGAAAGATGAATTTCACCTAATAGTGGGAACGTAATATATCCATCTTCGTGTGTTAACATTGGATGTCCAAAGAACATTGGTATAATCGCTGTGCTCATTGACACTAGACACCCTATAATTGTAACTGCTCTAAAATCTATCGGTAATGATTGAACAACTGTCTCAACATCAAATGCTAAGAACATTAAGATAAACGCAGAACTAAAGACTAATCCACCAATAAATCCACCACCAGGATTATCGTGTCCCGCAAGGAATATATAAAAGCCGAATGTCAGAATGATAAATATTGCGATTTTTGATATGGTTTCTAATACTACATCATTTTCTTTCATCAGGCTCATCCTTTCTTATCTTAAATTTAACGAGTGTATAAATACCTAGTCCGGCAATCAATATAACGATTCCTTCTAACATTGTATCTAACGCTCTAAAGTCTCCTAAAATACCATTTACGATATTTTTAACACCTGCTAATTCATCAGCGTTATCATAATAATAAGAAATTTTATCGAATAGATTATCTTGTTGCATCATGATAACAAAAATTACGACAAATACCGCCATTAAGAGTGCGATTGCTAATTTAACGATTTCTGCTAGAACATTTGGTTTATCTTTCTGCACGTTTGGCAAATGGAAAAATACTAATAAAAATAAGACTGTCGTAATAGTTTCAATAACCAATTGCGTTAAAGCTAAATCAGGTGCTTTCATAAATATGAAAACAACAGCAATCGAATAACCGATTACACCATTTAAAATAGTCATTGTCATTCTTTCTCTAATAAACATTAATGCTGTCGCTGTAATCACAATGTTAATCAATATAATAATCTCGAATGTTGAAGCTTCTGTAATATGGTAATACGCAATATCGTAAATACCGACATGATATATGCCATATGCCATAAGTACGAAAAATATTACATAAATGATGTGTAAATATTGGTTTAATCTATTATTCATTACAATTTGAATTAAATATGCGCTTACCCGATCCAGTAAAGTCATACCTTTATTATAAATTGTATTGATTTCTATATTTTTTGATACTTTGCTATAAATAAATGTCCAATTTGGCCATATTACTAATAATGTACCTATTAAATATATTCCTATAGTTAAAAACAATTCAGTTGTAAATCCATGCCACGCTTGAATATGAGGTATATATTCCATTACTTTATCCGATTGGAATATATCACGTAACGCTGGACCTATTAAATATTTTCCTAATACATTTGGAATAAAGAAAAATAACGGTACAAATATTACAATTAAAACAGGCGCTATAAGAAGTCCCCCGCCATCATGACGTGGTACTTTAGGCAATTGTTTTTCTTTCATTTCCCCAAAGAATGGCTCTTTTATTAACTTTAAACAATAAACAAAAGTAAAAATACTACCTATAAATCCTGCTGCTATCATCACAAAAGACATCGTTTGATTGAAAATATCCACTTGTCCTGTCTCTACCAGACTAGTGAAGAACTTTTCTTTACTCAAAAAACCATTAAATAATGGAACACCTGCCATAGATAAAGCAGAGATTGACATTACAATTGCTGTAATAGGCATTACTTTTCTTAACCCGCCCAATTTATTAACATCTCTTGTTCCTGTTTCATGGTCTATAATACCTACTCCCATGAACAGTACACTTTTGAAAATAGCGTGGTTAATTAAATGAAATAAAGCTGCAAATAAAGCTGCAATAAATATTTCATGTCCCGCTTCAAACCTTTGATTTAAAGCTAACAAGCCTAAACCAATCATAGACATAATCATACCTAATTGACTGATTGTAGAATATGCTAATAAAGCTTTTAAATCTTTTTTACTTACTGCAAAGAAAGATCCTACTAACATTGTAACTAACCCGACTGTTACAACTGTATACACGACCCATTCACTTTGACCAATAATAGGTGTAAATCTAAGTAATAAATACAAACCAGCTTTAACCATAGTAGCTGAGTGTAAGTAAGCACTAACAGGCGTTGGCGCTTCCATAGCATCTGGCAACCATATATGAAATGGAAATTGTGCTGATTTTGTAAACGCACCGAGTAAGATTAAAATGACTGCAAGTACAAACCATGGTGATTGAAACACTTCATCAATCATACCGACTTGTTCAGTAATTGTATTCGTACCCGTAATGCTATATAACAATATCAACCCTACGAGCATAGCCATACCACCAAAAACGGTAATCAAGAAAGATTTAAGTGCCCCTTCTTGGCTTCTTTCTCTTTGATACCAATATGCAATGAGTAAGAAAGAAGATATACTCGTTAATTCCCAAAATGAATATAGCAAAATTGTATTATTAGAAAGTACAACACCTAACATTGCCAACATAAACATTAGCAAGTACGTGTAAAATCTTGGGAGATTATCTTTTTCATGAGAAAGATAATAAATAGCGTAAAGGAATACACCTGCGCCAATGAGTGAAATAAGAAGTGCAAAAATTAAAGATAAACCATCTAATCTCAAATCTAAATTAAAATCAATTATAGGTATCCACTCTTTAAAAAAAGAAACAGTATGCCCACTCGATATGTATTTAATTTGACTCAAAAAATAAATGGAACTTATTAGCGGCGCGATTAAACTTATCCAACCAGCAAAGCGGCTAAATTTAGTATTCATAGTCATAAGGACAATAGCCATTACAACTAAGATGGTGAAGAACAACCATATTAAAGCCATACACGAACTCCTTTCTTTTTATATATTTAGTTCTATTGTTGTTTCTTTTTTTATTGTGGTTACATCTATAAATTTTAAAGTTTCTAACAACGATTGATGACCTAAATATTTTTGTATTATTGAAACTGATACACCCGATTTAAATGCATGAAACGCAAAAGTTTTCCTTAAGGAGTATAGACCAATATTTTTCAATCCAACTTCTTCTGCAGCAACATGAATGATCCGATATGCTTGTTGTCTAGACAATTGTTTCTTCGTCTTGATAGATCTAAATACAAAGTCTTCTTTTCCTAACATTTCCATACGTATATAAGATGACAAACTTGATCTTAAGTGCAATGGAATCACTACTTTAATCAAATCCTTTTTATCATTTACCCAGTTAGAAATAATGTCGTTATCTTCATCTAGTAAATCTTGAACAGTTAAATTTAATAATTGATTTACTTTAATACCTGTATGAATAGCAAGACTAAATAATAAATAATCTCTTTCACTGTGTGATTTTAATACTTCATACATCGCTCTAATATCATCTTTATTCTTAATTGGAGATACTTGTTGCATGCATTTCGTCCATCCTTCCTAATTAAGGTACATATTAATAATAATATATATTTGAGTAACATGAAAGAATTTTTAACTAATTTGTGGTCGTTTTTTTAATCTCATTTCGATATATAAAGTGAAAGGAGGTTAGCAAAATGGCAACAGTTAAAGACATCAACATCATATTGTTACATCAGTACTTAGATGAGAATGCCAAAGTAAAAAATGTTCAAAGAAAATTTAAAGCAATTAAATTAAATGTAACAAATGAACAAGTTAAAACTTTTAAAGGCATTATCGAAACGTTATCTGACGAAAAGTTCAAAGATGCTTATATCGTCAAAACAATTCAGATAGAAGATTAATTCTATCCTCTAAATCTACCAAGGAGGTGAATTTCATGAAACTCGTATTAGAACTTACTTTTAAAACTTCAACAGATAAAACTTTCACATTACAGATCCAAAACCCAAAACGTGATCTCACTGAAGAAAACGTACGCCAGGCGATGGATAGTATTTTAAAATTAAATTTATTTGATTTATCTAAAGGTGAATTAGTTTCTATTCATTCAGCGCACTACGTAGAACGCTCAACACGTACTGTAATCAAGTAATTTTATAATACCCTTTTAAATCATTTTTAAATTCTATAGAAAAACCCAAAGAAAATCTTTTCACTTGAAAGGATTTCCTTTGGGTTTCTTTTTGAATAATTAAACCTATTGTTGTTTTATATGTCTTTTGCTATTTGTTCGTATTGAGCCTTTTGTTCGTCTTCCATGTAATAGTAAACTTTTCTTTCATCTAGCTCACTTCTATATTTATTAATATAATCTTTTCTATATAATTTAGCTAAATTTGTTCCAATGTTAGAAGGTTTCGTTTGAAGTTCTGTTAGCTTCCCGTTAAGTATTTCTTTAATTGTAATTTCTTCAGATCTATAGATTTCTTCTAATATTATAAAATCAACTAATGTTAAACGTTTTTCGTTTTTTAAATTTGCGATTTTATTCTCATAATCTATCATATCTTGAATAATCTTGTTGAAATTCCCTGTCATTCTATATACCTCCATTTTAATATTTTCCCCGTTTTTAATAGTTTACAATACAACAATAGCATTAAGTATTATTGTAAACCGTTTTAATTTCAGATTTTGATTAAATCAATTCATTTATTTGATTTATTATCATCTTTCTTATAAAAATTATTTAATAATCCAACTTTTTCTTACTTTTTTTGATATAATAGTTTAAAATGTAATAAAAATATGACATTATTTGATATAAAATGTAATATCTTAGTGAAGATGAGGTGAAAAAGTGTACAATTACGACATTTCATTGCATAAAGAAGGCA
Source organism: Mammaliicoccus sp. C-M13 (assembly GCF_022386845.1). NCBI lineage: Bacteria > Bacillati > Bacillota > Bacilli > Caryophanales > Staphylococcaceae > Mammaliicoccus > Mammaliicoccus sp. C-M13. The sequence continues at coordinate 134,478 of NZ_JAJNHQ010000006.1, read as the reverse complement.
TTATTAACCCTAAAAAGTTAGGTTATGGTGCATTATGTTTTGTGCTAGAAGGAAAAGCAATATTAACTTTAAATCAAAAAACATATACATTTACCGTCGGTGACTTATTTTATTTACAGGATAATGACAATTACTTACCAGTAATAAACGACGGCTTAGTCGCAGTATTACATATTGGATATTCAATGATGGAAAGTTTAAGTGGCGAAGAGTCTTACCTATATTGGATACCGAAAACTACAAAAACAAATCAATTAAACAAATATAAACATCAAATAAAGGATTTATTTATAAGAGCTATTTTAGCAGATTTAACGAATATAAAGATCAGACGTAGCCATTATATCGTTGAAATTTATAAAATTATGTATGAGCGTTTTAAAGAAGAAACAAATTATTATGGACAAACAGAAATGGAATTAACAGGACTTATACGTAAAGTGAAGCAATATGTTGATAAGCATTACCAAGAAAAACTATCACTGAACCTCGTAGCTGACTTTTTCTTTATTTCTCCTGAACATTTATCACGTGAGTTTTCTAGACAAATAGGTACGACGTTCACTCAATATTTGAAAGAAACACGTTTGTTTCAAACTACTTACGCCTTGTTATTTACACAATTTAAAGTCGAACAAATTGCAGACTATCATGGATTTTCTAGTTACCATAATTTCAATCGTCAATTTAAAGAACAATTTCAATTAACCCCTAAACAATATCGTTTAATGTATCAACAGAAAAAAATAAGTAAAAAAACTGAGACAATGACAGAAGATGAGCGTAAAACTTTAATTTCTAAATTGCAAAAAATGATGCATAATAAGTCTCTCGTTCATGAGTACAAACATTTAACTTTTAAAGATTTACCTTTACAAAAATTAAAGGCTAACCATAAAACTTATTTACATATCGGTGACGTTAATGATTTTTATACTCCATTCCTTGGTACAATATTGGAAACTGTAGAAAATATACCTCGTCAGCCTATCATTGTTATTCACTGTTCATTAAAATCATTTTTCTGCGATATAGAAAAACATAAGTATCGACATAATTTAGCTTTTTGTTTAAGCATGTTTTCAGATACAAATATAACGCCATGTATAAAAATATATGATTTTGATGTACAAGATCATACGTTCAAAAGTAAATGGTCAGAATTTATAGATGTTATACATAACTATTTCGTTAATAAACAAGGTGAATTTTACTTTGATATCAAGTATGACGAACTCACGCATATACAATCTCAAATTAATGACTCTAAAGAAAGCTTACCTGATTTACAAATAATGATAAATGGACCTGATCCATTTAAACATGATTATGAGCAACTTGATATAGATATGCAACTATGTAAAAATGTCGATTCTTTTGCAATATCTTATAGCTTTAATGAGTTATTCGACTTTAACAAAATGAATAATCATGATATAGCGAAAATAAAAAGTGACTATACTGAAAAGCTTATTCACAATTTAAAATTCATGAAGAACAATAATAAAAACGTAGTACCTATAGAATGGAATGTCATTCATGGTGATTCGAGGACGATGAGTGATTTTTATTTCAATGCTGCTATTATTGTAGATCATTTATTAAGTATCACAACTTATGTGTCTGGTTTAGGCTTCTGGTTATTAGAGGAAACTTCAGCCGATCTCGCAACTATAAATCAACCTTTATCACTACATTTAAAACACCACTGTAAAAGTCCTGTTAATTATTTAATATATATATTAACGTACTTTAACCAACAAGAATTCGAAAAAGGACAAAATTATATTAAGTTCGAGCAACATAATAAAATATTTTTCCTTTTATTTAATTATGAACTATATAATCCAAATGATATCAACTACCAGAATAATGTTGGTATTAGTCTTTCTTACCGTGACATACCTTTTAATACTTTTAGAGTAACTAACATTACATTTGATCAGGATAACGGTAATATCTTCAAAGCAATTAGAAAATTAGATAACGAACGTTTTAATATTGATTATTTCAACACAGTTCTATTAGATAAATATTGTTCTCCAGATATAGAAATGGCTGATTATAATTCTAAGGATGTAGATGAGACATATTATTTAAAAACTAACGCTATCAAATTGCTTATTATTCAAAAAAGAAGTTAAATACAAAAATGCACCTCAAAATTTGAGGTGCATTTTTTGTTTAAAGATTAATATTTTCTAATATTATACTTTATTCCAAACCTAGATTTTCTCTATATGAGTCTACTATATCTTTCTTGCTAGCGTCACTAGGTACAAAATAATATAATCCATCATCTAAAATTGAATCTTGTCCTTCTAACTGATTACGGTCTACATTATCTAAAGCATCATTATATTTAGATCTTAAATCATTTAGTTGTCCAATCTTCATATCTGTTTTAACATTATCACCTAAAGTATCAAAGATTTGATTAATTTTAGGTAAAGATCCTACGCTAACTAATTCGTTAGCTAGTGCTTGAATCACTAATTGTTGACGTTCTTGTCGACCAAAGTCTCCACCAGCGCCTTCTTCTTTTCTACTTCTAATAAATGCTAACGCTTCTTCACCATTTAATTTGTATTTTTGGCCTTTAACATATGATTTCCCTTTAACCGTAAACGTAGCATTACTTGTAACATTTACGCCACCTGCATAATCTACTAAATCTTTAACCCCATCCATATTAATTGTTGCATAATGGTCTACCGGTACGTTCATTAATTTTTCTACAGAGTTAATCGCCATTTTAGGGCCACCATATGCATACGCATGGTTAATTTTTTCTACAGAATCATTGCCAACAATTTCCGCTCTAGTATCCCTAGGAATACTAACCATTACAGTTTTCTTCTTATCTGGATTTATAGATAATAAAACGATTGAATCCGAACGCTCTCCTCCACCTTCTGCTGATCTTGTAGAGTCGGAATCAATTCCAAATAAAGCTATCGAAATAGGATCTCCATTAGTATCTACTGCGTTCTTTCTAAGTTCAGATTTATCTCTATCCAGTGGGTTATGTATCGTATTACCTAATGCAAAAAACTTATACACAAAATAGCCAATAATAATTAAAAACGCAATTAATAACACAATAATAATAGTTGTTACAATTTTAAATGCTGCTGATTTAGGTTTCTTTGCAGAACGCTCATATTGATTTGCCACGTATTCTCAGTCCATTCTTATTTTATTTTTTCTTTATTATACATTTATTAGATGTAATTTGCCAATATACACATAATTATTTCACACTATACATTTCTTTAAAAAATATATAATATTATCATATTAAATGATATATCTTTTTTCTGTAAAATCTATACATTTTATGTTAGAGTACTTATATAAGTCTACAACGTTACTTATTTAAATTTTTTTAGACATATTAAACGGGAAAGAGGATGAGATTCGGCGATCTCATCCTCTCTTTTTTCTGTTCTTTTTAGATTTATTAGATTTAATAACTTTTGTGGTCATTTGCATATCTTCGTCTTCAGGATATCTAATCCTTACAACATCTCCATAGAAGAGTCTTTCTTCTCCGTATCTTTTACATAAAGATAATTCAGGGTATACTTCTTCTATTTTCGCAATATATTTATAAGATTTATCTCTCTTTAATACATCTATAAAATAGCCAGGTTCTAAATATCTATCTGAACCTGCATTTACAACAAAAGAGGTATCATCTAATATTCTTATAATTTCTACTTGTTTCATAATAACACGCTAACTTTCCTTAATTCTTAAAATATGATGTTTATGATGAGCAATTAGTTGACTGATTTTAAAGTTTCATAAAGTTGAAGAACGTTTAGTATAAGATTTCTCTCTTCGTTTCTATCAATTTTCTTAGAATTTATTAATTTTTTAATTGTTTTCTTTTTAACATTACATAATTTGGCAATTGACTTATTTGGTAAATTATACTCTTTTTTCAATGTTTTTTCAATAAAATATTTAGTATACTTTAAAGCATCTTCGTGCTTACCAATAGATTCAAAATAATTTAAACGCTTTTCAATTTCGTTTCTTTGTTTGTCTGTTAAAACACCTTGATTCCCATGCATAAGCAATTCATACTTTTCTTTAGGCAAGTTTAATAGCTTTCTCATTTGCTTATCTTCTAGACTAAATGCATCAATTACATTGTTAATTCTACTGGTGTAATTTTTCTTCTTAGATTTTGCCATCATTATGCACCTCCACTCATAATATATATACCCCGTGACAATCTGTATAAGCGGAGAAAGTGTAATAAATTACTTTCTTTCATCTTTTTCAGTTCTTAAATATTATTTAAATACACTGAGAGTCCGGGACATAAATTGTTGTCTCGGACTCTATCAAACATTTATTCTGTATATAATTCAACTGCATCTCTCGTTTTACTCATCGTTATTACATGTTCATCATAATCTCTTGATAAATAGCTATAAAATAATATATCAAGCGTCATCAATTGCGATATAAGAGAACTCGTAGCTGCTAATCTTAAACTTTCTTCTGAACTTGCATCATGTGTTAATTGATAGTCAGATTGTTGTGATAAAGATGAACTTTTTGATTGAGTCAGACTTATTACTTTAACATTATATTTATGTGCAACTTTAGCTAAAGATAGTGTTTCACTATTCTCACCAGAGTTAGAAATTCCTATCAAAATACAATCTTTATTATGTGAAGCTATTGCTGTAGCTAAAAAGTGAGTGTCTAAAGAATGAATAACTTGTTTACCAATTCTAGTAAATTTTTGATATAAATCTTGTGCTACTAAACTTGAAGCACCTACACCAAAAACTATAATTGTTTTTGCCTCATACAATTGATCAATAATGGCATTTACACTGCTACTCTCGATTAATTTTTCAGTCATTTCAAGTGTATGTGATGCTCGTGTAATAAGTTTCTTACTAATAGACGATACTGTTTCATCTTGTTTAATTTCTTGATATATACTTTTTTCATGTTGAGGCATATACCTAGAAATAGACAGTTTCAAATCAGTAAAACCTTTAAAATCTAATTTGTGCGTACAACGTATAACGGAAGCAGCACTTGTGTTTGTTACCGTGCCTAACTCCTTAGCGCTTAATTCAATTATCTTTTCAGGATAATCGACAAAGTACTGTGCTATACGCTGTTCTCGTTTAGTTAAACGAGACATATTTTCTTTAATAAACATAAGTACGTGTTGATGTTCGCTCATATTAATCCTCATCCAATTCTTGTGGTGCTGTCATTTCTTTGTTCGTTCCAAATAAATATGTGAAAATAAAGCCTCCTAAATAAGCTGCTAATAAACCTGCAATATATCCTACATACATATTATGAGATATTAACGGTATAAGGGATACGCCACTCGGCCCAATTGCACTTGCACCAATATGTCCGATGGCGCCTATAACTGCACCTCCGACTCCACCACCGATACAAGCTGTAATAAATGGTCTACCTAGAGGTAAAGTTACCCCGTAAATCAATGGTTCTCCAATTCCTAAAATTCCTACTGGTAGAGCACCTTTTAGAAGGTTAATGATTTTTTTATTTTTTCTACATCTAACCCATAGGGCAAATGCTGCACCTACTTGACCTGCACCAGCCATAGCAAGTATTGGTAATAAGTAAGTAGCACCTGATTGATTAATCATTTCTATATGAATTGGTGTTAATACTTGATGCAATCCAAACATAACTAAAGGTAAGAACGTTGCACCTAATATAAATCCACTAAATGCTCCACCTATATTTAAGACCCAATCAATTACGCCTAACAAGCCGTTAGAAATAAAACCTGCTATAGGCATGATTACAAAGATTGTTCCTAACCCCATAATAAATAATGTAATCGTCGGAGTAACAATAATATCTACAGCAGTCGGTACAATTTTGTGTAATCTTTTTTCAATTAAAGATAGCAACCAAACAGCTATAATAACCCCAATTACACCACCTTGTCCTGCTTCAAGTGGTTCGCCATTAAAAATATTTTTCAGTGGACTTTCTGGATCCATGCCAGTCAACATAGTTGTACCACCAATTACACCACCTAAGCCAGGTGTTGCACCAAATTCTTTTGCAGCATTAATACCTACATAAATGACTAAGTAAGCAAAAAGACCATCTTTTATAATATTAAATACTAAAACAAATTGTTCCCATGATGCTCCATCGATTGTGCCGGCTGTTAACAGGTTAGAAAGTACAGCAGAAATACCACCAATTAAACCGGCACCCACAAATGCAGGAATAAGAGGTACAAAAATATTAGCTATCGATCTCAACACTCTTTTGAAAGGTGTTTGATTTTTCTTGTTAATATTTTGTTTAAACAGATCCGCTTCTTGTTCTACTTTCTCTTTATTACTTTGATTTTTCTTAATTGTTTCGCCTAGTGGTACGCCAATAATAGAACTCATTTCATTGGCTACTTTATTTACAGTCCCCGGTCCAACTACCACTTGAATCATATCATCTTCTACAACCCCCATCACACCTTTGATATTTTTTAAACCTTCAATATCAACTTTAGTGTAGTCGACGATACTCATTCTAACCCTTGTCATACAATGAATGACTTTTTCTAAATTGTCTTTTCCCCCAACTTTATCAAGTATCTCTTTGGCCATTTCTTTTTCTTTAGACATATACATACACCCCTTGTTTACGTATTTCTCACAAACCCTTTAGCTTTTTCTAATTTCTGAATGGCTTCTTCTTTACTCACATTGTGCATGCCCATAACAATTGCCACTTTTACTTGTTCATCGCTTTCTTCAAAAAGTTTCTGGCTTTCTTCATATGAACACCCTAAAACTTCTTGAATCATATTAATAGCACGTTGTACAAGTTTTTTGTTGGTTGGTTTAACATCAATCATTAAGTTTTCATAAACTTTTCCTATACCAACCATCGCACCAGTTGAAATCATATTTAAAATGAGTTTTTGAGCTGTGCCTGCTTTCAACCTTGTTGAGCCTGTTAAAACTTCTGGACCAACATCAACTTGAACCGGAAAATCAGCGTAATTTCCTACTTCTGATTGTTGATTACATGTTACACAACCAGTAGGAACGCCTATGCTTTGGGCGTATTTTAATCCACCTATAACATATGGTGTTCTTCCACTAGCAGCAATACCTATAACCGTGTCATTTTCGTTTATATTTAAATTTCTTAAATCTTGTTCCCCTAATTCTAAATCATCTTCAGCCCCTTCTACTGCAACCGTCATTGCTTCTGGACCACCTGCAATTAAACCTATTACGACGTCTGGCGTGACACCAAACGTTGGGACACATTCCGCAGCATCCAATACCCCTAATCTTCCGCTTGTTCCTGCTCCCATGTAAATTAACCTTCCCCCATTGTTTAAGCTCGTAATAGCTCTTTTAATCAATTCGGCTATCGCATTATTCTCTAACTTAATTTGCTCGGCTACTTTTTGATCTTCTGTATTCATCACTTCAACAAATTGTTCTGGCGTTAAAGTATCTAGTTTTGATGAATATTTATTTCTTGATTCAGTAGTTAGTTTTTTTATGTCCATCACATTATCCCCTTTTAATAAATTGGAAAGCCTGTCCAGCACCAATCATATTTATACAATCTAAATTGCTACTAGAAACACGCCCAATAACATTCACGGCTTCATTTGCTTCTAAATCTCTCTTGACGATTTGCAGTTCGTTCATGTATCGCCCATATTTCAAGTTATCTAATGTAACGGTCCCCTTAACTCTTTCAGTCGTATTATCTGGTTTAACTTCCCCTTGAAAACTCATCCTTGCCTCTTCCGCTCTTACTACATCTCTCGCTTTGTCTTTCCTATTATGAAAAATTCTCCCTGTTACATCTTTTAAAGCAGGTGTTTCCTCTTCAATATAAAGACTTACGATTCCATTATTAAAATAATCATGAAATTGATTTATGATATCTAAGTCTATGCTTGTGTCCCCAATACAAACAACGTCGATATCATATTTTAATAATTGATAAGCAGCATATAAAGGATGTATATTTCTGTGTGCTTCAAGTGTTGGTAATCCTCTAAAGATAGGCCCTCTTAATTTAGTACCAGGGACAAATGCCATAATTTTCACATCCGGAAAAACATCCCTTATTTCTTTGTTTTTAGAAATGAAAAACTCATTTTCTAAACCTGTTTCCGGTCGTGGGTAATAATTATGTGCAACCATCACTTTTGATAAGTCTATATCTTTAGCTTTAAGTTGATAGAGCAATTCGACAGCGTCAGTACTTGCGTTACATACTACATTAACTTCATTTAATAAAGATATAATATCTTCTATATCCAATGATATATCTAATCTTATAAAATCTATTCCAGCATCTTTTAAAGTAGTAGGCTTTTTATACGACAATCCTAAAGTCTTAAACGTTTTAGGATTTGCATCTGCAATAATCTCTGCTCTACCATTTACTATTTTATTTAACTCTTTTAATTTGGTTAAATACAACATTGGATCATCTTCTGGTATTTGCAATGAAGTAAATACATATTTGGCACCTTCATTAAGCATTGTTTCAATATAAGTCTTATCAAATGGTTCTCCTAAATAAACAGAAAAGCCTAGCATTTCAACACACTCCTTATTGGAATCGCTTACATTATCTCACTTTTGGAATGAAATTTCAATATAATATTATAATATAACTAGAAATGAAATGAAATTACAAAAAGCTTTAAAGTTCAAAATAAAAGTTCTGAACTTTAAAGCTTTTTAGATTAATAATAGTATTAAGGCAAGTATATTCATGACATAGCCACTTTATAATATGATTTCATTTTCCTTCTCATGAATCATTTCAATAATTTCATTACGTTCATTCATTACTGCTACTTTAGGTGATAAATTTTTAGCTTCTTCGTTTGTAACTTGTACGTAATTCATAATGATAATAACATCATCTACTTGAACTAAACGTGCAGCTGCACCATTCAAACAAATCTTACCGCTTCCTCGTTCACCTTCAATTACATAAGTTTCTAATCTTGCACCGTTATTATTATTAACGATTGCTACCTTTTCATTCGGCAAAATATCTACTGCATCAAGAATATCTGCATCTATAGTAATACTACCTACGTAATTTAAATTTGCTTCAGTTACCCTCGCACGATGAATTTTTCCATACATCATAGTTCTTATCATGCTTTTCATCTCCATATGTTTTTTTATAGTTATTATCATCATACAATTATATTTTCATACGTCAACAATTAAATTCTGAGACGTCTTTCTTCTATTATATAGTTGTTAAAGTGTATTCAAATATCATCATAAATGAAAAAGCACTAACTCGTTATATATAATTCAACGAATTAGTGCTCAAAATTTATATTAAAAAATATTTATTTCTTTTCCCACCATCTATCATTTTTGGCATACCTGATAGAAAGTGTACGACGTTCTCTTTCTTTATGAAGTCGAGAGCGTTCTTCTAGTTTAATACGATCGTTGCTTAGCGTTTTGATGAAGGATACCATCAGTAATATAAATATTATAATCAATGGCACACCTGCAATGATTGAGGCGGTTTGTAACAGATTTAAAATCTCATCCCCACTGATTAGCATAAGTGCTAACGGAATAAATGATAACGCAAATGCCCAGAATAATCTGTTCCAACGATATGGCTCGTCATCTACTTCAGTTTGTGTTGCTCCTGCTAAGATGTATGAACCTGAGTCGAAAGTAGTCGCTAAATAAATGACTGCTGTAATTACGAATATAACGATAACGACATTACTCATCGGTAACTGCTCTAAAATGGACATAATCGCAGCGGGTCCTTCTTTCTCTTGAAGTACTTTTGTAACAGAGAATTTACCAGTAATCTCTAGCCATAAACCATAGTTACCTAATATTCCGAAGAATAGTGTACAGCCAAGGGTACCGTATCCAAGTGTACCTAAAATAACTTCTTTTAACGTACGTCCTTTAGAAATACGGGCTATGAATAATCCTACGAATGGTGCGTATACTAACCACCAAGCCCAGTAGAATATTGTCCATGATTGTGGGAAGTTGTCTTTTGAAATATTACCAAGGCCACCAAATGGTTCTAACCATGTTGCCATTCTGAAGAAATCACGGAACATTAAACCTACACTGGAAAGCGTTGTTTCCATTATAAATACTGTTGGTCCAACAATAAATACAAATAATAATAATATAAACGTTAACCAAATATTAATGTCGCTTAATATTTTAATACCGTAATTAATACCTGAGTAAGAACTTGCTGCAAATATCAATGTTGATATGCCTAGTATCGTTAATCGTAGCCAAGTTGAACTACCATCTAAACCTGTTAGTGAGCCAACTCCTTCAGCAATCATTGGTGTAGCCAGTCCTAAAGTAGTACCTGCACCACCTAGTAAACCAAAAATGAAGAGAACATCAATCATTTTACCAGGCCATTTGTCAGTGTATTTTCCTATTAGTGGTCGACATGCATGACTAATACGTATAATAGGTTGTTCTTTTACATAAAGCGAATAAGCGATTGGAAGTGCTGGCAAGACATATATTGCCCAAGCAATAGGTCCCCAGTGAAACATTCCATATGTAGCAGCATAATTAATTGCTTCTTCACTACGTGGTTTGATATGAAACGGTGGACCATCATAATAATATGCCCATTCGATAATACCCCAATATAAAATACTAGAGCCGATACCTGCACAGAATAACATTGCTGCCCAACTCATCGTATTAAATTCAGGTTTATCATTAGGTTTACCTAGTACAATTCCACCATATTTACCAAATGCGATATAAAGTATAAAGATTAAAACAGCTAGACCAATTCCTAAATAAACAGCACCTAATTTTGAGGTTATTAGATCATTAAGTGATAATATTACTTGACTACTTGCATCTGGAAATGCAATTAAGGGTATAACTACAGATAGCAATATAAGTAAAGAAATTGTAAATGTAACCCAATCCATCAATTTAAATTTTTTCACAATTTACTCATCCTTTAATTTAGTGATTTTTTTCATATAATAAGGACTATCTGCATCATACAAACAGTCCTAGTTATACTTTTATTTACGTTTAATGCCTATTTGACGTCCTAATTCACGTGGTAATGAATCGTCTTGTTTCTTAACTGACTCATTTTTAATTTGCTCAATAATGTTATCTGGAAACGCACTAGGACGGCCACTTTCGACATCGATTCCCATTAACATTACTTCATAAGTAGAGCATAATTCGTTTGAACCATTAAACATATTCATGAATACATGACATCTCTTCTGATCAAAGTCTATTAATTGTACACTGACATTTAACGTTTCATTTTTAGGTACTTCTTTTTGGTAAGTAATATGATTTTCTAACGTAAATACAGTATATTTAATATCTTTAATCGTTTGAACATCTAACCCTATGTGAGCAAGCCAAGCATCAGTTGCTTGACTGAACACACGGTTATATTCTGCATCATTCATATGGTTGTTATGATCTAACCACTCATTCTGAACAGTTGTTTGATAGTTGAAAAAGTTAGACACGACATTAAACCTCCGTCTTAGTGAGTTGTTTTTTCTTCATATAATCACTATTTTTTGGCCAATATTCTTCTGCAAGTTCTTTAACTTTAATTAAAAATTCATTTCTTTTTTGGTCTAATTCTGACATTGAATAACCAAATGACGATTGTTCACAGCCTTCAACAACTGCATTGTATAAATCTGTTGTTAATTCTGGTGCGACTAGTTTCGTCCAAGGTTTCTTCAGAGCAGGACCAAATTGTTTTAACATGTGACGCATACCACCTTGACCGCCAGCTAAATGGAAAGTCATAAATGGTCCATATTGTGCATATCTTAAGCCAGCTGCATGAGTAAATGCTTTATCTACTTCTTCTGTTGTAGCAATGCCTTCGTTTACAATATGCAATGATTCACGCCATAAAGCTTCCATAAGACGGTCTGCAATGTGACCTTCTATTTCATGACGTACATGAAGTACATCATTTCCGATAGCTTCATAGATTTCTTCAGCTTTAATAACTGTTTCTTCGCTTGTTTGTTTACCTGGCACAATTTCAACTAAAGGTAAAATATAAACAGGATGGAAAGGATGAGCTACGACTAATCTTTCAGGATGCTTTAAATTTCTTTGTAATTCTGTTGGTTTAATACCTGATGTACTAGAACCGATAATTGCATCTGGACGTGCATAAAAATCAATATCCGTTAATACTTTATCTTTAATTTCTTCTACTTCTGGTACATTTTCTTGTATAAGGTCAGCATCTTTAACAGCTTCTTCTAAATAAGGTGTGAATGTTAAATTATCAAGTGACGCATTTGGGTGTAAGCCCATACGTTCAGCATATGGCCAATTTGATTTCACTTGTTCTAACATTGTTTCATATGCACTTTCACTTGGGTCTGTCGCTACAACTTCATGTCCATGAGCGAGCATACGTGTAATCCAACCGCTTCCGATTACACCTGTTCCTACTACTGCAAATTTCATGATTGTCCTCCTTTAGGGTCTCTTAGTTGATAAAATTCACGCGCTTCTTGAGGCGTCATAGGTTCTATATCTAATTCTTTTAATATTTCTACAGCTTTTTCTACTAATGCTTCATTTGTAGCTTTAACACCTTTAGATATATACAGGTTATCTTCTAATCCAACACGAACACTGCCGCCACGTTTAGCTATTTCTTCTACAGTTGGTAATTGCATTCTACCTATACCAAATCCTGACCAATGTGCATTTTCTGGTAAACGTGTTTTAAAGTATTCAATCGTTTCTGCGTCGTTATCTGCTCCCCATGGAATGCCTAGACAAAATTGGAACATTGGTTCTCCATCAATTAAGCCTTCTGAAATTAATTGTCTAGCAAATCGAATATGACCACTATCGAAACATTCAAGTTCTGGTTTAACACCAGCTTCTTGTACAAGGCGTGCTTGTTCACGTAGCCAATCTGCAGGGCTTAAGTAAACCATATCTCCGAAGTTAGTACTTCCGCAGTCTAGCGTACACATTTCTGGTAGTAATGTTCCGATTGGTTCATGACGCTCTTCAGGCGTTTGCATGTCTGAACCTTCCCCAGCAGTGTATGGATCTTGTAAATTCGGGATGAAATCTCCACCACCACCAGATGTAATATTGATAATAATATCTTCACCCGATTCACGGATTAATCGTATAGCTTCTCTAAATAATTCTGTGTCGTGACTAATACCACCAGTTTCTGGGTCACGTGCATGAATATGTGCAACTGTTGCCCCAGCACGTGCACATTTAATTGCTGAATCTGCAATTTCTTCCGGTGTAACTGGTACATTTTCGTTCTTCTCAACAGTATCTCCAGCGCCAGTTATAGCCGCTGTTAACATTACTTTATTCATTATAATCCTCCTGAAATGATGTTTTTTAAAAAATTCAACGTTTGTTAGTATACCAACTGGACGGTAAAGTTTCAAGCTGTTATTCAAATTCTTTTTTAAACACAAAAAAAGCTGGGACATAATAATGTCTCAGCATGGTTAACCACTATAGATTAAATATTTTAAATTGTTTAATTCTTATTTGTATAATTTGATAATTGGTTTAAAACTTCTTCACGTCTTGATTCATCTATTGCATCAAGGCCGAACAATTCTGTTAACCATAAGCCATCGATAGCAAGTCGAATAATAGTTGCATCTACAGGGTTCAAACCATCGTCTTCAATAAAATGTTGCCACTCTTGATAAGTTTCTTGTAATGGTTTTAAAAGTGAGCGATCGTTTCCTTGTGCTGCTAATACAGCTGAACTGATAGCAATATTATTGTCACGATGACTTCTAGTAGCTTCAATATACCCTCTTAACAATTTACCAGTATCGTCATCATCTTGAACGTTTGTATCGACATTATTACGATAAGTGGCACTTGCATAATCGACTAATCCTTGAATTAAAGCTTTTTTGTTTTTAAAGTGATACAAAAGTCCGCCTTTGCTCACCTCTGCACGTTTTGCGACAGCATCAAGTGTAAGAGAATCAGTGCCTTGTTCATTTACTATTTGAATTGCTGCTTCAAGCATCTGTGTACGTCTATCGATTTTACTCATACTTGTCATCTCATTTCGGTTTGTAATTATAAAAGATATTGTATACTAAATAATCTTTTTTATAAACATAGACTATTTCAAAAGTTGTAACTTATTGTCAATTTTTATTAATTTAAATATCCACCTATAACAATACCCTGTTATTTCTATATATATCATTTATTGCTATTTGTAAATTATTATTTCAATATTCGTTCATAATTCTACTAAGTTATAAAAATTTATTTTGATATTAATAGTTTAATCAAAGTCCATGAATCACTTATTTGACAGTCTTTGTTTAGCTTTTACTATATACATTAGTTACATTAAATAAATATACAATTAATTATTAGAATATATAAAAGTTCGATTTATTATTGTATTTTACAACAATAATAATTTCGTAAAACTTAAACCTTTTTAATTAGATTTTCAAACAATATTATTGTACTTTTCTCTATTTTTGGTATTATTTAGTATTATAAGGATTTATAGTTATATTTTGACAATACTATTTGGGGGGCACATCAAAATGAATGATCAATTTTTAAATGAAAATGCTCAGATTTTCAAAAGTTCCCTAGTGAATTTATGTAGTAATTTGCATTATCTATGCAAAGATGTTGCGCAATCCCATGGCATATCCTTAAAACTCGCAAATTTACTAGAGATTATTTATGAACAAGATGGTATTACTTTGAACAACTTATGTAGAAAAATCGATGAAGACAAAGGAAATTTAAGTCGCCTAGTCAATGACTTAATGAAAGATTCTTATGTCATCAAAAAACAATCTGAACGTGATAAACGAATTTACTATATTTATATAACTGAATATGGTAAAGAAGCTATCCTAAATTTAAAACAAGTTTGCATACATAATATGGATAGCTTGCTGTCTATATTGTCTGAGGAAGAACAAAATCATTTTATAAAAGCTCTAACAAAACTTGATAATCACGTATATGACTTAACCATTAAAAAATAGGAGACGATTAAATGAAACAAATTATTTATTACGAACTATTTAAGAAAGATATCCTTAAGACAATTTATAATGAAAAGAAATTAAAAAGAATGGACATTTTAACTTTATTCTATCTATCTGAAATAGATGAGGAAGAAGTCTATGTAAGAAAATTGAGAGATATTATGTTCGATCCGCCCTCTTCAGAAATTACGAATTCATTAAAAACACTTGAACACTTCGGACTATTAAAGAAAGCTAGAGACCCATTTGATGAAAGAGCACTTATACTTAAAGATATTCAATTAAGTAAGATTGATGAAATCCTAGATTATTGTGAAAAAATCGTACAACATCATATAGATAGTATTGATTTAGTTCAAAAGAAAAAACTGATATAACATACTTAAAAAAACTTCCTCATAAATTTTGAGGAAGTTTTTATGTATAAATAATTTTTTATTAAGTAATCTTATTATTTTTAAATACATTTTGATACTGCACATAACCTGAAATATAATGCTCCACATCATCTATGCGCACTCTGAAGCCATGATGCTTAATAAAGAATGTGTTCATTATTCTTTCTGGATTTTTAAAATACATTACTATTTCTGGATAAAAATATCCAGTTCTTTGATAATTTGCTCTTGAATGAATGGTATCAATCAATTTTCTTTCGTCTATATACTCTGTTACTAAGTGTTTAAATCCACTATTTTTAGCTGATTGTACAAGTTTGTATGTCGCTACAAGCATTTCTAAAAATGTAGGAAATGTAGTTTCCCTTTGCTTAATATAGTCCAAATGACCAGCAGCATTTTTCATACCAAATATATAGTACTTTTCTTCATGGTTTAACTTCACTAACTCATTTGTACAATAACTTAACCAGTGATCATGATATTTCCAATAATTCTGTTTTATAAACTTTTCAAATAAATGTTTAACTAGATTGAGCCAATTTTCATCTCCATCAACTTGGTACAATCTTAATAAAGCAAAGGCAGCTTCCCCATCATAATATACAATGCGATACTTTTCTTTTACTTTTAATGTTGGATAATACAATACATGTATCGTTTCTGCATCATTATCATCAATCATACTTTCAATACCTTTAGCTACTTTTTGTGCTATTTCTAGATAGAATAAATCATCTGGTCGATGTCTTAAATACTCACAAATCGCTAATATAAATGCTGCATTTTGCCCTAATTTAATTTCATTGATACCTTTCGTATCATCAAAAACATAAGCTATACCATCATGATTGTATAAATAGTTTTCGATAATATAATTTAAAGGTTTCTTAGCGACTGAAATATCTTTATTCAAATAAGATAATCCTTCTATTAATGCATATGTAGAAGAAGAATGTCTTAAATTATTATAAAAATTAATTTTCTTATCAAAATGAGGAAAATATCCATA
Organism: Mammaliicoccus sp. C-M13; assembly: GCF_022386845.1. NCBI lineage: Bacteria > Bacillati > Bacillota > Bacilli > Caryophanales > Staphylococcaceae > Mammaliicoccus > Mammaliicoccus sp. C-M13. The sequence continues at coordinate 117,965 of NZ_JAJNHQ010000006.1, read as the reverse complement.
AATATACTTACCATTACTTTGAATTTCATTCTTTAAATAATTCACACTTTGTTTAATTAATTCATCTATTTCTTCGTGAAAATTATCAACATCTCTTAAATTTTTCTCATAACCTTTTTCATTTAGCTTAATAATTCGATCTTCTTCAACATAAAAACCTTTTGTATAGAATTTAATTACTTTTTTATTACTATAGTAAGACTTATTAAATGCCAAGTTATTTTTCGTATACTTCCTTAAATAATTATTGATATTTTTTTCAGATAGATATAATTTTTTATCTTTATTATTAGGTCTTATAAAGGCATTCGAATTAATGATTTCAGGTAAAAATGCATACCTCCAACTATCATCAAGTGAAAAACCATAGTCTACGTAATTTCTACGAGTCTTTTCCAAATCATTTACTAGTATATTAAAGTCAATTTGCTCTGTATGCGTAACGATATCCATTTTAATCCAAACTGGTTCTTTACCCGTTTTTTTCTTAAATTGAGCACATGCTTTTAATATATCATCTTTTAAATATTTTTTTCTTTTCAAAACTGAAACTATAGCTTTAATATTTGGTAATCCTAATGATAGAAACGAAATATCAAACTCTAGATTTTCTTCATTTACTGTTGCTAATAATTTATCAATTCGCTTTTCTAAAAACAATTTATTCCCTCATTTCTCGACTTTTGAAATAAGTTGAAAATAAATGGAACCAGGCTAAAAAGCCTGGTAGTAAAAATACTTTCATATTTATTTATACGCTATTTACTTTTCTTTTTTACGACGTCTACCAAACAAGAGCAATGAGCCTAAACCAGCAAATAGTCCACCGAACAATAGACCATTTTGTGTATTTTCTTCACCTGTATCTGGTAATGTCTTATTAGATTTTCCATCTTTACTAGTACTAGCTGCTTTACCAACATTTGATCCAGAATGCGGTCCATTATCTATATTAGACCCTGGAACCATATCATGATCTACATCACCGTCATTATCAGAATCGGCGTCACTATCAGAGTCTGCATCACTATCTGAGTCCGCGTCGCTATCTGAGTCTGCATCACTATCTGCATCGGCATCGCTATCTGAGTCCGCGTCACTATCGGAGTCCGCATCACTATCTGAGTCTGCATCACTATCTGAGTCTGCATCACTGTCTGAGTCTGCATCACTGTCTGAGTCTGCATCACTATCTGAGTCTGCATCACTATCGGAGTCCGCGTCACTATCTGAGTCCGCATCACTATCTGAGTCTGCATCACTGTCTGAGTCTGCGTCACTGTCTGAGTCTGCATCGCTATCTGAGTCTGCGTCACTATCTGCATCGGCATCACTGTCTGAGTCTGCATCTGCGTCAGAATCTGAATCATCGTCGCCATCACCAGAACCAGAACCTTGTTTTACGATATTTTCATTGTCCCAATAATATGTGTTTTGATTTCCATAATAATCTGTATTACTATGAGTCACTCGTGTTCTTACACTTTCGTCACTATTGTCAAAGTGTCCGTCTACTACTACAACATAAGTTTTTGAAGTATTACTGAAATCTATTGTCGCTGTATTGTCTCTATAAGTAATTGCGTTACTAAACTGATTTGTTACATCTACATAATTTGAATCTTCAGGATTAATATAGTAACTATCTGTTAATTTTGTATTATCTTGAACTTCGTATACTTTAAATGATGTATTATTTTCATCAATTAAAGTACTACTTTTCGTAGGGTCTTCATGATAACCTTGGATTTTAACTGTAGAATAATTTAGTTTATTGCCTTTAGGGTTAACGTATATAGATTGAGTATATTCATTTTGCCCAGAATGTAAGTCTATCTCTGTTATAAACGAAGTAATATTTGATCCATTTTCACCTCTATTACCTTGTACTGGACTTCCATAATTAATATTTATATCTTCATTAAATGTTTCGCCAGCTACATCAAACTCTAAAGGATATTCACCAGATTGAGGAGCATTTTTTCTATCTGTAAATAACGGAAGTTCAAATTGACCATTAATATTCTTCTTACCATTTATAAAATCAGTAAATGTATACGTACCTGTTTTATTAGTAGTGTTGTACATTCCTGTAGCAATGACATCACCATTTGCATTTTTTAGTTCTGGTAAATTCATAATATTATTTAAATTTGAATAATCTACATCGCCATCAGCTGTTAAATACTGAGGTAATTTAAACGTAAAGTAGTCTCCAGATTTAACTTCTCCATCAACTTGGAATTTTGAATTAAAGGAAGTGTGCCCACTATTATTCGGATTGATATCTTGAGAATTAAAATTAAACTCAGTCGTGTTTACTTTATCATTTACTAATGTTCCAGAAGGTTGCTCGCTTGCTTCCTCTGTACTTTCTTTGTCATCTGTATCAGTTGCTGTATTCGTTACAGCATCATTAGTATTTGACTCTTCTTTATTAGTTTCTTTATCAGTTTGTGTATTTTCAACTGGTTCTTCATTAGTTGATTCAGTGTTGTCTTCTACTTTATCTGTTACCGGTGTTTCTGTTGGCTCTTCTCTTGTTGCTTCTTCGCTATCTTCTGCTTTATCTGCTGACGGTGTTTCTGTTGGCTCTTCTGTTGTTGCCTCTTCGCTATCTTCTACTTTATCTGTTACCGGTGTTTCTGTTGGCTCTTCTGTTGTTGCCTCTTCGCTATCTTCTGCTTTATCTACTGACGGTGTTTCTGTTGACTCTTCTCTTGTTGCTTCTTCGTTATCTTCTGCTTTATCTGTTACCGGTGTTTCTGTTGGCTCTTCTCTTGTTGCTTCGCTATCTTCTACTTTATCTGTTACCGGTGTTTCTGTTGTCGTTGTTTCATTATTAATTTCGTTATCGTTTGATGTATTTTCAGCTGGTTCCGCAACTGGCGGTACTTCTTCACTTGTTGTATTTTCTGTAGTTTTCTCAGCTGTTACCTTATTTATATTACCGTTATCGGTTATGTGTGTTGTACTACTAGTAGTAGTTTCTTCAGCTTGCGCTTCATTTCCTTGTCCTAAAAAGATTAGTGAACCTATAATAATTGAAGCTGTACCTACTGTGAATTTTCTAATTGAATACTTGTTTAATCGATTAGGGATGAAATCTAACCTTCTTGAATTTGGTTTCTTTTTCATAATAATCTTCTCCTTCCATTGTTAAAACTTCATTAATCGTTGTTAATTACAATAATTAGTAAACTTTATTATTTAAATAATAATTATAATAAATTAACAAATTTCTACATTCCCCCTTTAAAAAATATAATATCACATTTATTTTCTTAAATGTATATTTTTTACAAATAATTATGTTTATAATTTCGTTAACAAACCTTATTCAATTACAAAATATCTCAAAATAAAAAACGTTCGAACACACGAACATTTTTCAACCTTTAATTTAAATTACCTTATTATTCTTATTTGTTTGATTTGTTATTCTTGAATTTAGTATAAATTACTATACAATTTTAGTATCACATAAAAAAGAAGGGATATACGTGCAACAAAATAAAATGAGCCGCTACCTAAGTAAAATTGAGAATATAGGTAATAGACTTCCACACCCAGTTACGATATTTTTAATATTTATCGTTATTTTATTTGTTCTTTCACATATACTTTATTTATTTGATGTGTCCGTATCATTTAAAGGTATAAACCAAGAAACTGGAAATGTAGAAAACCAAACTGCAAAAGTTATTAGCTTGCTGACACCTTCTGGTATTTCACATGTATTTACAAGTGTCGTTGAGAACTTTACATCTTTCGTAGCACTCGGCCCTGTTTTGGTCGCTATGCTCGGTGTTGGTGTAGCTGAAAAAACTGGTTATTTAAGTGCATTAATTCAAAAGACCGTTGCACATACACCACGTAAATTCATAACTCCAATTGTTGTGTTATTAGGTGTACTTTCTAACATTGCCGCTTCAGTAGGATATGTTGTATTAGTGCCTCTTGGAGCAATGATTTTCTTATCATTCAAACGTCATCCTATAGCGGGACTCGCTGCTGCATTCAGTGGTGTAGCAGGTGGTTATTCTGCAAACCTATTCCTAGGTACAAACGATCCAATATTAAGTGGTATGACGACAGAAGCTGCACATATACTTAATGCTGATTACATTGTAAATGCTACAGATAACTGGTTCTTTATGTTTGTTTCTACTTTTCTTGTTGTAGGAATTGGAACGTTTATTACAGATAAAATTGTTGAACCTAGTTTAGGAGAATATGAAGAACCTGAAAACACTAAATTTGATGAAATTAATCCTAAAGCTTTTAAATGGGCTAACATTGCTTTAATTGCCGTAATTGTTGTTATCGGTAGTATGGTTATACCATCTAATGGATTATTAAGAGGAGAAAATGGAAGTTTTATCGATTCACCATTTATACACAGTATTATATTTACGATGATGCTCGTATTCCTTATCCCTGGTTTAACTTACGGTGTTATTAACAAAACAGTTAAAAACGATAAAGATGCAGTTGAACTCATGAGTGGGTCTTTAATGACAATGTCTGAATTTATTGTTTTAATCTTTTTCGCTGCACAGTTTGTTGCATTATTTGAATACTCTCATATTGGAACAATACTTTCTGTAAACGGTGCTGAATTACTGAAAGCTATGCATGTAAATGGACTAACAGCGCTAATAGCATTGATCATAATTACAACAATTATAAATATTTTTATCGCTGCAGACTCTGCAAAATGGGCACTCATGGCACCTATATTTGTGCCGATGTTTATGCAATTAGGCGTTTCTCCTGAAGTTACACAAATAGCATATAGAATTGGAGACTCGTCAACAAATATCATTTCACCACTAATGCCATTCTTCCCTTACATCGTGTCAGTAGCAGAAAGATACGGAAAGAAAAATGGAATAGGCACAGTCGTATCCGTCATGTTGCCATACTCTATCGCAATTCTCATATTATGGACAATTATGTTTGTCATTTGGTACTTACTAGGAATACCAGTCGGACCAGGCGCACAAACGAATATTTAGTTGAATTTAAAACTCCCTTCAAACTTGGCTTTGAAGGGAGTTTTTTACAGCATGTCTTATTAATACTTTGTTCACTCAATGATAAAGTTGTGCGTGGACCTCGACTTGCAACTTTCATAAGGTGCATCATCACATCATAAGCAGATTTTATAACAATATTTATTTTTAAGTTATACTTTAATTAAGAGTAAAAGGAGCGTGGTTGAATGAATTATAGATTAGCGACAGTAGAAGATGTTGAAGGTATTATTTACGTATGTTCTGAAGGTTATAAAGCTACATACAAAAACATTCTTCCTCAAAAATATATCACTCAAATTATTAATGAGTTTTATAATAAAGTTCGTGTAACAAATGAAGTTTTAAATATTAATCATTATTGGAATGGTTGGTTTGTAGCAGCAGATAAAGGTAAAATTATTGGAGCTGGTGGTGGAGGTTTTCGTAATGATAGTAGTTCTGAACTGTATGTCCTTTATTTAGACCCTACTCGTAAAAGAGAAGGTATTGGAACAAAATTATTACATAAAATCACAAGCGATCAAATAGAACGTGGTGCAAAAGAGCAATGGGTATCAGTATTAAAAGAAAACTACATGGGGATTCCTTTTTATGAAACAAACGGTTTTCAATTCCAATTTGAAAAACCAATGAACACACTCCCTAAAGAGGAAGGCTATCTTTCATTAAAATACAAACGTAAGTTATAAATAAGATTTATTCATAAAGGAGCGTGGTTGAATGAAACTCAGTGTACTGGATCAGGCACCCATTTCTAAAGGTGACACGCCTGAGGAAACATTAAGGAAGACTATTGAATTAGCGAAATGGACAGAGTCGTTAGGTTATCACCGTTATTGGGTTGCGGAACACCATAATACGAGTGGATTAGCGAGTTCTTCACCAGAGATATTAATGACAAATATAGCCGCTTCGACAAATCAAATTCGTGTTGGTTCTGGTGGTATTTTGTTACCTCAATACAGCCCTTATAAAATTGCAGAAAATGCTAAGACATTATCAGCATTTTTTCCTAATCGTATTGACATTGGATTTGGTAATTCACCTGGTGGTTCGCCTTCTACACAAAAGGCTTTAACGGATAATCACATTAAACCTATTGATGATTTCCCTAGACAAGTTAGTGATTTACAAGGTTTCTTATATAATTCACTTCCTCGAGATCATAAATTCAGACTTGTGAAAGCTGGACCTCGTATCGATAATCCTCCTCCAATGTGGTTATTAGGATTAACTGAAAATGGTGCAAAAAATGCTGCGAATTTAGGAATTGGCTTTGTATTTGGTCATTTTATCAATCCTAAGTATGGAAAAATAGCAATGGAGCGATATTATAATGACTTTAAACCTTCTGTTAGTCAGCAATCACCTTCTAGTATTGCATGTATTTTTGTAGTATGTGCTGAAACTGATGAAAAGGCTGAAGAACTTGCTCTAAGCCAAGATAAATGGTTAATTAATGTTAGCAAAGGTCGAGGGACTAAAGTATTGTCTTCTGAAGAAATCAACGTTGAAGATTTTACAGATGAAGAACAGGATTTAATTAAGAAAAATAGAAAACGTTGTATTATCGGGTCTCCAGAAACAGTCGTAGCAAAATTAAAAGAACTTGAAACATATTATCAAACTGATGAATTCATGATTATTACTAATATTTATAATTTTGAAGATAAGAAAAAGTCTTATAAATTACTTGCGGATGAAATAACTGAATAATCACAATTTTTAGTCATTTTTAATAAAAGTTATATGCTTTTTTGTATAATTATACAAAGAACTTGAATTAATAATTTGATACAATTAAAAAGGAAAAGTGTAAAGGAGAGAACTTAATATGAGTGAATTGAAAATAGCAAAAAGATTAATTATGACACCAGGTCCTGTAAGTGTGGACCCACGTGTTTCACAAGCAATGAGCAACTCTATACTTGGTCAATTTGATCCGGACTTTACAGCTATAATGGATGAAACAATGGAACTGATTAGAAAATCATTTTTAACAGAAAATACATGGTCATTCCCTGTTGATGGTACAAGCAGAGCGGGATTAGAAGCTGTTATTTCAAGTATCGTCGAGCCAGGAGATCGTGTTTTAGTTCCAATTATAGGTAGGTTTGGACATTTATTCGCAGAGCTAGTTCAACGTGCTGGAGGTATCGTACATACTATTGAATGTCCTGTAGGAGAAGTTCTACCACAAGAAGAAATTATTAAAGCATTAGATATCGTAAAACCTAAAGTATTAGCAATTGTTCACGGTGAAACATCTACCGGACGTCAGCAACCTATAGATAAGATTGGTAAAGCTTGTAAAGAACGAGGCGTTTATTCAGTAGTGGATGCCGTTGCTACATACTTAGGTACAACTATACCAGTTGACGAATGGGAATTAGACGCTGTTATTGGCGGTGCTCAAAAATGCTTATCTATACCTTCTGGCATCACACCAATTACTTTCAATGAGCGTTTTAGTGAAGCAATTAATACTAGAAAACGTGTTGAAGAAGGTATTAGAACTAACGAAGAAACAGAGAAAGAAGTTTTCATAAGAAGTAATTACTTTGATTTAACACAACTTCAAGATTATTGGAGTCCTAAACGTTTAAACCACCATACAGAAGCAACAGCTATGGTTTATGCATTAAATGCCGGCTTAAAAATTGCTGTAGGAGAAGGCGTTGAAAATAGAGCTGAACGTCATGCTTACCATCACGAAGGTTTAAAACGCGCACTAGAAGCACTTGGATTAAAAATTTATGGAGATGCAAACCATGAAATGAAAATGGTCATTTGCGTTGAAATCCCTGAAGGTGTAGAGCCTAACGAATTTAGAAAATCATTATTAGAAAATTACGGTGTAGAAATCGCTGGATCATTTGGCGAACTACAAAATAAAATATGGAGAATTGGCTTAATGGGCTATGTAGTAGAAAAACAAAACATACTTACATTCTTATCTATTTTCTCTTTATTTTTACAACAACAAGGCGTACAAGGATTAAATCCTGTTAAAGCATTAGATACACTTATTAAATATTATGAATCATAATTTTGATTAAAACAGGGAGTGGGACAGAAAGGTGTCTCACCCTCTTCAACTCTTATTGGATTTTCTTTTTCATTAATCCAACTAATCATACCTTTATTGGATTTTCTACCTCAATAATCCAAATAACTATACTCTTATTGGATTAACTACAACAATAATCCAACTAACCACACCTTTATTGGATTTTCTACAACAATAATCCAACTAACCACACCTTTATTGGATTTTCTATCTCATTAATCCAACTAACCATACCTTTATTGGATTTTCTATCTCATTAATCCAAATAACCACACTCTTATTGGATTTTCTACAACAATAATCCAAATAACCATACCTTTATTGGATTAACTACAACAATAATCCAACTAACCATACTCTTATTGGATTTTCTACAACAATAATCCAACTAACCATACCTTTATTGGATTTTCTACAACAACCACACTTTTATTGGATTTTCTATCTCATTAATCCAAGTACAACAAAAAACTATTACAATCCCTAATTATAAACAAATACTCCTAATCCGTTAAATCGGATTAGGAGTATTATTTTATAACTTTTATTGATCTTCTACATATACATCTTGTGCTGCTTGTATAGCAAATATAAACGTTAAAACAGATATAACAAGTAATGCGATTATACCTACGTCCCATCCGCCGAAGTAATCATGTAAATATCCAACGAAGAACGGTCCAATTGCTGCAATAAAGTATCCGATAGATTGTCCGAATCCAGACAATGACATGCTACCTGCACTTGTTCTTGCTCTTATTGAGAAGAATGTCATACATATACTGAAACATGCACCCATTCCTAGACCCGCTATAACCATACTAATTGCTAGTAAAACAATTGATTGGCTAAATAGTAAACTGAAGCCAACTAAGAATAGCACCGTTATAATTGTTACGAGTATTTTTTGATTTTTCATTTTAGAAGCAATTATTGGAAATAGAAATGTCATAGGTACTTGTGAAAATTGGTTCAACATAAGGAAATATCCAGCTGTAGTTGGTGATAGTCCTTTATCTATTAGGATGGAAGGGACCCATGCAACTACTGTATAAAACACCATAGATTGAAAGCCCATTGTTAACGCAACAACCCATGCTAACTTAGAAGTTACCATTTTAGGTTTAGGTCCTTGTGCTTTAGCTTGCATTTCTTTAGTAGCTTTAATTTCCTCGGCTTTTCCACCTTTAACTTGAGGCATCCATAATATAAGCGCTAATACTGCTAATATAATCCAAAACGCTAATGACAAACGGAATCCTAATGGTGAGATTTGGGATAAGGGATAACTTAGTCCACCACCCAGACCAGCAGTAAAGTTCATCGTCGCACTATAAATACCGGTGAATAAACCTATTTGTAATGGGAATTTCCATTTCACATAACTAGGTAGACAAACGTTTCCGAATGCGATAGCCACACCAATTAAGATTGTACCGAAAATAAATAAATTAATACCGCCAGATACACGTAAGAATAAACCAACCATTAATAAAATTAGTGCATAAACAATTGCACCTGACATCGTTAACTTAGTAACAACTCTCGATACTAACGGAGATACAATCCCGAATATAAGTAAAGGTATTGTTGTTAAAAATCCAGCCAAACTATTATTGATTTCTAATGTAGATTTAATTGAGTCAACAACCGGACCAACAGAAGTTAATGGTGCCCTTAACGTTGAAGCTACAAATATCATACCTAATAAAACAATCCAAATATCTTTAAAATGATATTTTTTCATTTGTTCTTCCAAATCCTCACCTCCATATAAAATTTTTAGAGTCTAAGACATAAATAATTGTCTCAGACTCTTTCATAATATTGACAGTAGCTGATTATTTTACAATGCGTGTGCCAGCTTTGCCTTCTAAAGCATCTACTGCTTCGCCTAATGAACAAATAATAGCTTCATTACCTGTCTTAGCAAATTCAATAGCAGCTTCAATCTTAGGTAACATACTACCTGCTGGGAATTGTCCTTCGCTCACATATTGTTCAGCTTCTTCAACTGAAATTTGTTCTAATTTCTTCTCATTCTCTTTACCATAATTAATATAAACATTTGGTACATCTGTTAACATCATGAACACGTCTGCTTCTACTTGTTCAGAAAGTTTTAAGCCTGATCTATCTTTATCGATTACAGCTTCTACACCTTCAAGATTTCCTTCTTCATTACGATATACAGGGATACCGCCACCGCCTGAAGAAATAATAATTGATTTACTTAGTAAACTTTTAATTTCTTCAACGCCATGAATAACAAGTGGTTCTGGAGAAGGTACTAATCTGCGGTAACCTCTACCTGCATCTTCTCCCATTGTGAAGCCTTTATCTTGTTCTAGGCTTTTTGCTGTATCTTCATCAAAGAATACGCCTATTGGTTTAGATGGGTTGCTGAACGCTTTGTCATCTTTATCCACTTCTACCATAGTTAATAATGTACTAACGTTTGCATTAATTTTATCTTTATTCAAATGATTTTTCAATGCCATTTCCATCATATAACCAATCATACCTTGTGATTCTGCACTACAAACGTCTATTGGTAATGCTGGAACGTTATCTTTAGCATACTCATTTTGAGCAATAATATTTCCTACTTGAGGTCCGTTACCATGTGTAACAACAATTTCATGGCCTGCTTTTCTTATTTCTATCATTTTTTCTGTAGCTGTTATGACATTGTTGTATTGATTGTCATATGTTGCTTCTTGTTTAGGTTGTAAAATAGCATTTCCACCTAAAGCAAGCACGACTCTTTTACCCATTAATTCCACTCCTTATGTAAAGCTAGAGAAATACCATAAAGTGTATCCATTCCTGAGGATGAACCAACTGATATTAATTCTTTTATCGCTTTTTCCGATGCTTCATGTTGAAGCTTTGTAATTTTCGAACTAAACAACCCGTCTAAAGCACAATTTAAAAATGCTTCACTAACGACTGTTGTAAGATGTTCATTCAATAATTGTTTTAATTTTAATAAATTTGATGTCTCTATAAATGGTGTTAATTTATTTGCATAAAGTATACCAGTTATAATATCATCACCTGTTGGCGTCAGACCTTGTCCTCTACCAATGTAATATCTTAAATAAGGTTCAATATCTACTTCTTTCGAGCTCAGAGCTACTAAAAATTCATCTATTTTTAAACTTGTAAATTCTGATTCTTCATAATCTGCAAAAGAAAATTTATCCAATTGTTCTTTTAATAACGGTACATTACATTGATCAAAATCTTGTTCTAAATCGAGCACATCAACTTTCCAGTTTAACTTTAAATGATTAATATTTAAGGTATGATGTTGAACTTTCAGTTGTGCCCCAATCTCAATTTCAGAAATGAGCTGATCTCTCGTATATGAATCGACAAGTATACCGAAAGGGAACCGACCATTTTCGTCAGTACCTATGAATATTAAATCTTGTTGATTCGTTATGATATTAAAGCCTTTTTTAAATACACTGTGCACATAAAAAGCATCATGCTTTCTTAATAAATCAAGTGCGACACTACCTGTCGCACTTGCATTTAAAATCATCTTAGAATCCTAATTTCTCAGCATAAGCTGTAATTGCTTTTTCGAAACATTCGATTGGAGGATGTACAGTACCCGCTCCAATTTGTCCAAAGCCTGCTACTTTATGTGCAATACCAGTATTAATAACTGGAGTAATGCCTGTTTCTACTACTTTTCTAGCATCAATTCCTAATACAGCCCCTTTGAAATTCCAAGTTGGAATAGCAAAGTTAGGATTTTCACCAATAGTGATTTCTGTCATTTCATTACTTGTTTGTAATGCGTCATCAAAGCCGCCTGTGCCTACAAAGCGTGTCACTGCAGGAGCAGCAATCATTGCCATGCCTCCTACACCTATTGTTTCTGTAATTGCAGAGTCTCCCATATCTGGGTTTGCATCGTCTGCTGAGTAACCAGTGAAATACAGTCCTTGTGGTGTGTTTACTGGCCCAGTGAACCATTCGTCTCCCATACCAGCGATACGGATACCGAATTGATTACCGTTACGTGTCATAGCTGTAACTACTGTACCAGATTGAATAGTTCTTGCTGCATCCATCATTGCTTTACCAGTTGCCATAGCAACATTCAAGAAGAATTGGTCTGTATCAGATAAGAACTGTATTACTTCTGTACGTTTTTCGTTATCAATGTGGTCTAATGAAGATATAACTGGTGCTATATCACGTAAGAATGCGTATGAAGAAGCAATATTACGTTGGTGGAATTCGTCACCCATAGCGATAGCTTTTGCGATAAGCACGTTAACGTTCATACCATCTTCTAGTGAACGAATTGCTTCACCTAATACAGGACCAAGTACATCTTTCATCCAATGTAGACGATTAATAACTTGTTCATTGTATGCACCGAAACGCATAACCGCACCGATACCTTCGTTCATTTGGCAATATGCTTCGTTACCATTTTCTCTGTTTTCTACAACAAGTACTGGCATGTTCATTGAAGTAATACCGCCCATTGGACCCACCGCGTTTACGTGATGACATGGTATCAATGTAATTTCATCATTTTCTAACATTTTTCTAGCAGTTGCTTCATCATCAGCCCATTCTTCAAAAAGAATCGCACCGACACATGCACCTTGCATTGGATCTGTCATATCGTCATATGTCATTGGAGGCCCTGCATGTAAAAGAACATTCTCTTTTAATTCTGGAATTTTAGTTTTTGCTGGGACTACATCTACTAAGAACGGTGCAGCAGCAACCATTTTATCTATAACGGCTTGATTGGCTTCATCAATTGTTTTAAATCCCATTATACTGACTCTCCTTCATAATTATTTAAAAATTGTAAGACTTTCATTAATTTTTCATTTCCACCTGCTATTGGACGCCAGTTAAATTGAACAACTTCTGATCCACTGTTTTCAACCGCTTCAGCGAAACTTTTCAGGCCTATGTTAATAACACTTGGTTTCATATTGATAAGGTTCATAATTTTTTCATCAACTGTTAAATCAACTTTAGTTGCTTCAAATGTTTGAACTTGTAATTCAGGTTGTTCTACTTTTCCACCTACTAATTCAATAGCTGTACGAACCATTTGATCGTTTGTATCACAAATAATTGCACCAGCTTCACGTAATGTTTCTTGTTGTTGTTCATAACCTTGATGATCATGTTCAGTACCAACTACAGTAGCTAAGATTGCAATATCTCTACCTTCTGATTGAACTTTAGATTTAATACTTGAGATTGTTGGTGCTAATTCATTTGCCATATCATCATGGCTACCATATCCAATTACGTTATCAAGCATAATGACAGCAGTTGTTTCTTGATCTGCAGATTTTTCTAACATTTCGATACGTTTCCCAGGATCAATCATTGGGTGTGGTCTACCTTGAGTATACATATCATCACCTAAGTCGATTACTTCGTGATTATTTGCTTTCAAAGTAAATCCTTCAGCTTCTTCACTTTCAACGTTTAAAGCATCTTTAACTAACATTGCTGCTTCAGAAGCTAAAGTACCGCCTGAATAATAACCTTTAATACCAGTTTGATTATCTTTTAGTTCAACATTAATATCTTTAAGTGTTGAAGCTGCAAAGTTCGGTTCTTCGCCGTTAGATAACTGTACAGAAACACGAGCTGCTTCTTCTAATGTGTATGCATGATGAATATTTTTCTCAGTAAATTCTGGTTTATGACCTAAGAATAGTGTTACAACTGGTTTTTCAATATTACGTAAAAGATTTAATACTTTTTCTTCTACTTCTTTAGCTGGGGGCTTAGAAATTACAGTTATCACTTTTACTTTAGGATCTTGGTTTAAAGCTTTGATTGAATCTAACATTGTAACCGCACCAACTTCTGTTGATAAATCACGGCCACCTGTACCGATTGCGTTTGTAACACCTTTGCCTTCACGGTCAATAATTGTTGTAACTTCTTGGATACCAGTACCAGATGCTCCTACAACACCAATGTCGCCTTCGTTCACGATGTTTGTAAATGCTAAAGGTACACTATGAATAATACCTGTACCACAGTCTGGTCCCATAACCATTAAACCTTTTTCATTAGCTTTTTGTTTCAACGCTACTTCGTCTTCTTTAGCAACGTTGTCACTAAACATGAAGACGTGTAAGCCATTGTTTAAAGCGTTATCTGCTTCCATAGCAGCATATTGACCAGGTATAGAAATCATTGCTAAGTTAGGATTATTTGCTAAATCTAAAGCTTGGTTCCAATTTGAAGCTTCTTTATTATTTGATGCTTCTTCCTTTTCACTATTGCCTTTTAATTCTTCATCTACTGCTTTACTTACTTCTTCTACTTTTTCTTCATCTTCTGTATCAACAACGATAGCAATATCGTTTGGTTTAGCATCTTCTAATTCTTCTGTTCCTAAACCTGATGATTTAAATATGTCTTTATTTGCTGGTGTTCCCATCATTATTGAAACTTTATTCACACCGTCAATTGCTGATAATTTATTTGATAATAACATTAATACAATTGAATCTTGGTATGTGTTTTCTTTAATAATTGTATATAACATTTTCTTCCTCCAATTATTATTCGGCAAATCTATTTTTGCCGTGATATCTATCGTAATGTACGTCTTCAGATATTAGATAATTATAAATATCGTCTACTATCTCTATGCCTTCTTCGTCATACTTTTCACTTCTTAATTTGCCGCGTTCACCTGGATAATATATTTCTCCATATCCTTCAGCTGCCGGTTGCTCTTTTAGTTCATCGAGCATAGTCGTGATTTGTTTTTTAAATTGATTTAAATCTGTAAAATAAGAAGGATTAATAACAATGTGTAATTGTCCTAAGTCTCTTCCTTTAGTTAAATCTTGATACATAGATGAAACATGTATACCGTGTGGCACACTTAACAAGCTTCCAGAAAGGATATCAACCATCATCATAAGTCCGTAGCCTTTTGGACCTGCAACAGGTACTAAAGCATGTACATCTCTTGAATCAGTTGTTGGCTCACCTTTGTCGTTTACTGCCCAAGTATCAGGAATAGATTCGTTTTTACTGCGCGCATCTAATACTTTCCCCCAAGCTTGTACAGTCGTTGCCATATCAAAAGTAATAATACGATCATCATTTGATGGTGCACTAAATGCAATTGGATTTGTTCCGAAATATGGCTCAGTTCCACCAAAAGGTACTACCATTGGGTCAGATTGACACATGCTTATCGCTACCATGTCTTCTTTAGCTGCCATTTCAACAAAGTAGCCTAGTGCGCCGCTATGAGAAATATTTTTAACACCTACTACTGCAACGCCATTATCTCGAGCCATCTCTATCGCTTCTTCCATAGCTTGCTTTGCAGCTTGATGTCCAGGACCGTTATCACCATCAAATGTGGCAGTTGCTGGTCCAGTCTTTTCAAATGTATAGTCTGGATCAGCCGTTATACCTCCTTTAGCTATTCTTTCTGCATAATATTCAACACGTACTGCGCCATGTGAATGAATACCACGATGGTCAGCAAATGTTAAAACATCTGAAACATCAGACGCTGCTTCTTCGTTTAAACCAGCTTTAATTAATTTTTGTTTCATAAGATTGAATAGTTCTTGTTTTGAAAGACGCATAACGCCACCTCTTCTCCTTTGGATTAATAAACGCGATCTGAAATTAAATATTCGTATATTTCTTCTGCTACTGGAATACCAGTTTCTTGGTATTTTTTAATAACATCTTCTTGAATTTCACCTGGATAATAAACTTTGTCATATCCTTTTGCTGGTGGTACTGCGTGTAACTCTTCCACCATTTGTGAAATCTGTTCTAAAAATCTTTCTTCGTCACCAAAATAAGCAGGATTAATAACAATGTGTAACTGACCTAATCTACGATATTCTGTTAAGTCTTTATACATTGAAGTAACATGTTTACCAAACGGTAGTCCTAATAAACTACCTGATAAAATATCAACCATCATCATTAGTCCGTAACCTTTTGGACCAGCTACTGGTAATAAAGCGCTTACTTCATGTGGGTCAGTTGTTGGTTCACCTTTGTCATCTACAGCCCAAGTATCAGGAATAGATTTATGTTTACTACGTGCATCTAATATTTTGCCCCAAGCTTGAACAGTTGTTGCCATATCAAATAATATTGGTGAAGCATCTTTTCTTGGTGCACTAAACGCTATTGGATTTGTACCAAAATACGGTTCAGTTCCACCAAAAGGTACTACCATCGGATCTGATTGACATACAGTTAAAGCAACCATACCTTGTTCAGCTGCTTGTTTAGCAAAATAACCAATTGCACCACTGTGACCCATTTCTTTAACACCAACGATACCAATACCTGATGTTTTTGCTAATTTCACTGCTTCTTCCATTGCTTCATATGCAACATAATGCCCTAAAGCGTTGTCGCCATGATAAATACCAGAAGCAGGACCTGTTTGTTCAAAATTTAAATCTGGTGATAATTTATATCCGCCTTTTGTAATACGTTCTGAATAATATTGCATTCTCACGGTTCCGTGAGAATGCACACCTCTTTCATCAGCAAATATTAATAGATCCGCGGATTTGTCAGCTTGAGTTTCTGGTAAGCCTGCTTTTATTAATTTATCTTTCATAAGTTGACGTAACTTATTACGTTCAACATATACTAAAGCCTCTTCCGTCATTGCCGATTATCTCCTTTATATTTCGATGTCTCTATTTGCATCTTTAGAATAAATATAAGCGAATGGCTCATCTAAACCTACAGCATAAGTAGCTTGTGGTGAATATGCACCCATGAAGATATAGTCGCCTTTATCAACTGGTAACCAGTCATTGTCTAGGTTATACATACCTCTACCACTTAATACGTAAGCACCATGTTCTTGTACGTGTGTCTCAATGTAACCGTGAGAAGCGCCAGGTTTGAATGACAAGATATGAATATTCATGTCGTATGCAATTTCTTTAGGTAGTAAGTCTTGAACAAGTACTTCTTCCATACCTTCATACGCTTCTTGTTTTAAATCATTTACGTTATCTGTAACAACTTCTGGTGTATGGCCTTCGATTGGTTGGTAACGTTTTTTGTATAAGAATACTCGGCTGTCTTCGCCATTGTTATTGTTTTCAAATGTAAGTTCTAAGTGAGGTGGTACATATAAATAGCCGCCTTCATTTAATTGATATTGTTTGCCATCTGCATAAGCATTAATTTTTCCGTAAACAACATAGATAAATGTTTGAACACCATTTCCACCAAAGCCTTCTTTATTTCCGCCTTGATTCTTCAATGTAACTAAGTAGTCAACAAAACGTGCACCTAATCTTGGTGAACCTAAAATTGTAATATCGCAATCTTCAAAGCCAGGTACAACGTTATTTACTAAACCGTCTGGCGTAATTACCGCATAATTGTCTTTCTTAATTACTGAACGTGTCTCTAATAAACCTTCTCTGTATCCTTGATTATGATTTAAATATCCCATTATAAAATGCTCCTTTATTTTTATATTTTTATTCTTTATAAGCTAATTCATAAAGTGTTTCTTTTAATACTTCGATTCCTTTAACAAGATCTTCGATATTTGTTTCTTCTTTGACGTTATGACTAATACCATCAATAGATGGAACAAATAACATTGCTGTTGGTACATATTTCGCAAATATTTGTGAATCGTGACCAGCTCCTGATGGCATAACTTTATACTGATCGCCAACTTTTTTCTGAGCTGATGACTCAATGACTTTAACAATTGATTCATCCATTAATGTTGGTTCTTCATCCATCCAACGATCGATATCACATGTTATGCCATCTTCATCACAAATTGTTTGAATAGTTGTTTCAATTTCGTTTGCAAATTGATCCAATGCTTCTTGGTCAATATGTCTGCAATCAATTGAGAATGTTACTTCACCAGGCACTACATTTACAGTGTTTGGAACTGGCGTAACATGGCCAAATGTTAAAACTAACGGATCCCCTATTGATACTGCTTTTTCCGTTAATTGAGTTGCAATTTTACTAAAAGCAACTACCGTATCTTTTCTTAATCCCATCGGAGTCGTTCCAGCATGGTTTGCTTCACCTTTTAGGTTAACTGTATAACGTTTTTGACCAACAATACCATTTACAACTCCAATTGATTTGCCTTCAGCTTCAAGAACTTTTCCTTGTTCAATATGCATTTCAACAAAAGCCTTGATGTCATCTCTGACTGTATCGTTTTGTCTAAAACCAAATCCTGCATCACGCATAGCATCGACAAATTTTATACCTTCTGCATCTTCAATATCTTTAACATCTGCATTGTCAGCTAAATTAAAGAAGTTCTTACTTCCCCAGAAAGCATAAGGGAAACGGCTGCCTTCTTCTTCAGCTAAAGATAAAACCTCTAATGATCGCAGTGGTGCACCAAATTCTTCTTTTAAAGATTGGATGGCAACTAATGCTGACAATATTCCAAATTGCCCATCTAAATGTCCACCTTCTGCCACTGTGTCAATGTGTGACCCTGATACGATAACTTCGTTAGGATATTTAGTGCCTTGCAGTCTACCAGTTAAATTCCCAACATCATCAAATTGTGCATCTAATCCAATTTCTTTAAATGCTGTTTCTAATTGTGTTACCGCTTCTTTCCATTCTTTTGAATAAAGCAAGCGCGTAATGCCGCCTTGTTCTAATCCACCAAAACTGGTGAATTGCTTGTCTAATGCTTCAAAAGACGATTTTATATCCATACAACACAACTCCTTTGTTCGTTCTCTTTCATTATAAGATTTATTTTTTGTCAGTTCATCTACATTTCACACAAGAAACTAATAGCTTTTTATGCATAATCAACAAATACTATTTTCTCTTTACTTGAGATAATATAGTTAGAGAAATATACATTTTTAAGGAAGTGATTAAATATGTCTCATATAATAGAGACAGTGAAGGCTCAAGACGGCTTTTTATTAAACATGAAAATATTGTCATCAAAAGATTCAAAAGCTTTAGGTAGTATCGTTTATTATCATGGCGGTGGTTTTTTATCCGGAGAACCTGATGACTTACCTAAAGAATACTTAAACATTTTAAATCAAAGTTTCAATATTATTATTGCGGACTATCGTTTAGCACCTGAAGTGGATTTAAATTGTATTATCCAGGATGCTTTTGAGGCTTATGATTTCGCGCATAATTACTATAAAGATTTGCCAATTTACGTTTTTGGACGTTCAGCTGGAGGTTACTTGGCATTTCAAGTTGCAGCTCACAAAGAAACTGCAGGTATTATTGATTTTTATGGCTATGCTCGTATTCATGTACCCCAATTTTTAAGATCTCATGCTCAATATAAAAAATTAACCGAAAGTATTACGCCTGATTTAATCAACAGTATGATACATTCTAAACCTATTACATCAATTCCAATACAAGAGCGATATATTTTATATTTATACGCTCGTGGTAATGGAAATTGGTTTAAATATTTAGGTGTAGAACATTCAACTGATTCAAAATTTAATTTACAACCAAACCAATTAAAAAAATTACCACCTACATTTATTGTACATGGTAAACACGACCCAGATGTTCCTAGTAGTGAAAGCAACTTTGTTGAACAAAACATACCAGTGACTGAAAAGGTTATCGTACAAACTGAGGAACATGATTTTGACCGTACCCCTACATCTTATACTGAATCAATTTATGAACAAGCTGTTGAATTTTTGAAAAATATAAAGTGAGGTTCGAAATGAATATTAAAAGAGTTTTATCTACTTTAGAAACATTTAATCAATATGGTCGCAATGATGATACAGGCGGTATAAACCGAATTGCTTTTACACATCAAGAAAGATTATCTGCGCTCAAGTTTTCAATGTTATGCCTACAAGAAGGTATGAATGTTTATTTTGATTTTATGGGAAATGTAATTGCACGACGAAGCGGTAAATATAATGACTTGCCAGCAGTCGTAATCGGTTCTCATATAGATACAGTCATTGAAGGTGGTGAATACGATGGACTACTTGGTGTTGTTGCAGCATTAGAGGTTGTTAGACATTTAAACGACTATAATATTGAAACTGATCATCCAATAGAAATTGTTGCTTTCACAGTTGAAGAGTCAACGCGATTTAACCAGGCAACACTCGGTAGTAAATATTTTTGTGGATTTCTAACAAAGTCACAAATGGAACAAATTAAAGATAACAACGATGAAACATTATTAAATGTCGTTCAATCACTCAAACAAGATGTCAGTACAACAGTAGTTCCTAGAAAGAATTCAGATATGAAAGCATTTTTAGAATTACACATCGAGCAAGGACCCATTCTACAAAATAAAGGGAAAGATATAGGTATTGTTACACATATTGCCGCACCTCACAGATTTAAATTAAAACTAAAAGGTGTAACAAGTCATTCTGGTTCTACACCGATGCCAATGAGAAAAGATGCTTTAACAACAGCTTCAGAAATCATATTAAATATAGAAAAAATTGGTAATCAATTTCATAAAGAAGGCATCGTCACAACAGTCGGCTATACAAAAGTACATCCAAATTCCATGAACGCTATACCCGGTGATGTAACATTGCTTATAGATGTTCGAGGAAAATCAATCGAGCCAAGAAATGAAGTAGTACAAAAAATCAAAACAAGCATAGAAGATGTAACAAATGCACGTGGTATTGAATATACACTTGAAGATTTAGGTCACGATAGCCCTGTGACATTAGATCACCAAATTGCTAAAGAAATAGAAAATGTAGCACAAGACTTAAATATAAGTTATCGCTATATGTTTAGCGGTGCTGGTCATGATGCAATGAACCTTGCAAAAATATGTCCAACAGCTATGATTTTCGTGCCATGTAGAGATGGTATTAGTCACTCACCATTAGAAAGAACAGAACCACAACAAATAGAAAAAGGTATTCAAGTATTGATTGATACCGTTATTGAAATTTCAAAATCATAAATACACATATAAAGCCACGCTGTTAGACGATGAACAGCGTGGCTTTTTTACAGATTGTTGATGCTTGGATGGTCTTATTGTCACTTCTCATCAAACGTGTCAATAACAGTAGCCTTATTGTCACTTCTTATCAAACGTGTCAATAACAGTAGCCTTATTGTCACTTCTCATCAAACGTGTCAATAACGGTAGTCTTATTGTCACTTCTCATCAAACGTGTCAATAACAGTAGCCTTATTGTCACTTCTTATCAAACGTGTCAATAACGGTGGTCTTATTGCCACTTTTTATCAAACATTGGAGTTTGACAGAAATCTCATGTTTAAATAGATTTCGTAGTCCCACTCAGCCAGCTACTGCCAATACAAATATAATCTATGCCCACGATGTTCCAGAGATTAAAAATCTCCTAACTCGTATATTAAACGAATTAGGAGATTTTTTGAGCATGAGGTTTAGGTCTCAAACTCTTTTTGTATATATTAGGAAATTTATAATGAGTTTATAGGTTTATCAACGTTTTATAATTAAATGAATTGACCGATATTTTCGTCAGAAATACCTTTTTCTATGTCATAGATTTCAGTACCACGTAGAATTGTTTTAACTACTTGCGCACCGATAGTTCTACCTACATATGGACTAATTTTATTACGGTAAGCTAAATCTTCAGTTTGTAATGTGTAAGGTGAGTCTTTTTTGATAAATACAAAGTCAGCATCTTTACCTACTGAAATACTACCTTTTGAATCAAGTCCAAAACGTTTTGCTGGGTTTGTCGCAATGATATCAGCAAATTGTTTCAACGACATGTTACGTTTTTGTACACCTTCGTCAAATAACACATCAACGTTATTTTGTACGCCTGCAATACCGCCCCATGCTTCAAAAGCATTGTCAGTATCTTTCAAGTCTGGTGTACATGGTGAGTGGTCTGAAGTTACAAATGAGATATTGCCTTCAAATACATGTTCCCACATACCTTCTAATCTAGATTGTTCGCGGATTGGTGGTGAACATTTCACAACTGGTCCGATTGAATCTAACTCTTCTTTATAGAAGTATAGATAGTGCGTACATGTTTCACATGTGATATCTACACCTTCTTGTTGTGCTTTAACAATTTCTTCTACGCCTTCTTTACAAGCTACATGTACGATGTGTACACGACATCCTGTTTCTTTTGCGAAAAGAATAATTTTACGAATTGGTTCAACTTCTGTAAATACTGGTCTTGAATCAACATATGCGCTTAAAGTAGTTTCGCCATTTTCTTTAGCGATTTCGCCTAAACGATCAGTGATTGTCGCATTTTCAGCATGTACTGATAGTATTTTACCTGTTTTAGCAATTTGTTTCATACCTTCATATAATGAATAGTCATCTACATTCATGAAGTCTCCTTCAATTGAACGATCTCCACATGTAGCTAAGAAACATTTGTAAGCAACAACGCCGTTATCAGATAATTCTTGAATGCCGCCATTTAAATTGTAAGGTACTAAACCGCCGTAGCTTGCAACATCGACAGAAAGTTTACCGTTACCTGCATCAAATTTTTCTTGAATAGATTTATGATCAACAGTTGCTGGAACTTGGTTCAATGGCATTTCAATAAATGAAGTTACGCCACCTTTAGCAGAAGCTCTTGTACCAGTTTCATAGCCTTCCCAACTATCACGGTATCCGCCACCTGGTTCAGTAATATGAACGTGTGCATCAACCATACCTGGAGATACAATCAAACCTTTAGCATCTACAACATTATCAGCCTCGCCTAACTCTTTTCCAATAGCTGCTATTTTACCGTCTTTAATACCTACTTCTACTTCTTGTTCGCCATCTTCTAAAATGACTAAACCATTTTTTATAATAGAATCAAATTTCATAACTATGCATCCCTTTCTGTTCTTCTTACAGATTTTAATAACCAATATAGTAGACCAGATGTTAAGAATCCAATAAACCAAGAAAAGTCAGATATAACGCTAAATCCTGGTAAGAATCCTAGTAAACAAATGATAACACCCACTATTGTAGCAACATATGCTGGTAGGTTAACTTTAGGTATTGCTTTTTGTTTAGCTTTTACATCAAAGTACAACTCATCAATATTGATTTTACATTTTGAAACAATGAAAAAGTGTATAATCATAACGCCTGTAACAGGTCCTAGAATAGCACCAATCATATTTAAGAATACAAATATGCTATCTTCGTTCTCCATCATTTTCCATGGCATAATCAATACGCTGACCACACAAGCTATGATAACACCTGTTTTATAATTAACAAATTTCGGGAATAACGCACTTAATTGATAAGCTGCTGGAATAATGTTACTTGTAGCATTAGTTGAAATCGTTGTTAATAATAATACGCCTAATGCAACTAACACAGCCCAGAAGTTATCCCATTGATTGATAATCGTTAAAATGTTCCATTCTTGATGTCCAATATAAATTGAACCACCTATGATAATCGAAACACTCGCTACAGCAAATAATGTTTGAGCTACAAAAATACCTGCTGTTTGTCCGATAATTTGTGATTTTGTAGATTTAGCATTTTGTGTAAAGTCTGCCACACTTGATCCGGGTCCAGCCCAAACGCCAAGTAATGAGTTAAATATGAGGAAGAATGCCAACAATGAAGGATATAATAATCCACTGTTTGACGATAATTCATAATTAACAATATTACCGAATCCGCCGGCAGTATAAATGCCCCAAATCGTCATACCACCAAATACAATATAAATAAGGGGATTAAGTATTGCAGTGAATTTATTTAGTGTATCTCCACCACCAAAACCAATTGCAAAATTAATTACCCAGAAGATAATAAACGCAATGAAACCTGGTAATGTTATGCCGAGGAAAGTGCCTCCTCCGCCAATCTCGCTAAATCCTGGTATTACTTTATTAATTAAAATTAACAAAGCTTGTGAACCAGCATAAGTTTGCAGTCCAAACCATGCAATTCCGGCTATAACACCACGTAAAATACCTGGTAGTTTAGCACCGATGTCCCCGTAAGTATGTCTTAAATGCATTGCAAAAGGTATTCCAAATTTAGAGCCAGCGTAACCATTCGCTACGAGTAAAGTTGCAATAAAGAATGAACTTAAAACTAATGCAATCATTACTTGTAATGGCGAAAGACCAAGTAGTAAAAATCCACCAACCGCTGTATAATTTGGTATATTGTGAACCGCACCCATCCACAACGTGAAGAAGTTAAATGCAGTTGAATTTCTTTGTTCAGAATTCTTCGGCATGATATCTTTATTATAACCACGTTGCTCGAAAACTTTAGAATCTAGCTGGGTTCCCCTGCTCTGTTCAATCATAGTAGATTCTCCTTTAACTATTTTAAAGAAGATTATTCGTATAACCTTCAGAAGTAATGTTACTATTAACATAAAACGTTTTCATTGTGCGTATTGACATATTTTTTATAGATTTTATTAAAAATGAACAAAAAAGGAGTTAGATTAATGCCAACATTAAGAGAAATATTGGAAGTTCCTAGATTTTCAAACTTAAAATTAATTAATGAAAATGGGGATATAGATAGAAAAGTTGAGGGGTTAGATATCACGGAGGCCCAAGATATTAAACACTTCACTTCACCATATATGTTAATACTGACAACTGCTATGAATTATCAAGAAGACCAAGATGGATTAATACAACTCATCAGTGATTTAAATGAAATTCAAACAGCTGGTCTTGGAATTAAAGTGTCACGTTTCTTAAAATCTATAGATCAAAAAGTTATAGATTATGCAAATTCCATAGAATTCCCTCTGATTGAGATTCCAGAAGCGTGGAATTTAGGAGATATTACACATCATATTTCATCATATATTTCAGATGATGAATCGGAAAAAATGAACTATGCT
This sequence comes from Mammaliicoccus sp. C-M13, assembly GCF_022386845.1. Classification (NCBI taxonomy): domain Bacteria; kingdom Bacillati; phylum Bacillota; class Bacilli; order Caryophanales; family Staphylococcaceae; genus Mammaliicoccus; species Mammaliicoccus sp. C-M13. The sequence continues at coordinate 92,961 of NZ_JAJNHQ010000006.1, read as the reverse complement.
TTAAATATACAACAAGAATTAAATCATATGTTAATAAAAGGGTACGATGCTAACTTAATGGTCGAAAGATTCAGCAAGTTACTAAAGGTACCAATCATGTTAATTAATCCTTTTGATGATGTTGAAGCGGTTAGTCATCACTATACTCATAACAGACAATTACTAAATGAAAACTTAAAGTATTTTAAGCTTTATAAGTCGACTCAAGACATCAAACAAAATACTAAATCTTCTTTTAATGAAAAGCATGTCATATTTGAGGTACCAGCTTTTAATTACTTTCCATATTATTTAATGGTTTCAAACGTTGATACTTTAAGCTATCCATTTAGTTTATTAACAATAGAACAAGCTGTTACAACGATAAGCTTCGCTATATATAAAAACAGTCGTATTAAAGCTACCGAACAACAAGATGTAAATAGATTTTTTGAATCGCTTATGACTGAAAATACATTATCTATTAAACAGCATCCAGATTTGTTCAAACGTTATAACATCCATTTATCTGATTTCTATCAAATTTTAATTTGTGCAATTGATAGTGAAGATGGCGTAGAAAATAGTGTTTATCTTAATGAACGATATCAAATGACATCTGAATGGTTATCAAATATGTTGCATGATATCGATAACACTATTTCTGTATTTACATTACCAAGTAACTATAGATTTGCAGTATTACTACAAACAAAACATCAATATTACTTGGATTATTGTAAATTCATACAAAATGAATACACAAAGTATTTCCGCGGAAATATCTCTATAGGCGTAGGTAACGCAGTATCAGAGTTTTCACAACTGCCTTCTTCATTTTTCGAAGCTAATGAGGCATACGAAGATGAAGCTGAAAAAGGTGAAAAAGCTTTCTTAAAAGTTTATAAATCAAAAAGTGTCCAAGAACTATTACAACTTATTCCTGAAAGTAAATTAAAACCTTTCATTACTTATACTTTAGGTCCGTTGGCATATCCTAAAAAGACGAAAGATAAAGAATTAAAATATACATTAAAAGTTTATATGGATAATCAATGCGATATCACTAAAACAGCAGATGAAATTTTTATTCATAGAAACACTGTGAAATATAGAATTAAAAAATGTGAAGAAATCATTGGTTACCCGGTTGAAGATCCCGTAAGATCTTTAGATATACGAATCGCTTTATATGCATCAGAACGTATCAGTTTTCATTAATAAAAACCCCCGCTCGTTAAATTAATCATAACGGACGGGGGTTTTAAAGTTACATTGGATATTTATAATCCACTTACTTTATTATATTAAAATTGTTCTGAAAGAATTTTTTGCTCTAAGAAGTTTAACATGTAGTCTGGGCTACCTGTCTTAGCATCAGTTCCTGACATTTTGAATCCACCGAATGGGTGGTATCCTACTACTGCTGCAGTACAACCTCTATTCAAGTATAAGTTACCTACATCAAAGTCTTCACAAGCTTGTCTCCAATGTTCACGGTTATTTGTAATAACTGCGCCTGTTAGACCATAATCTGTATCATTAGCTACTTCTATCATTTCATCAAAGTTTTCACATTTAGTGAAGCCTACGACTGGACCAAAGATTTCTTCTTGCATAATTTGATCGCTAGATTTTAAGCCTGAGAAGATTGTAGGGTTTACGAAGTAACCTTTACTGTCATCAGTTTTACCACCTACTTCAAGCTTACCTTCTTTACTACCAATTTCGATATAATTTTTAATTTTATCGAATTGTTTTTGGTTGATAACTGGTCCCATATAAACATCTGAACCTTTATCAGTATTACCAATTGATAATTCTTTAGTAAGGTTAACAGCTTTTTCTAGAACTTCATCATAAACTTCTTTATGCACAATTGCACGAGAACATGCTGAACATTTTTGTCCAGAAAAGCCGAACGCTGAGTCTACTATAGATTGTGCAGCTAAATCTGTATCTACATTATTATCTACAAGAATAGCATCTTTACCGCCCATTTCAGCGATAACACGTTTTAAGAAGTTTTGCCCTTCTTGTATTTTAGCAGCTCTTTCGAAGATTCTCGTACCAGTCGCTCTTGAGCCTGTGAACGTTACGAAATGAGTGTCTTTATGATCTACTAAATGGTCTCCGATTTCTTTCGGGTCACCAGGTACAAAGTTAACTACACCTTTAGGTAAGCCTGCTTCTTCTAACACTTCAATTAATTTATAAGCAATTAATGGTGTGTCCTCAGCTGGTTTAAGCAACACTGTATTACCTGCAATTATAGGTGCAACAGTTGTACCTGTCATTATAGCGAATGGGAAGTTCCAAGGTGGTATTGTAACGCCTGGCCCCATTGGTTTATAGATATACTGGTTATGCTCACCTTCTCTATCAAATACCGGTTTACCGTGAGCAAGTTCCATCATTGAACGTGCATAGTATTCAGTAAAATCAATGCCTTCATTTGTATCACCATCTGCTTCATTCCATGGTTTACCCGCTTCGTAAACCATCAGTGCAGAAAATTCATGTTTTCTTCTACGAATAATGGCAGAGACACGAAGCAATAATTCTGCTCTTTCATGAGGCGTCCATTTTCTCCAAGTCTTATATGCTTCTTTAGCCGCTTCCATCGCTTGATCAACTTGCTCTTTAGAAGCTTTTGAAACACGACCTAACACTTGTTGATGATCAGCTGGATTTACAGAATCGTACTTATCATCAGTGAAAATTTTCTCTCCGTTTATTACGACAGGAATTTCTGTTCCAAATTCAGCTTGAACTTGAATTAATGCATCTTTAAATGCCTGTTGATTCTCTTGATTTGTAAAATCAGTTGCAGGTTCGTTACGAAATTCTACTACCATCCTTCATACCTCCTAAATATAATCAACCCTTTATAAGGTAATAAATACCTCTTATTACTATTGTACTATCGCAAAGTTTTTATATTCAAGTAAAGGGCTTACATTATTGATTCTACCCTATTTAGCACGATTTAAAAACCAATATACATCATTAAAATAAATTATCTTTTTCACTTTGTTAATAAGTGTAATAATACAAAAAATTCAATCGTAAATTAAGATATAAAGTTATAGAATTTGTTTAATTTAATAAGGCTTTTTCTAATTTTTCTTGAATTGTTTCTTGATTATCTTCTACAGGATCAAAATCAAATCTTTCTCCATTAATGAATACTGTCGGTATACCCGTTATATCTCTTTCAAACGTTTCTCTATTAATGGCTAATGATCTATCATCTGCATGTTTTTGTGGCGCTAACCTTAATTCATCTTCCATTTTTCTTTCAATCGTTTCAAAGCTTACTGTCCATTCTTCTTGTGTTTCATATAAATCACGTATATATTTTATCGCTTCATCAGGGTCATCATAATCTAAATGGATGTTCGCTACCGTTCCTTTTAAAAGATGTTGCTTCGTCTTATCAAAATGTTTAATGATATATTTTACGTCTCCATTTTCTATATAAGGTGTTAACACTTCATCTGCAGCAAAAAAGTAATGTTTACAATATGGACACGCAAAATTAATAAAAGCTTCTACTGTAATATTTGCATCTTCTTTACCAAAAGTTAAATGTTGTAATTCTGTCATGATATTACCCCCTTTATGTCGTTAACTTTATTAAATCATTAAATATGTAATATTACCATTATAAAGGGTGATTAACTTTCTTATAAAAACAAAAAAGCATGAAACCACCATAATTGATGATTTCATGCTTTATATTTAGAACGATAACGTCCCAAACAGATCATTAACAGAAATATTAGTTTTTGTTAACGTTAACTGCTTGAGGTCCACGTTGACCTTCTTCGATATCGAAAGTAACTGATGCACCTTCGTCTAATGATTTGTATCCTTCAGTTTGGATTGAAGAGAAATGTACGAAAACGTCGCTTCCGTTTTCTCCTTCGATAAATCCGTAACCTTTTTCTGCGTTAAACCATTTTACTGTACCTTTATTCATATAAAAGTCCTCCTAGTGCTTATGCACAATATATTTGCAATAATCAATCTTCAAACTTAAATGGACTTTCATTAACAATGAATAAAACTACCAATTAATTTAATCTCGAAATATCACTTGTCTATTACTATACGCTACATATTATGAAAAGTAAAGCTTTTTGTTAAATTAAACTTTTATTTCCCTTTTATCTCTATAAATAGTATTTATCAATGACTTTCAATTCATCATCTAATTCATAGATAAGTGGCGCGCCAGTTTTAATTTCTAACTCTGATATTTCATCATCAGGTATATCTTCTAAATATTTAATCAATGCACGCAGTGAATTACCATGGGCTGAAACAAGTGTCGTTTGACCATTAACGAGACTCGTTGAAACGTGGTCAATCCAGAACGGAATCACTCTATCTAAAGTGTCTTTTAAACTTTCTGATAGTGGCATTACTCTACGATCTAACATTGCATACCTTCTATCGTTTAAATATTCTTCTTGCAACGCTTTATCAGCTTCAGGTGGTTTTGTATCATAAGAACGTCTCCATATATGTACTTGTTCTTCACCAAATTCTTCTCTTGCTTCGTCTTTATTTTTACCTTGCAAGCCACCATAGTGACGTTCATTTAAACGCCAAGTTTTATAAACGGGAATCCATAATTGATGAGAGTGTTTCAACAATAAATAAGTTGTTTCAATCGCTCTTGTTAACAATGAAGTATAGACAACATCTATTTCTATTTCTTGTTTTAATAATTTTTCCCCTGACAATTTCGCTTCGTTAAATCCTTGCTCAGATAGTCCTACGTCAGCCCAACCAGTAAACAAGTTTTTCTTATTCCAATCACTTTGTCCATGTCGACATAATATTAATTTTGGCATTTCTCTCACTCCAATTTTTTCTATTAGTTTATTCTATTGAAACACTATTTCTTATTTTTTTAAAATAATAAGATAGACTTAATTTATAAAAATACCATTTTAAAAATAACCAATGCATTCTATAATTGAATGATATATGACAAACACAAAGTACTATATTAAATACTTTTTATAAGGATATGAATAAACATGATTTTAAAGTCCATTAAAGTAATACTTCAATTATGCTTAATATATTTGATTACCTTATGTGGAAATTGGATTCAAGAAACATTACACATACCAGTTGCAGGAAGCATTATAGGCCTAGCTCTCTTTTTCTTATTATTACAATTTAAAATCATCAAGACAGAGTGGATATCTAGTGGTGCCAATTTATTATTAGGTACGATGATTTTCTTTTTCATACCTTCTATAGTTGGTGCTATGGATTTAGCTGAACAATTCAATTCGAAATACATAGCATTAATCATATTAATTATTGCGAGTACATGTATCGTTGCTCTCACTTCAGGTTATGTGGCAGAAAAAATGTTAAAATGCGCTCATAAAAAGGACGGTGACAACATTCAATGATGATTAAAACAATATCAATGATTGTCTTAACTTTACTCATGTACTTACTGGCAATATTCATACAGAAAAAGTTGAAAATAGCGATATTACACCCAGCGCTAGTATCATCAATTGCTATTATTTGCGTACTGCTCATTCTTGGCTATGACTATGATGATTATATGGTTGGTGGACATTGGATTTATGACTTCTTAAACTGTACGGTCGTATGTCTAGCCTACCCTTTATATTTATATCGAGATATGATTGTAAAACATTTCAGAGTAATATTAACGAGTGTACTTGTTGGTATATTAACTAATATTGTATTAGTTTTTACAACCCTTAAAATACTCGGTTATTCTAAAGAAATGATTGCATCATTATTGCCGAGATCAATCACAGCTGCAGTTGGTATCCAAGTTTCAGAACAAATTGGTGGCGTTGATACTTTAACAGTATTATTCATCATGTTAACTGGACTTATCGGCAGTATGCTTGGACATTACTTAGTTAGACTAGCAAATTTTCAAACTTCCATTGCAAAAGGTCTTACATTTGGAAATGCATCACACGCTATAGGAACAGCTAAAATATTAGAAACTGATATTGAATCAGCAGCATTCAGCTCTATCGGAATGATACTAACAGCGCTATTAAGTTCTGTTATATTACCATTATTCATATTGTTTATATATTAAGAAGTAATATAAGAAAAAGAACTTGGTATATAATCTACAATTTTGTTCGTGCATGCTTGCCTAAGGGCATGGTTCAAGCCTGTAGTCTCTCACTCCTACTACTCCCTCGGGCTTCAGCACTTTACAAAATCGTGGAACATACTCTCTTCTTATCTTTATAAATAATAAGCTACTCTCGCTTATATAACACAAAATCCGAGACAATTGTTATGTCTCGGATTTTTTACCTATTCTAAATTCGCATGATTATTTTGCATTGTTGTTTCGGATACGTTTATTTCTTTCATTATTTCCATAATGATACTATCTAAAAATATTTGACTGCTTTGTTCAAACAAACTTCCTAACGGTTGTTCAGAGCCTTTTTCGTCATATTTAGTACCTGCTGGTAGTGTAATAACTTCTTTTGATAATTCAGCGATTTTTGACTCGCTTTGAGTTGATATTAAGATAATGTTTGCTTTAGCTTGGTTTGCTATTTCAGATAAAAGTTGTAAATGCGCTGTTTTACCTGATCCAGAAACAATTAATAAGAGATCATCTTCTTGAATAGATGGTGTTGTTGTCTCTCCTACAACATAGCTACGTTTACCTAATTGGTTTAAACGCATTGCAAAACTATTCGCAACAAATGAAGAGCGTCCTTTTGCTGCAACAAAGATTGCATTCGCTTTTAAGATTTCGTCTAAAAACTTTATATTCTTTTGCTCATCCACTTTATTGAGTGTATGTTCAATTTCACTAAGAATCAGTTTATATTGTGACATCTTGTTTGCCATCCATAATATTTCTACACGTTTTAGCTGCTTCTACAGGATCTTCAGCATTAGCAATTCCGCCACCTACGATAACTAAATCTGGGCCTTCATCTACAACTGATTGAATCGTTTCTGGTTTTATACCACCTGCTACCGCAAGTTTAGAGTTTTTAATAACTGATTTAACAGTACGTAAACTCTCTAATGGAGATACACCTTCTGCTTGTAAATCGTAACCTGTATGAATAGCGATATAGTCAGCGCCTAATTCGTCTAGTTCTTTCGCACGTTTTTCTAGATCTTGGACAGCAATCATATCAACTAACAGTTCTTTGCCACTTTTATGAGCTTCTTCGATTGCAGCTTTAATAGAAGCATCTTCAGCAACTCCTAAAATCGTTACAATATCAGCACCATATTTGACTGCTTGGCTTACTTCATAACCAGCTGCGTCCATAATTTTTAAATCTGCTAATACTTGTGCTTTTTTAACAGATTGGCTCATTAATTCAACTGCACCTAACCCTTCATTAATAACAATTGGTGTACCGATTTCTACAACATCTACATATTCCTCGACTTGTTGAGCTAATTTAGCTGCTTCTTCTTTATTTAATAAATCTATCGCTAATTGTAATTTCATATTTTATTTATCTCCTTAATATATATTAACTTGCACTTACAATCATGATACAATGGTTAAAAATACGCAATACTGACAAATATGTCACTTAGTGAAGAAATGGGGTTATATCATGCTTTTAATTAACTATAAAGAAACAGAATATTATAATTCGAAAGACCTGGCACTATCGGTAATTGGAGGTCGTTGGAAGATACCTATCATTTGGCATTTACTTCAAGAATCACCACTTAGATTAAATCAATTAGAAAAAAGATTACCTGATATTAATCAACGAATGCTCATACGACAACTTAGAGAGCTAGAAAATGATTACATTATACATCGAGAAGTTTACCCGGTTGTACCACCTAAAGTAGAGTACAGTTTAACTTCAATAGGAAAAGACTTAGAAGCGGTTGTCAACGGTATTTGTGACTGGGGTGACGAGTATTTGGCGTTTTTAAAAGAAAATCATGAAAACGAATAACATATTACTTTAAATAACATTCGTTTCTGGTAAACTATTACAAAAAGGAGCTATGACTATGTCATCAAACAAACTATCGCAAGAAGAACAACAACAACTTATTACTACTTTAAAAGAAAGATTTGAAAAATTTACAGAAAGACACGAAGGTATTAACTGGTCAGATGTAGAAGAAAGACTACTTAATAATTCTGAGCTATTATGGTCACTTAATGAAATGGAAAGAACTGAAGGTGAACCTGATGTTATCGGAATAGAAGATGGAAAATATCTTTTTGTAGACTGTTCAAAAGAGAGCCCTAAAGGACGTAGAAGTGTTTGTTATGACAGAGAAGCATTAGAATCAAGAAAGAAGCATAAGCCCGAAACAAGCGCTATTGATTTAGTAAATGAAATGAAAGTATCTTTATTAACAGAATCACAATACCGTCATCTTCAAACGTTAGGAGAATTCGATAAGAAATCTTCTAGTTGGATTGAGACACCAGATAAAATTAGAAATTTGGGAGGCGCACTATTTTGTGACCGTCGCTATGATACAGTATTTACATATCATAATGGTGCAGAATCATACTATGGAGCAAGAGGATTCAGAAGCATGTTGAGAGTATAAATAAAGAGGTTGAGACATGTGTTTATGTCTCAACCTCTTTATTTATTGGATTCCATACATTTATTTTACTCATCTTCATCAGGTTCAAGTTCCATTATCCAACTACTTATTAAATGTGAGAAAGTGAAAAATTTTGTATTTTCATGAAATATCTCATGTTCGAACTTAGGGAAGATATGCAACGATTTATGTTCTGAGCCGATTTCTCTATATAAATCAATTGAATCTTCTGGTGATACTGCTCCATCATTTTTTCCGTGGAGTATCATGATAGGGTCAACAAAGTCTTTAGCGTGTTCTTTTAAGTATTCGACTCCTTCCAGTAAGCTGTGTACTAAGCCTCCTGAAATATGTTTTTTAATTAGTGCATCAATTTTATATTCTTCAACAACTGATGCTTTACTGCATAATCCTTCTCCCATTTCATTAGGGAAGTATTCTTCTGGTCCTAATGACTCAGCACCCTCAAATAATTTCGTATGGTACCTAGTTAGCGCACCACTTGTAATATATCCATCTACGGTCCCTGGATACTTAGTGCCATACAGTGTTACTGCAAATCCACCCATACTATGACCAATTAAATAAATTTTAGGTCCTATGTTTTCTTTCACATAGTCTACAACAGCTTTAACGTCCTCAATAATTTCTTCATAAGAACCATAGTAAGTATCTTTTCCTTCAGAATGCCCATGTCCTCTATGATCAAACCTTACAATGTTACTACCAAACATATTTAATTCATCTACAAACTCATCATAACGTTCAGCATATTCAGCTAAACCATGCACAATAATAATTGTTGAATCATGCTCCTCTGAACGATTTACCTTAGTATATAATTTTGTTCCATCCTTAGATTCTACATAAGTAATATATGACATAAAATCACTCCTTTCATTCATTGTATCTTATATATAACTTGAAGTTAATTTTTCACAAAAAAGTTTGAAACAAAAATCTATTACCCTGACAAAGATAATTAGAATTGAAAAAAATAATCTAGATATAAACAAATTTGATTCACTTTATATTCTCTAGCATTATCAGCAGTCGATGATTGTTTAAAAATAATTAATGATTCTAATTCCTTCCCTTTAAAAATCTTTATATACACATTATTAATAAACTGTTCAGGATAAAGATAGTCTTCGTAAAAACGATCATTTAAATTTGCTTTCAACACTGTTAAGTCATAACAATCAATCACATTATACATTCGTTTCCTAACAATCCCCTTTTTACCATTTGTACAAAAGCCTTCAATATCTGTAATTTCAAAAGATAATTTAACCACTATTAACATCCTCCAAATAAAAAAAGCGTGTCCTCTGTTAAAACAGAAAACACGCCCTCTTCCCATATACTACTAAGTCTCCTATCACGAAAAAATCGCGATGATATATGCTACAACATAATAAATTAATATATTTTTATTGATTAATAATAATTATCTTAATCATTTTTGTTCCATCAATTTCTAAGAACTTACCAACTTTAAATAATTTAAAATAAAAGTATCGACCATTTATACAAAAATAAAACATCACAAATTCAAAAGCGACAAAATAAAATAGTTTTAGTCAGACATGAATTTTTAAATTGTTCAGAAATCCAATAATATAGTTTTGTAACCACACAATTCTATAAAGAAGAAATGAACACGATAATCTTTAAATATTATATTTAATTAAAATTATAAGAACTATGGAAAGAAAATGAGAAGAACAAAATATGCAACCTAGTCAAAAGAGTATGGCTTAGAACTTGTATGTTTATTGCCTAAATATACAAGCTTCATAATTACTGTAAAGACTAGAATTTACAGTAGAAGCGAGAACTTAATATAACCTTTACTAATAAAGCAATTAAGAGCTGAACTTTGAACGATCATTTAAAAAATCATTAAAACTTACAGAAAAGATTTATAAGTATATTAACAACAATTAAACGATAAATTATATAATCATCATGATATCTTAGCAATCATTATATAAACAATTACAAAATTCAGTGTATAAATGTTTATTCATTCCCCTTAAATAGAGGTTCAGTGAGATTACACTTAATATTATATATAATCTTTTTTTGATGTAAATACATTTATTTAATTTTTTTATAGAATTTTTAATAAAATCTATATGCTCAAATATCGAAAAAATAACCATCTTTTTCTACAGAAATATCATACAATGAAATATATTTCAGTAAACAGAATACCAACAGCCTCCGGATAACTCTTAGATTACTGTTTACACTTATATTATATAACTCAAAAATTCAATTTCAATTATTTTTTTATAAAAATAACATAGAATATCTGTAAATATTTAAATTTTGATGTTACCCGTAAAAGTTTTTATTAGATAGAAAAAGACATCGTACACATTGTACGATGTCTTTTAATTTAAAACAATTTAAGTTGAGAATATAAATCTTCAGATAAAGCATCTATTTTTTATCAATATCCCGACTTGATACCCTTTTAAATAAAGGGCCATATGCTGAAATTAATTCATTATGTTTTCTACTAACTCTTTGGTCTTTAATAACTTTATCTGCTATTTTTTCAAGATATTTTTTATCTGTTTTAAAGAAGTTACTTGGGCTTGTTACATTTCCAAAGCTAAATTCACGTTCATAAGAAGTCGCTAATATCTCCACAAATTCAACAATTAAGTCTTTTAATTTATCATCTATATCATCATTTTCATAATCTGAAATAAAAGTTCCAAATTTAAAATCGTCACCATGTAAATCTTCAATACTTTTAGCACCTGGATCATTGTTAACTATTCTATAAATTACCCCCATAATCGCAATAAGTGAATATTTACCATTTACTAAAATAGTCATTTCTTCTGTTGATAAACCAACACTATTATGTTCTTTTATATTTTGAATAATATAATTAACTCTTTGATTTAAATTTATCAAATCTTTTATAAATTCAACCTTAACCTGATCATTGGAATAATTAAGTTTGAATATACTTTTGTAATGTGAATTATTAGAAAAAAGACTTTTTTTACTAGATCTAGCTGTTCCAGGTCTTTGATTTACAAATGAATAAAATAATTGAGCAAACTCTTCATTTTTTATTTTACTATTACTATGACTTCTTGGAGCAGTAATACCTCTCTTAATTTCCATGAAAATACCTTCATCATATAAAATCCTTTGTAATTGTATCATCTCTGGTGCATTAGCTTTTAAGTCTTTTGGCTGTATAGCTTTCTGTGAATTTGTTGCTTCAGCTATATTATTGAAAAAGTCTCTATCATCATTACTTTTTATGTCTTCTCTATTTTTTCAATTATTTTGCACATTAAATAAAAATCATCTTTATACGATTCTAAATTTTTTGCGATTAATGAAGTAGTCTGACCACCATTAACGATTGAAAAATCGTATACTTTCACATTATCCCCATCTAAACGAAAATGTTCACATGCTATAGTTATACCATTATTCATAAACCAGAAATCATCAGAATTTTTTCTCATACTTTCGATAATGGCATCATCAACCGTTTTCGATTTTATATATCTTCGTATATTCATATTAAATAAGCCTTCACTTTCAAATTTTTCGAAAGCGGCTTTTAAACTTTGAGCACTTATGTTAACAACAATTCCTTTATAATAATCAGATTCGTAATTTAAAGCATTCTTCGATTCATCAATTTGGAATTTATGTTCTTTAGCAGGCTTGAGTGTCTGCTGTATTTCAATTATTGCTTTTTTAATATCTCTTTCATAATGAATAATTACTTCTGTAAATTTACTTTGTTTAACGTTTTTTATCTTTTTATGAATTTGTTTTTCATCAAACTCGCTTGTAGAAGTGAATAAAATTTCTATATTCCCTTCATCTTCATCAGACAACCTATCTATTGCATTTCTATAACTTTTCTTCAATTTTTTATTGTATAAATTAGTTTGCCCCTTATCAAAATCTATAAGAGTATTATTAATTTTTGTAATTTCATTAAATACATCATTGATATCAACATTATTTGAATATTTATTTTGACCAATAATAACTTTTGAATTATCATCATCAAAAAATATAAAATCAATGCCACCATCACTTTTTCCATCAGTTATATTTTCATTCGTTAGATCAAACCAATTTTTTTGTAATTAAGAGATTTATAACAATATAGTGAACAAATAAGTATATTAAAAGCTTTTTCTGCATTGATTGGATAATTCTCTTCATTAGCTATTTTCATTATTTTATTCAGTTCTTTTTCTATCACAGATAACATCTCCTTTTATTTTCTCTAATCATATTTATTTTTACAATATATTAATTATTATATAATAATTAGAAAGTTAATAATAGTAATTATCCGAATATTTAGTATTTTTTATTGTTTATTACTTTATATAAAATCTTGTCTTTATTAAAACTCTCAATTTTTAATCTGATGCTTTCTATAACCAATTTAAAATTGGTATGTCTGCGGGAGCAAGTTTTAAATTAGTTAAGTTCTGTTTATTTAACCATTTACTGTCCTGGTGCTCTATTAAATTAAATTTCCCTTCCTCTAAATTACATAAATACACATTCAGAATGACTCTACCGAACTCGTACTCATACATTGTAGTTCCTAAGAATTTTTTTATATTGCAATTAGCATTTAATTCCTCTTTTATTTCTCTTTTTAATGCTAATTCTGCAGTTTCATTTATTTCTATTTTACCTCCTGGAAACTCCCAATAGCCGGCCAATGATTTATTTTCTGCTCTTTGACAGCATAGGTATTCCTTATGTTCATTTTGAATAACCGCTGCAACTACTTGAATTTCTTTCATGTTATATCTCCAAATCAAAAAATTTTGTAAATGAACTATTCAGCATTTTTCAATGTTGTATTAAATTTCTGTTCTATATTTTTGTGGCCTTTTGTTGACACTTTCTATTAATTTTTCTTTATCAATAGGGTCTTCTAGCATATGGATTTTTGCATGACAATTTGGGCATACCGCTACGCAATTATCTATTGTATCGCTACCGCCTTTTGCTAAATATTCTATGTGGTGAACATGCAAAAATGGCACATTATCAACATTGAAAGGTGCTTTTTCTTCACATAACGTGCATCTTCCATTTGCTAAATACTTTACGATATCTCTAATCTCTTTACTTCTATCGTAATAATTTATCCTAACTTGTCTATGAAATGGTTTTGAACTCCCTATTTTATTTGATTCTTCTTTATTTAATTCACTAGCATCTCTAGCTTTTTTTAACAAATCTTCTATATTGTTTTCTTTTTTATTTTTCCTTGACCTTTCCTCTTTATTATTCTCTATCGTTTCTAGTGGCGGTGCATAAGCTTTATTCTTTAATACAATTGGAAATTTAATAACTGACCTAGCTTCTTTATCAACGTCTCTTTCAAGTATATAAAAAGGTTCTATTTTTTCACTTAATTCAACAGGTCCAGCATATATGTAATGACCCGTTTTAAATGATTCAAATAAATATAGATTTACGTAATTAGACTTATAATTTTTCAAAACTCTATTTTGCCCTTTTTCTATATCTTGATCTCCTTCTCTACCTTCTCCTGTATAATAAAATATATCTCCTTCCCATTTATTATCATATATGTCCTCTCTCTTTATATTTCTTGAAACAATAACTAATGAGTTGGTTCTATGTGATCTATTTAATCCTTTTTGTAATGAACATTTAAATGCATCAGCAACATCTTCCCCTTTATATTCCTCTCCTATTTTCAAATTATTAATTTTATCTTGGTTTAAATTATTTCTAAATTCCACTACTTTTTCTAAATCAAATTCTTGATAATTATCATCTATAGATGGAATTCCATTATTTATCAGATAATTAAAATCCTGTGAACTCATCTCTAAAGTTTTAAGTAATTCACTTTTTTTCATTTTATATCGTCTCTCTTTGTAAGATATTTTAAGTAAATCTTATCATTTAATGTAATTATTTTCATTGTTATTATTAAATTATTTAAATAATCAAAAACTCACATTATTTCCCACTTCCTCTCCATCCTCTTTACAGTTAAAATATACTTACACTACTTTTTTCAAAGGAGGGTTCGGTTTGGCTAATCAAAATAGTAAGTTTAGATGGCCGAGTTTTGTGATTGGTGGGATTTTCTTAATCATTGGTATTGTTATTTTTAGTTATCCTGTTGAGAATTTCTACGCGATTACTTGGTTAATTGGTTTATTCTCTTTAATCAGCGGTATTTTAGAGATTGTGTTCAGACGTGCTAATAAGAAGGTTATGGGAGTTCCTAGTGGTTGGACATTCGTTTTGGGTATTATTAACATTGTTTTCGGACTTGTTGTGATGTTCAATTCTGCTGAGAGTTCTGTATTTTTAATTTATATTTTCGCGGTTTGGTTCATGATTAATAACGTGATTGCTATCTTTACAGTTACACCTGCTGAAAGATCTAATGGCATGTTCCATTTATTATCTATTATTTTAAATGTGCTTGGTATTTTAATAGCTATAGTATTGTTATTCAATCCTTTACTAGCTGCAGTGTTTATTTCATTCATGATTGGATTCATGTTTGCTCTGTTTGGTGTGTTTTACGTTATTGATGCTTTATCGTCTTAACTGTAAAAAAATTTAGATATATCTAACAAAAGAAGCGGCTTTTCGCCGCTTCTTTTAATTTATAGATTCTTTCTGTTTTCTGTCATATTTCATATACAACACTATGGCTAACAATAAAATAAACACGATATACAATGTAGTTGTATATATATTAGCCCACCCCAATGCTTTGATTAGCACATAAACTAGATTTCCTCCTATAAATAACATTACGCTTATATACAGCCCTTTACATCGCTTATAAAAAGGCACCTTTTCTCTATCTGAAAAGTAACGCACAATGAGCCCTATACTGAAAAATACCAAGGTAAAAATTCCAGTTATATCATTCTGTGATATCCATAATATTAACCCATAAATAATATTTAATCCTACAATTCCTGATATGACCCAAAAGTCTTTCATACTCATTCCTCGCTATTTTAGTTATTCTATATTATTCGGTATCTAATTTCTTTTTCACATTATCATATTTTTCAAACAAAAACAGCATGACTTTGATGTCATGCTGTTTTTTATTGTGCTACTTTATCGTTCGAATAATGGTATCCGATTTTATATGTTGTGACTGAGTTTTCTAATATAGGGCTTGTTTCGTCATCTGACTGGTGACGTACGTTTTTGTGTGCTTCTTTGAAAACATCTGATACTAGCCAGTTTTTAAAATTTTGTTCATCTTCCCATAGTGTTAAGATTTTAACTTCGTCGAATTCTTTTAAGTTATTTGTTTTTGTAACAAACATTTCTTTGAATCCTTCGATTGTTTCGATTCCTTGTCTCATATAAAATCTTTCAATTGACTCTTCTGCTGTGCCTTTGTCTAGTTTTAATTTATTTTCTGCCATAAACATAATAATTACCCCTTTATATTTGTATTTTTATATCTATTTTGGGAAATGCTGCTGGTGGTGTGGCACCAATGATTATGCCTGTCTTAACAGCAGTTATATTTATAAAGATGGGTTATCATCCTATTGCAGGTTTAGTGATTAGTTATGCTGCAGTAGAAGTTGGTTATGGAGCTAATTTATTAATCGGGTTAGATGATGCTCTAGCATTTTCATTTACTCAATCTGCATTATAATTATTCTCTGGGGAAGCTTCTATTAATATTGCAATGAACTGGTATTTCACAGCTATTTCAACATTTCTTTTAACCCCTATCATTTTCTATGTAGCTAAGAAGTTTACGATTCCTAGTTTTCAAAATAGCCAAATTGATAAATTGCATGCTGAGTCTGTAAAAACATTCAACCAACGTGCGAAAAAAGCATTAACATATGCGAATATTTCAGTCATTGTATTTTTATTATTTATTGTCGTTATACTTATACCTCAAAATAGTATTTTAAGAAATAATGATACTGGCAGTATTTTAGTTGAGTCTCCATTAATGGATGGCTTTGGAGTCATTCTTCTTCTAGTCTTTATTATTCCTGGTTTAGTATATGGATATATGAGTCGCAGTATTGTGTCTACAAAAGATATAGGCAGATTAATGACAAATAGCATGTCAGATATGGGTAGTTTTATTATAGTTATCTTCTTTGCAGCTCAATTATTAGCTTATTTTGATTGGATTAATATTGGCAAAGTGATGGCTATTAATGGGGCAGAATTGTTGAAAAACCAAAACGGCGTTATTTTGATTATTGGGGTGATTATATTAACGTCTGTTATTAATATCTTTATGGGTAGCGCTTCAGCAAAATGGGCTATATTAGCACCAATTTTTATACCAATGTTTGCTACATTAGGCTATCATCCGGCATTTACACAAATGGTTTATCGTATAGGCGATTCTATTACAAACCCTATTACGCCAATGATTCCGTATTTACCATTCTTATTAACCATTGCACAAAGGTATGATAAAAATATTAAACTCGGTACTTTAATCGCACACTTATTACCTTACAGTATTATTATCGGTGTCGTTTGGACCATAATCATGCTTATATGGTTCTTATTAGGCCTTCCAGTAGGACCTGGAGGACCAGTTAAATTATAATTTTTATTTATTCAATTTGAATAATTTCCATTTTAATTGTACAATGACATTAATAATTAAATAAATGACCACTGGAAGTGCCTTTATCAAAGGCTGAGACTGAAGTAGTGACTTTAGGATTCCCAGAACCTGATCCAGTTCGTACTGGCGTAGGAAAGTGGCGTACCTATTGAAGCTAATTTGCGCTATTTTTCTACTAAGAAAAATAGCGCTTTTTTATTTGGAGTGATTCAATTGTTTATCGCAATAACACCTTATCAAATTTTAACAAAAGAAGATTTAAATCATTACATCGAAATATCAGAACATATAGATTTACTGTTGTTAAGAACACCTATGAATCATCAAAAATTATTTGCAACCATCGACTATTTAATAACAATCGGTTTTCCAAAAAATAAAATAATGTTGCACACACATACTTCATTAGTAGCAACTTTTGATTTAAAGTATGTACATTTTAAAGAAAATGATGCAAAAGCTTTTTTATTTAAAAAACAACATCCAGACATTTCAGTAAGTATGTCTACTCACAACATTGAGACCGTGACAAAAGCCCAAAAGAACAATTTGGATTTTGTATTTTTTGGTCATGTCTTTGAATCTTCTTCAAAGCAAGGAGCAAAACCTAGGTCTTTAGAAGAGATTAAAAATGTACTTTCAATCGATATACCTATTTTCGCTATAGGCGGAATTGATGAGCATACAATACAAAAGCTGCCAAAAGGTTTTCAAGGTGTATGTGCGATTTCTTTCTTTAGAAATGCTGGAAATTCTGCCATTAAATCATTAAGAAAGGAGTGGGAATCTTATGTATGACGTTCTAATTGTAGGGTCTGGCGTCATCGGTATGTCTATTGCACGCGCTCTTTCCGACAAATCAAATAGTTCAATAGCAGTTGTTGATAGAGATGTACCAGGATTACATGCTTCTTATAAAGCTGGTGGCATGCTTGGCGCTCAAAACGAATTTGAAAATTATTCACCTTTATATGAACTCGCTATACATTCTCGACGTTACTTCAAAGATTTAGCTGAAGATTTATACGATGAGACTAATATCGATATCGAATTTGAATCACATGGATTAATTAAGATGGCTTCTAATATTAATGATATTGCTCATTTAAATAAACAGTATACTTTTTTAAGTCAGCATGATGAACATGTAAAAGCGCTCGATAAATCTTCATTGCAAAGCTTATCCAATGGTTATATAGATTTTCATAACCAAGCAATTTATATACCAGGTGATGGACAAATCAATGCTTCTAAATATACAAAGGCATTGCTTGAATCTATTACCAATAAAGGAGTTGATCGATTTTATAAAACAGAAGTTACAAACATAACTAAGAAACGTGATTATTATAATATCGAAACTTCCCATGATGTGCTTCAAGCTAAAAAAGTTGTAATAGCTGGAGGTGCTTGGAGTCATGAATTAATCCATGACTCCACTATCGCACCTCAAATAACTGGAGTTAAAGGAGAAGTTCTTCTATTAGAAAATAATCAAGTAGATTTAAAACAAACTTTATTTATGACCAATGGTTGTTACATCGTACCTAAAGCTAAAAATAGATTTCTTGTTGGTGCTACTAGTTATATGAATGACTTTTCTGTAGGCACTTCTAAAGAAGGTGAAAGCTGGTTATTTAATGAAGCAGCACAGTATGTTCCAGCATTAAAATCAAGCAATGTTATTCACAAGTGGTCTGGCATCAGACCTTACACTGAAAATGAATGGCCAATCATGGACGAAGTTGATGACGGACTATTTCTTGTCACTGGACATTATCGGAATGGCATACTCCTCTCACCTATTATTGGTAAGTTAATGTCCGAATGGATTATCAATGATCATACACCATCTATATTAGAAAGATTTAAAGCAAAAAGGAGTGTTGAATTATGAAATGTATTATCAATGGAGATGAATTTAATTTTGAACAAGATTTACCTGTTACAGAAGTATTATCATCCCTTGAATTAGACCAAGAAAGAATCATCGTAGAATTCAATGGATCACTGATTAAAAAGGAAAATTTCAACGAAACAATTGTTAGAGAATCAGATCAACTAGAATTACTAGAATTTGTTGGAGGCGGATAAAATGTTAAAAATAGGACCATATGAATTAAACTCAAGATTATTATTAGGAACAGGGAAATTTGAAGATGAAAAAACACAATCAGAAGCGATTAAAGCGTCACAAACTGATGTATTAACGTTCGCTGTGAGAAGAATGAATTTATATGATAAATCATTGCCAAACCCATTAGCTAATGTTGATTTAAAACAGTTTGTTACATTCCCTAACACTGCCGGTGCACATACTGCAGAAGAAGCTGTGCGTATAGCTGAAATCGCACAACATGCAGGCCTTTGTAACATGATTAAAGTCGAAGTAATTGGAGATGACAAAACACTGCTACCTGACCCAATAGAAACTTATAAAGCTTGTGAAATTTTATTAGAGAAAGGTTATATCGTATGTCCATACATTTCATGTGATGTAGTACTAGCTAAACGTTTAGAAGAACTTGGCGTACACGCTATTATGCCTTTAGCTTCTCCTATCGGTACTGGTAGAGGCATAAATAATCCACTTAATTTGCGATATATTATTGAGCAATCTGAAGTGCCTGTCATTGTTGACGCTGGAATTGGTTCTCCAAAAGATGCTTGTTATGCGATGGAACTAGGTGCTGATGCAATCCTATTAAATACTGCTATTTCCAGTGCTAAAGACCCTGTAAAAATGGCTGAAGCAATGAGATTAGGCGTTGATGCTGGGCGATTAAGTTATGAAGCGGGTAGAATTCCAGTAAAATATACTGCACAAGCATCTAGCCCTACTGAAGGTTTAGGTTTTCTATAATGGATCGCTATGATAGACAAACAAAGTTCCAACCATTTGGTAAAAATGGTCAGCATCAATTACAAACAGCTAAGATAATGATTATGGGTGCAGGTGCATTAGGTAGTCACGTTGCTGAACAACTTGCAAGAGCTGGTGCACATCATTTAACAGTTGTTGATATGGACATAGTAGAAATCTCTAACCTTCATAGACAAGCTTTATATGATGAATCAGATGCTTATGATATGCGACCTAAAGTTGTCGCTTTACGCGATAAAATCAATAAGATTAATCAACATGTAACGTTAAATGCTGTGAATAAAGAGCTGACACCATCTAACATTGAAGAAATGATTAAACAATATCAACCAGACATCATAGTAGACGGCATGGATCATTTTGATATACGCTTTTTAATTAACGAAGTATGTCATAAACTACAAATCCCTTGGGTTTATGGTGCAGCTGTCGGGAGTAAAGGAACAGTATATGCAATTGATTTTGAAGGACCATGTTTAAAATGCATTTTAGAGAATGTTCCAGAAACAGGAGAAAGTTGTGCTATAAACGGTGTCTTACCACCAGTCGTTAATCAAGTAGCAAGCTTTGAAGTATCCGAAGTATTACGATATATTGCTGGGAAAGGATTTTCTAAGAAACTTATAACATTAGATTGTTTCGAAATGAATACACGTAGTACTCAAATTGATATGCTGAAAAATCAACAATGCCCTGTTTGTGTACATGGTCATTACAACATCCTAGATAAGCAACATATGTCATCAATAGAAGCGTTGTGCGGAGATGCATTTTTATTTAGATTTAAAGAAAAGACATTTAACTTAGCGCATTATTTCCCAGGTGATGTTTTGAAAGAAAATGATTACGTCAAATTGATTTCATTCAAAGATTATAAGATGACATTTTTTGCAGATGGACGTATGAATGTACATGGCGTTTCACATTTAGAAGAAGCCGAAACGCTATATCATAACTTACGAAAATCAATACAATAAATATAATACCCTCTAATGTATAGATTAATACAATACATTAGAGGGTGTTTATTGATTATTGATGATCTAGAAATTCTTTTAGAACTACTGCTTGATTATGTTTTTCATCCTTCGCACCATATAATAATACGACATTACCATTATTTTCTTTATAAATGTCTTTGAGTTGATCGAGTGCTTCTTTTTGTTCACCTGATTTAAGTTCTTCTTTATATTTTTTCTTAAATGAATCAAATTTTTCCGGGTCATGTCCGAACCATTTTCTCAGTGAATCAGATGGTGCGATTTCTTTTATCCAATGGTCTAGATTTGCCTTTTCTTTAGAGATGCCACGTGGCCATACTCTATCGACAAGCACTCTAACATTGTCTTTATCGTAATCTTCATAAATTCTATTGATATCACAACTCACCTTAATCAACCTCCATTTCATTATATTTATACCCTAAATATCGTGAGTATAAATCTTAATATCAAATTATTTAATGTGTTATACTATATCTCAAATGATGTCTATTATTTAAAGTTTTAACTCATCAATTATACGAACGGAGTGACTAGAATGACAGAGAACATCAATCAACATGTAAAAGAAAAATATTTAGACTTATTAGCAGAAAAATTTGATGCTGAAGAGAAAGTAGCAACTGAAATCATAAATTTAGAATCTATAATGGAATTACCAAAAGGTACAGAACACTTTGTTAGTGATTTACATGGTGAATACCACGCTTTCCAACATGTGCTCCGAAATGGATCTGGTAACGTAAGAGCTAAAATTAATGATATTTTTAAAGACAGACTTTCTGAAGATGAAATCAGCAGTCTGGCTGCCTTAGTTTATTATCCTGAAGAAAAACTTAAATTAATAAAAAATCAATTTTCATCTAAAGAAGCATTAAACGAATGGTACATTGAAACAATCCAACAAATGATTGAATTGATTTCTTACGCTTCAAGTAAGTATACACGTTCAAAAGTTCGTAAAGCTTTACCGAAACAGTTTGTATACATAATTGAAGAACTACTGTATAAAAGTAACGTTTATAATAATAAAACTACTTACTATGAAACAATTATTCAAAAAATCATCTCTCTTGGACAATCAGATAAATTAATTATCGGTCTAGCATATACAACACAACGTTTAGTCGTGGATCACTTACATGTGGTCGGTGACATTTATGATCGTGGTCCAGACCCAGATAAAATTATGGAAACATTAATTAATTATCATTCAGTTGATATTCAATGGGGTAACCATGACGTACTTTGGATAGGCGCTTATGCAGGTTCAAAAGTATGTTTAGCAAATATTTTAAGAATTTGTGCGCGTTACGATAACTTGGACATTATAGAAGACGCATACGGTATTAATTTACGTCCATTAGTCAATTTAGCTGAAAAATATTATAAAGATAATTCTGCCTTTCATCCAAAAGAACATGCAGACAAAGCAATATCCGAAGAAGAAAAATTACAAATAACGAAGATACATCAAGCTATCGCAATTATACAATTCAAATTAGAAAGCCCTATTATTAAACGTAGACCTTCATTCGATATGGAAGAACGCCTTATATTAGAAAAAGTAGATTACGATAACAATGAAGTTACGATTTACGGCAAAACTTATTCACTTGAAAATACATGCTTTGAAACTGTAGATCGTAATAATCCTGCACAATTAAACAGAGAAGAAGAAGAAGTGATTAATAAACTTCTATTATCAGTGCAAGAGTCTGAAAAATTAAAACGTCATATGAACTTCTTAATGAAAAAAGGAAACTTATATTTAAGATATAATGGTAATTTATTAATACATGGATGCATACCAGTAGATGAAAATGGAAAAATGGAAGAAATGGAAATCGACGGTGAAATGTATAACGGTCGCGAATTACTCGATCAATTCGAACAACACATTAGAGTTTCATTCGCAAATAAAGAACAAACAGATGATTTATCAACAGACTTGATTTGGTACTTATGGACAGGTAAATATTCTTCATTATTTGGAAAGCGTGCCATGACTACTTTTGAAAGATATTTCATTAAAGATAAAGCTTCGCACAAGGAAGAAAAAAATCCTTACTATTACTTAAGAGAAGACAGTCAAATGTGTCGTAACATGTTGCAAGACTTTAGTTTAGACCCAGAACAAGGACGCATCATAAATGGTCATACACCAGTTAAAGAAATAGACGGTGAAAACCCAATCAAAGCAGATGGTAAGATGATTGTTATCGATGGTGGCTTTTCAAAAGCGTACCAATCAACGACAGGTATCGCTGGCTATACATTACTTTATAACTCATTCGGCATGCAACTAGTGGCGCATAAACACTTTGGCACAAAAGAAAACGTACTTCTGAACGGCGCAGATGAATTGTCTGTCAGACGTGTTGTAGACGAAGAACTCGAACGTAAAAAAGTACGCGACACTAACATCGGTGCCAAACTACAAGAAGAAATAAGAATGTTACAAGAACTTATGGCTTACCGATATATTAATTAATGGTTAGCTGTACTTAATTAAATGGTTGATTTTGATTTATTACTGAATTAACTCAAGAAGACTACCCGTTAAACGGGTGGTCTTCTTTTATGAATTATCAGTACCTTTATATCTAGAATGAGCGCTAAATACAATGTCAAATATCTTTATCATTAAAATAAGATGAATTCTAAAATATTTAGATAGACCTTTAAATTTTACTCGATTATTATATATCCATAGAAAGGAGAAGGCATCGTGAATTTGAGTAAACAAATCCAATCAAGGAGAAAAAATTTAAACTTGTCCCAAGACAGCCTTGCACAAAAACTATTTGTTTCGAGACAGACAATTTCAAATTGGGAAAATGGTAGAAGCTACCCAGATGTTCAAAATTTATTATTATTAAGTACTATTTTTAATGTTTCTTTAGATGAATTAGTGAAAGGAGATATTGAGATTATGGAAAATAAAATAGCAAATGCAAATATGGATAAATACTCAAAAAGAATGATTATTTTCAGTGTATTAGCAGTGTTATCTATAGGACCTTCCTTATATTTACCTGGATATTGGTTTTTTTTACCATTACTAGTTTTATGGTCAATTAGTATGTATGCAGCTCTGAAACTTGAAAAAATCAAAAAGAATACAAATATAAAAACATATAAAGAAATCATAGCATTTATGAATAATCAAGATTTAGATGTTGTTATAAAAGAACAAAATAAAACGATAGAGTTTGGAAGAACAATGCTAATAGTAATAATCTATTTAATTTCCGGTGGTTTGTTAGCTCTATTATCAATATATTTATTTAAATTTTTCTTATAAAGTTAATTCTACTTCATATAAATTTTATTGGGCTAACGATATTGTTTCTCACATCTCAAACTTTATCGATGAGTATAACCCCACACTTTCGAAACCACATATGAAAAAATTCTCCTAATCCGTTAATTAAAAATCCAACGGGTTAGGAGAATTATTTTGTGTTTGTTTAAGTATAATTTCGTTTAATTTTATTTTCCCATGTCTTCGTAAAGCATTGTTCACCATCGTTATATGCAATTACTTCATTTCTCAAGTAATAGTATTCGGCGTCACATGACATGGTGCTGTATGTTTCAACTTCTGTATCTATGTCATCATCTTTCAATATTACTTTCCAGTCGCATTGTACTTTTGCTGAAAGTGGATCATCTTCTTTTATTGTATACACGTTCATATTTTCTGTACCGTAAGTGATATTACTATCTTTCAATGTTCTCAAGCCTTCATCTGAGTAGTCTGATAGTATCCATTCATTCGTTGTTAACCTTTTCGTTATATCTCTAGTTCTTGAACCGTCTCTATGAATAATCTTTTCTAATGGTTTGGCTGTTTCTGAAAATTCATGTTCTAGTTTAACTTCTGTGAACTCACGTACTAATGGTATATCTAGTTTAGAATGTTCTAAATCAACATCTAATTTAACAATTTCTTTGCTCGGCCAAATTTGTGGCCAATATGTTGGTGCGATAGAAACTTCAACCATGTGACCTTCTGGTATTTGATAACCAATAACATCTAAAGGTACTTCTACATCTATATACTCGTCTACTGGTAAATCTTCAGGGAATTCATTACTCTTATAATGGTTTAAATTGAATTGTCCCATAGTAACAAGTGTTTTTGATCCATCTGGATGCACATCTGTTAAGCGAATATGTATATTGGCTTCTTTACAATCTGACTTAACGCGTAATTTTGCTACTGGTTGACCCATAATATTTAGGGTGTCGCCATACATGTCCAACATTAATGAATTAGCTAAAGCATTATCAATTGTTTGGTCGTCTGGTAAGTCACCGTCTTGACCGAATGGGCAAAATACTCCTGAATATAACCCATGTTGTTGTTTATTCTTTAGTTGAATTTCTCTCGTCGTACCAGCGAATAAATTTTTCGTCGTAATTTCTTCATTTAGTAAGTTTAACCACTTACCTTCTCGATAATCATAAGTTGTTTTAGGTTCAACACTATCTTGTAAATATACTAAAAATTCATCACGATGATTTTCAGTTTGTTTATCGCCCATCCACTTATCTAACCAAGAAACAACTTCTTGTAAATAGCCAAATTGTGGCCCTGGAATAGCTACGTCTGGGAACTCATGTGCCCAAGGTCCGATAACCGCCTTTTTAGGAACATCTAAATGTTTCATCAAACGGAATACAGCATTCGTATAACCATCAGCCCAACCACTCATTGTTAAGACTGGAATTTGAATTTGTGTATAATCTTCATTAATAGAACCATGTTTCCAATATTCATCTCTTGTTTGATGTTTGACCCACTCATCTACAAAAGGTGGTGTTTGTTCTAATCTTTCTATCCAATTGTCATACCAGTCCTCTCCAAAATATTTAGGGAAAGCTGGTCTTGCATTGTAAGCAAACATAGTTGATGCCCACCAAAGCATATCTGATGCCATCATTGTACCGCCTTTATAATGAACATCATCAGCATATCGGTCATCTGTTGAACATAAAGATATGATTGTCTTTAAAGCTTCCGGTTGTCTAGCGGCTACTTGTAAACCATTGAAGCCACCCCAAGACTTACCAATCATTGCAACTGAACCATTAGACCAGTCTTGAGATTCAATCCATTTAATAATATCAATTGCATCATCTTGTTCTTGTTTAGGATATTCATCTTCAATAATACCTTCAGAGTCACCTGTTCCTCTTATATCCACTCTAATTGCCGTATATCCAAATCCAGCAAAATATTTATGTCTTATTTCATCTCGTAAAGCAGTAAACTCATCTTTTCTATAAGGTAAGTACTCTAGCACAGCACCTTTAGTTGTTCCTGACTTTTTTGGTTGCCATATTTTTGCTGACAATCGAACACCATCGGTCATTTCAATCCATGTATGATGTGTAACCTCTATTTCATAAGGAAACTCTGTTCGCTCAGTTATTTTATTATAGTCTACATCAAAAGCTCCCATGTTAAATCCTCCTTAAAAATATCTAATAGTTCTTATTATACATAAATTTATAAGAAAAGGTTGTCAGAGAGAAATATCATCTTCAAAATAACACCCCCAATCCGTTTAATTTTAAATTGCCGGGTTGGGGGTATGTTTTACTTTCAACCATTTTGAAGTAAATACATTTTATGATAAATACCATCTTGTTTAATCAGTTCATCATGTGTGCCTCGTTCTACAATTTCACCTTTATTTAACACAAGAATTTGATCTGCGTCTTGAATTGTTGATAACCTATGCGCGATTGCTAAAGTTGTTCTACCTTTACGCATTTTTGCTAGTGATTTTTGAATTTGTGCTTCTGTTTCAGAATCAATATTAGCCGTTGCTTCGTCTAATATTAATATTTTAGGCTCACTCGCCATCGTTCTCGCAAATGCTAGTAGTTGTCTTTCACCACTTGAAAAGGCACTTCCTTTTTCAATCACTTCATGCTCATAATTATCAGGTAATAAATTAATAAATTGGTCTGCGTGTACAAAATCTGCCGCTTCTTGTACTTTTTCAAAAGTCATTGTAGGATGATAAAGTTTAATATTTGATGCGACCGTTCCAAAGAATATAAATGCATCTTGTAACACAAGACCGATATTACCTTTCAATTCAGATTTCGGCATTTCTTTTATAGATTGGTTGTCGATTAAAATTTCACCTTGATTGAATTCATAAAATCTCATAAACAAGTTTATAATCGAACTTTTACCAGATCCAGTATGACCGACTAACGCGACTGTTTCTCCTGGATTAGCTGTAAATGTAATGTCTTTTAGAACATCTGTCTTACCATCATAACTAAAAGTAACATGCTTAAATTCAACTTTACCATCCGTTATATGATAATTAGGGTTTTCATGTTGCTCTGGTTCCAACATATCGTTATCAATAAGCTTAAATACACGACTTGCTGACACTAACGCTTGCTGTAATACGTTTAAGTTTTGGCTGACTTGGTTAATAGGTTCAAAGAAGCGTTCCATATATTGTACAAAAGCAAATACAACACCAGCTGTAACACCTCCAGAGAAACTTAATACTCCGAAATATCCAAGTATCATTACAACGGCAAATATTGAAATCATGCTTATAGCTGGTCTCAATAATAAACCGTCAATTTTAACTGTTCTCATATTAAAATCATAATGCTTATCGTTAATCTCATTAAATTCATTTTGTAATCTTTTCTCTTGGTTAAATACTTGTATAATGCGCATACCTTCTATAGATTCTGCTAATTTAGCATTCAAATCTGACAAGAGCTGTCGTGCCTGTGAAAAATAAATAGCTGAATATTTTCTATATAATGCTAATACAAGTATGATGACTGGCAAGAATATTAAAGCCATTAACGCAAGTTTAAAATCAAGTATAAACATCATGACATAACTAGAAATGACCATAAATATTGCCATTAAGAATGATGAGAATACACCAATAAACATTTCTACTATAGCTTCAGTATCATTAGTAAGTCTTGATACAATACTTCCGCCTGATTCCTTATCAAAGTAACGCATCCCTAATTTCCCAATTTTATTAAATGCGTCTATTCTTAATTGTTGTATTACTTTAAATGCAAGATATTGAAATAAATATACGTTCCAATAAGTTGTTATAGCGCCAACAATTTGAATGACGAAAAATATAACAATCAGTAATGTAATATCACTTTCGGGGAACACTTGTGGTGTTAAGTAATCATCAATAAATACTTTAACCATATACGGTGTTGCAATGCTCGCTATTGTTGAAATCGTCAACATGATAAATGCTAATAAAATAATACCTTTGAAAGGGAATGTATATTTGATCAAACGTTTTAAAACTTGAAATTGATCTTTAGCTGTCAAATTATGATTTTGAGCCATCTTCTTCATCCCCTTTCGCTATTTCATCTAAGCTACTCGCAAGCTCTTCATGTAATGCTTGTGCTTGATATGTTTCGTAATACCATCCTTTGTTTGCCATCAATTCTGAATGCTTACCTCTTTCGATAATCGTACCTTTATCCATAACGATAATCATGTCAGCATGGCTCACCGCACTCATTCTGTGTGCAGTAATAATATTCGTTTTACCTTGACGGACATTTTGCATATTTTCTAAAATATGTTCTTCCGTTTCAGCATCAACTGCCGACAATGAATCATCTAAAATAAGCACAGGTGGATTCATGATTAAAGCACGTGCTATCGAAATTCTTTGTTTCTGTCCTCCTGATAAAGAAACACCACGTTCTCCAACTACTGTGTCATACCCTTCCGGAAACGCTAAAATATCATTATGAATATAACTCAATCGACTCGCTTCATAGATGTATTGATTATCAATTTCAGGGTTACTGAAAGCAATATTGTTTCTAATTGAAGTAGAGAATAAGAAATGATCTTGAGGTACATATCCAAATTGAGCTCTTAAATGACTGATGTCATAATAACGAATTGGTTTGCTACCGTATTTAATTTCGCTAGATTGTGCAGTATCAAACTCTCTTAATAACAAACGGATGATAGCACTTTTTCCTGAGCCAGTACGACCTACAATACCGATAGTAGAACCTTTTGAAATTGTGAATTTTATATCGCGTAGTGCTAAACTATCATCATCCGGAAAGTGAAATGTATCAAT
Source organism: Mammaliicoccus sp. C-M13 (assembly GCF_022386845.1). Lineage (NCBI taxonomy): Bacteria > Bacillati > Bacillota > Bacilli > Caryophanales > Staphylococcaceae > Mammaliicoccus > Mammaliicoccus sp. C-M13. The sequence goes on along the minus strand of NZ_JAJNHQ010000006.1, from coordinate 63,696 downwards.
ATCAAATTGAATATCCCCTTCAGGAATTGTTTCTGTTTCTACATTTGTATCAACATCATTTTTCACATTTGTTATTTCATTAATACGTTCATATGATGCGTGTCCTCTTTGTACAATATTAAAGAACAGGCCAAGAGCTAATAATGGCCATACCATCATGCCTAAGTAAGTTGTGAATGTAACAAGTTGTCCAATTGTAATATCTTCTTGAATCACCATTCTAGCTCCGAAGAAAATCGCTAAAAAGTAACTCACACCTATTACTGACATTATTGTCGGATCAAATAACGCATCAATTTTAGAAACTTTTAAGTTTTTATAAACAACATCGTCACTTAATTTTTTAAAATCTTCTTGGTCATCTTTTTCATAACCGAAAGTTTTTGTTACTTTAATCCCGGCTATACTTTCTTGTGTCTTATCATTCAGCTGACTGAAGGCTGCTTGGGCCTTCTTAAAACCTCTGTTCAGCAATTTACCATAATAACTAGTTAATACAATCATAATTGGCAAAGGTATCATAACGATAAGTGTTAATCGCCAATCAACTGTAATTGCCATTGTTATGAGCACAGACCCACCTGTTATAAGAGAATCAGCTATTGTCAACACACCAGAACCAGCTGTGTTTTGTACTGCTCTAATGTCATTTGTTGCATGCGCCATTAAATCCCCTGTACGTCTCTTTTGGAAAAAAGACGGGCTCATTGAAGTATATTTATGATAAAGATTAGATCTTAATATTTTCCCCAACCTCATACTCGCCCCAAATATCATAATTCTCCAATAGTACCGGAAAATATATGTAAGGATCGCCGCAACTACTAATATGACGAGGTAAATTATAAGCATTTTTCCCGTTAATGTTTGAAGTGTAATCCCATCAATTACTCGTCCAATTATTTGTGGTGGTAATAAATCAATTAAAGCAACTAATAAAAGAATAAATATACCTAAAATATAATTTTTTAGTTCAGCTTTAATAAACCAACCTAATTTAATAAATACTTTCAAAACTGCCACCCTCCCCTTTTATATACACCTTAAAATTTTATCACAAAAAATTAATTTAAAAATAAAAATGTCTGAATTTTGTCACTTTTCCATTAAATTCATACTATCGGAGTATATATGCCTTCCGGTTAGCTACTACCAATATAATAAAAACAGACTAGGAAGTTATTTTTCCCAGCCTGTTATATTTCAATTTCTTCTAAATTTAATTGTACATTGAAGTTTTGTAGCATCTTTTTAAACTCTTGTAGTGTATATTTTTCGTTTGTTGTGACAAGTGCTTTAATCATTCCTGTACCTTTAGATGTATATATATTAGCTTTATTTATAATTTCATTTGCTGAATCAATAAATTGAATATGTGGATACAGTTCTTTTAAATAACTATATAACCATGACAGATGTGTTGATGACAACGTGAATACATCTATTGTTTCATCTTGTTCAATTATATTATCCATAAAGCGTTTAACTGTAATTAATGTTCGATATTTATCTGATAAAAATGCACCCGATTCTACAAGTTCAACTAGAGTTGATGCATTATATGTTTGAACTGTCGCATCGCTTGCCGCTTCTTGTTCAATATAATGAAGCATTTCATCACTTTCTATTAGTGATTGAACACCTAAAACACCAATATTCTTTGATGTTGATTTTTCTATCGCTTCTTTTATAGGTGGATAAACACCTAAAATTTCAGTTTCGTATTCATCTTTAACATCATCTAGAACTGTAATAGAAGGTGCATTAGAAGCAACAACGATTAAACTGGGACTCCAATTTTCTAAGTACGTCAATGTACTTCTTATTACCTTTTTTAAATCATCTTTTGATTTATATCCGTATGGAAATTGATTACGGTCTGCTAAATATATAATATCTTGTTCAGGAAATTCTTTTTTTAGTAATGTTACTATTGAGTAACTTCCAATACCAGCATCAAAAACAGCAATCAGTTTGTTTAAATCATTTATACTCGATTTCATCATTTAGACCTCACTTAGATATTTAAAAAGATTTCTGGCGATTTCACAACTTTCTCGGTAACAACATTATAGAAACCACCTTTTTGATAACCAGTACAATGCACTTGTTCAGAAGTAGCAATTTCAAATTCTAATTCCCATTTCATTTTGCTAACTTTTACTAACCAACAACGACCTACTGGTTTATCATGAATCGTTAACGGCGCTTTGTAATCCGCTTCTGTATGCATAAGTATAGGCGAGATATCAGATTTCATCATCTCTGAAATCGTCATATATTGATCAATAAATGCATTACGTAAATCTTCAAACCATTTTATATATACTATATTGCTCACAATACCCATAGCGTCGATATCATAGACGTTTACATCGATTGATTTTTCAGCGACTAATTTTCTTTCTGTCATATTAAGTACTCCTTTATTTAAAACATTATTCTAAAATAACATTTAACTTCTATAGCTTAATTATGAATTAATACTGTTTAATAATTCAACCTTTTGAGCATATTAAAATGAATGTCATTTTGAAATTAACTTGAGTACATCTATAATGAAATAAAATATCGATTTATAAAGAGGCGAATAATCATGAAAATTTTAATCACAGCATTTGATCCATTTGGTGGCGAAAATATTAATCCAGCATTAGAAGCCGTCAATTTATTACCTACAAAAATTAATGGCAATGAAATTATAAAACTAGAAATACCAACAGTATTCCATAAATCAAAATCAATAATATTAGAGCAATTAAAACAAGATCATTTTGATGCTGTATTAGCAGTTGGACAAGCAGGCGGAAGATTTGAATTAACACCAGAACGAGTTGGTATCAATTTAGACGATGCTAGAATTCCAGATAACGAAGGCAATCAACCTATCGATGAACCTATACAAACAGACGAACAAACTGCTTACTTTTCAACACTACCCGTAAAACGAATGACCATCGCTATTAAAAATAGTGGTATTCCTTCAAGGTTGTCTAATACAGCAGGTACATTTGTATGTAACCATATTTTGTACCAATTAGGCTATATAGCAGATAAATACTACAATGATTTAAAATTCGGATTTATCCATGTACCATACACACCAGAACAAGTCGTCAACAAACCAGAACAACCATCAATGTCCATCGAAAATATTGCGAAAGGATTAGAAGCCGCTATCAGTGCTATTAATGAAAATGACGAAGATATCAAAATAGCATTAGGTGAAACACATTAATTGGATTTATGCCCTGCTTAATCCAACAAAAGGGCCCTTATTGGATTTTCGACTTAATTAATCCAACAAAAAGGGTGCTTATTGGATTTTCGACTTAGTTAATCCAACAAAAAGGGTGCTTATTGGATTTTCGTCCTAATTAATCCAACAAAACGGATCTTATTGGATTTTCGACTTAATTAATCCAACAAAACGGATCTTATTGGATTTTTGGCTTAATTAATCCAATAACAGAATTAACACTCGCTTTTTAATGTTCCATACCAAAGAAGAGCTAGGAGATACCCTTAGCTCTTCTTTAACTTCATATTTAATTTACACGTTTTAATTATAGTTCTTCACCGTTTGTCTTAATCACATTATTAAACCAGTAGAATGAATTTTTCTTAGTACGTTTTAATGTACCGTTACCTTCGTTATCACGATCAACATGAATTAGACCGTAACGTTTTTTCATTTCTCCAGTTGTGAATGATACGATATCGATAATACCCCAAGGTGTATAACCCATTAAGTCTACGCCATCTTCATCTACTGCTTGTATAGAAGCTTTGATATGCTCTCTTAAGTAGTCGATACGTTCTTGATCATCAATCGTTCCATCTTCTTTAAATTCATCAGTTGTTCCAAAGCCATTTTCAACAATAAATAATGGTAATTGATAGCGATTATATAACACGTTTAATGTGTATCTTAAACCAACTGGGTCGATAGCCCAACCCCATTGACTTTCTTTAATATATGGGTTTTTCACTGAATTTGGTAGTCCGCCATTAACCACATTATCTTCAACACTTGTTACTTCATCGTGTTTTACAACTGTAGACATATAGTAACTAAATGCGATGTATTCTACAGTACCATTTTTCAAGATTTCGTCGTCGCCTTCTTGCCACTTAATGTCGTAACCATTTTTCTCGAACATTTTCAAAGCATAACCTGGGTAATAACCTCTTACTTGCACATCTGGGAAGAAGAATCTTAAACGATTTGCGATTTCAGCTTCCATAATATCATTCGGGTTACATGAATATGGATAAATTGGAACGTGTGAAATCATGTTACCAATTATAAAGTCTGGGTTGATTTCTTTACCTTTTGATACTGCTAAAGCACTTGCTATTAATTCATTATGTGCAACTTGGTATAATACTTCTTCTGGATCTTCATCTTCTGCTAATGTTACACCAGAGTTCGTCCATAAGAATATTGGATTACTAGTATCCATTTGGTTATTAATCTCGTTGAATGTCATCCAATATTTCACTTTATCTTTGTAACGGTTAAACACTGTTTCAGCAAAACGGACAAAGTAATCTACAACTTTACGGTTTCTGAAACCTCCGTATTCACGTGCTAAATGTAAAGGCATTTCAAAGTGTGATAATGTTAATATTGGTTCAATATTGTATTTTAACAACTCATCGATGATATTATCATAGAACTGTAAGCCTTCTTCATTTGGTTCTGTTTCATCACCATTTGGAAAAATTCTCGTCCATGCTATTGATGTACGTAAACATTTTAATCCCATTTCACCGAATAAAGCGATATCTTCTTTATATCTATTGTAAAAATCTATACCATCATGGTTTGGATAAAATTTATCATCTTCAATTGTTTCAGTAATTTCTCTTGCTTTACCGTGTTCACCCGCTGTCATGACATCATGTACACTTAAACCTTTACCACCTTGATCATACCCACCTTCAAATTGGTTTGCAGCTAACGCGCCGCCCCATAAAAAGTTTTTATCTAATTTAGCCATAATGAATTTCTCCTTTATTTTTTAATAATATTTAAAATTGTTTGCCCTTCTTCTACATTTGTAGCATCGGCAGGCATAATTTCACTAAATTCTGCACTATTCGTTACAATCACAGGTGTAATTGTGTTATAGCCTTTCTCTAATATCGCTTCTTTATCAAATTTTACTAGTGGTGTTCCTATTTTTATTGAATCTCCTTCTGAGACTTGTACTTCAAAGCCTTCACCTTTCAATTCAACTGTTTCTAAACCGATATGAATTAATATCTCTGCACCGTCTAAAGTATCAATACCAATCGCATGTTTTGTAGGTGCAATCATAGTGACTTTACCTTCTACAGGACTATTAATTGTAGAATGTGATGGTTCTATTGCGACACCATATCCCATCATGCCACCTGAAAATACTGGATCTGGCACATCTTCTAATTTAACAAGCTTTCCTGAAACTGGCGCAGACAGTGAAACCTCTAATTCTTCATTATTAGCTACTTTATTTGAATTATTAACATCAGCATCTTCAACTTGCTCAGTTGTATCTTCTCCATATCCAAATACTTGTATCAAGATAATTGGTAATATAACTGCTATAGCTGAACCAATTAAGATACCCCAAATGGAACCAGCATTATCCGCGTTGTAACCATTCACAATAGTTATCGGTCCTGGTAACCCTGCATAAGCATAATATTTAGGATTAAAGAAACTAGCTACAAATGCACCTACTGCACCACTAATACAAGCGATAATAAATGGTTTCTTAAATCTTAAGTTCACACCGTAAATAGATGGTTCTGTAATACCGAATATACCTGTAATACCAGCTGAAGAGGATATTCGTTTAATTTCTTGGCTCTTCGCTTTAATAAGGACACCAACTACAGCACCTACTTGAGCAATTACAGCTATAGTTTGATACGCTTGGAATGAATCACTACCGTATTGTTCAAAGTTAGCAAGAACAACCGGTGTAATACCCCAATGCACACCGAAAATTACAAAGACTTGCCATACACCACCGATAATAGCTCCAGCTAACCAAGGAGCCACTTCAACAAGTGAGTTATAACCGTTTGCGATCCCATGTGCGACAACTGTTGAAATCGGTCCAATTACTAATAATGTTAAAGGTACCATGATGATAATAGCTAAAAATGGTACAAATAATGGTTTTATAACATCATTTATCACTTTATTTAAGTATTTTTCTAAATAAGATAAAATCCAAACTAATAGTAATGGTGGTAATACTGATGACGTATATGATGTTTCAGTCAAAGGCATTCCGAAAAATCTAACTGTTTCTCCGTCACCAATTCTATCAATAATACCTGTTAATTCTGGTGTAACTAATGCTGCTGAACAAGCAACAGCAATATATGTATTTACGTTAAAATGTTTAGACGCCGTAATGGCAATAAATATAGGCAAGAACGTAAATGGTGCCCATGAGATAAAGTTAAATACTTCGTACGTTCCAGTCTTTTCAAATGCTGGAATAATTAAATTAATTAAAATAAGTAAACCTTGAAGAATACCTGCTGCTGCGAGTATATAAATAAACGGTGCAAACACCGCAGACATCGTTGCAATAACTCTGTTTAAAACACTACCCTTATTTTCTGTATCTTTTTCTTCGTTACTTGATTTCCCAGTTAAAGCTTCAAAATATTTATAAACTTCTCCAACGTTATTCCCGATTACAATTTGAAACTGTCCATTATTTTCAACAACAGTAACCACACCGTCTATTTTTTTAACTTTTTCTTTAGCCGACGGATCAGAACGTTGTAATACTATTCTTAAGCGTGTGGCACAGTGCGTGCTCTTTACAATATTACCTTCGCCACCTATAGCATCTAAGATTTCTTGAGCGATTTTTTCATTTTTATTAGCCATGATTGACACCTCGATTATTTTTTAATCAACTCTGTATACACTTACATTATAATTATACCGGTACAATTTGTAAAGTACCATACAAATTTAGTTGGTGTATTTACTTATACAAATGCTATAATTATAGGTAATATAATAAAAGTGGGGATTAATATGCTTAAATACGAACAGATTGCTTCTCGCATCTCATCGCTTATTGAAGATGGACATTACGAAGCTGGGGATAAATTACCGAGCGTCGAAATATTAAAAACAGAATATGATGTAAGTAAAAGTACAATCATTAATGCACTGAAAAATCTAGAAAAAGAAGGCATGATTTATCAAGCTAGAGGAAGCGGCATTTATGTAAGAAATCCAAAGAGAGACGGGTATTTAAACCTGTTTACAGCTGACGGCTTTTCTGATGATTTAAAAGAACATGATGTTACAAGTAAAATCTTAAAAGTCACTGAAGTAAAGCCAGAATCTTATATACAAAATCAGCTAAAAATACCCGAAAATGAAACGGTATATTACGTAGAACGTATAAGATACGTGGATGGAAAAGTATTCTGTATAGAAACTTCATATTTCAATAAAAATGTAGTGCTATATATGAATGAGGAAATTGCAACTGGGTCTATTTTTCATTACATCGAAAATAATCTTAAAGTAAAAGTAGGATTTACAGATATTTATTTTAAAGTAGACAAACTCTCTAAAGACCAAGCAGAAAAATTAGAATTAAGCGAAGGAGAACCATCATTAGAATACACTCAAATATTCTACACAAGCACAGGTGTACCATTCGACTATTCTGACATCACATTCCACTACGAAAACTCAAGATTCTATATACCATCAATAAAATAAAAGTATATTTGCATGAAAAAAGGCTGTGACATAAATAAATGTCTCAGCCTTTTCTCTGATCTTGAATTATTTTTCTGTTGGATTAATGACATCTAGAAATTTGAATTGTCCGTCTTCATATTCAAACTCTAATATGCAACAATTACTAAACTTTATTCTTTGTACTGATTTTATTGGCAACCAGTCTTGTATGAACATAAACATCGCACCACCATGACTTACTGCTAGGATTGTTTCTGCGTCATCAGTGTTCATAACGTTTAATAATGTTTTGCTCATTCTTTTTTGTACATCTACACTTGATTCTCCACCGTATGCTACGAAAAAGTCTCCATATGATGTTTCTCCTTCTTTATGTGGTGGGTTTAACATTTCATTTTCCGCTTCGAATAAGCCGAAGTTCCATTCTTTAAGACCTTTCAATCTCGTGTATGGTCTATTTGGACAAATAATTTCTAGTGTATCTGAAGCTCTTTCTTGAGTAGATGAATATAACGATTGAAATTGAATGTTCTCTTTATCAAAATACTCTTTCGCCATCGTGGCTTGTTCTATTCCTAATTCAGTTAATGGCGAATCACTAGCACCTTGAATTTTATGTTTTTCGTTAAAAAGCGTTTGTCCATGTCGCATTATGTATAATTTTTTTCTCATTTACTACCATCCCTTTGTTTTGTGTTATTTATACCATATGTTAATTAAATTATAACTAAAGTCAAAAGTTTTACATAATTTTATTAATATAATATCGGACGAATCATATTAACCCCTATAAATAAGTAATTAAAATCAACTTTCATGAAATAATATTTAAATAAGTGTAATATCACTGTTTTTCATAAATTAATTCTATTGCTAAAAAAATCTTTTCGAGTATACTATTTATAGTTAGTTTAATTTTTATTACGGGAAGGAAAGATTTTATATGTCACAAGTATTATTTATAACAGCTCATCCACACGATGACACAGTGTCATTCTCAATGGCTACAGCTAAAGCTTTTATTGAAAGTTACAAAGTATCAAATCCAAATGATGAAGTTGTTCACATTGATTTATATAATGAATATATTCCTCAAATTGATGCGGATGTATTTGCTGGTTGGGGGAAACTACAATCGGGTCAAGAATTTGAAGCTTTATCAGAAGGCGAACAAGGGAAAGTTAAACGTCTAGAAGAATTAAGTAACCAGTTCGTGAATGCAGATAAATATGTATTCGTAACACCTTTCTGGAACTTCTCATTCCCTCCAGTAATGAAAGCATATTTAGATTCTGTTTCAGTAGCAGGTAAAACATTTAAATATACTGCTGAAGGTCCTGTTGGTTTATTACCAGATAAAAAAGCATTACATATCCAAGCACGTGGAGGATATTATTCAGAAGGTCCTGCAGCAGAGTTAGAAATGGGTGATCGTTATATCAAACAAATGATGGGCTTCTATGGTATTACTGACGTTGATAGCCTAATCGTTGAAGGACATAATGCTGAACCTAACAAAGCTGAAGAAATTAAAGCTGATGGTATCAAACGTGCTAAAGCTTTAGGTGAAACATTCTAATATAAATAAAATCTCTCTCTCCGTCAGTCTTCTAACTTTCAGATTGGGAGATTTTATTTATATTGTCATTATCTTTGTACGTTTTATAATGAAAGTATACAATTGATGTAAAGTATCATGAATCATATATAAGGGGATGAATGAAATGGATACATCATTTAATACAACTAAGGAATTTGCTAAAGCATTAGACACTGCAGATGTGTTGCATTACTTACGTGATCGTTTTTACATACAACCTAACGAAATTTATATGGATGGAAACTCATTAGGTTTAGCTTCTAAAGATGCGGAAGAAGCCTTGCTCAATGTTCTAGAAGTATGGAAAAAGGAAGGTATCAAAATTTGGAATACAGATGATAGCAAATACTATCATTATTCTAAACATATCGCTTCTTATATGGCGCCTTTAATCGGTGTCGACGCTAATGAAGTTGTTATTGTTGGTAGTACAACTTCTAATATTCACCAAGCGATTAGCACTTTTTATAAACCAACTAAAGATAAATATAAAATATTAGTAGATGACTTAAATTTCCCTACTGACCGTTATGCAGTTGATAGCCAAGTGAAGTTAAAAGGACTTAATCCTGAAGACGCAGTTAAAGTTGTGGAAAGCAGTGATGGTTCTTATATCGATGAAAATGCTTTAATCGACGCTATGACTGACGATGTTGCTCTCATTTTATTACCTACTGTACTTTATCGTAGTGCTCAAGTTTTAGACATGGAAAAAATCACGATGGCAGCAAAAGAACGTAATATTATTATCGGATGGGATTTATGTCATGCAATTGGTGCAATTGATATGGATTTAACACGAGTAGATGCCGACTTTGGTGTTTGGTGTACATACAAATACTTATCAGCTGGTCCAGGCTCAACAGCAGCTTTATATATTAATAAAAAGCATTTCTCAAAAATACCTGGTCTTGCAGGTTGGTTTGGAAATAAAGATGAAACTCAATTCCAGCTTAAACATGAATTTGAACATCAACAAGATGCTTCAGGTTGGCAAATAGGTACACCAAACTTATTCTCCATGGCACCTATTGAGGGTGTTTTGAAAATATTCAATGAAGTTGGCATGCATGATATTCGAACTAAATCGCTACATATCACTTCATATCTTATGTATTTAATAGATGAGAAGTTAACTCAATATGGATATGCAGTTGGAAATTTAAGAGAAGATTATTTACGTGGCGGTCATGTATGCCTTGTACATGATGAAGCTTATCGTATTAGTTTAGCTTTAAAAGACAAAGGCGTGATTCCTGATTTTAGAGAACCTAACGTCATTCGCCTAGCGCCTACTGCACTATATACAAGTTATGAAGAAGTATTAACAGTCGTTGATATTCTAGAAGAAATAGCACAGAAGCAATTATATGAACAATATAGTAATAAGCGCGGGTTAGTCGTATAACAATTTCTATTAATATAAGGAGCAACTGTTTATGTACAAAAAATACGGCGAGATCGTCCGATTTATCATAGTTGGCGGCATTAATACAGTTAACTATTATTGGATTTATTTATTGTTATTAAAAATACTACAATTCAATTATTTATTGAGTCATATTACAGCATTTATATTAAGCTTTATAATTTCATTTTATTTAAATTGTTATTTCGTATATCATGTTGAGCCAACAGTTAAGAAATTTTTACAATTCCCTTTAACTCAAATAGTAAATATGGGATTACAAACTTTATTGTTATACATTTTTGTACAATGGCTACATGTAAGTGAAATATTCGCACCATTCATAGGTCTCGTCATAACTGTTCCTGTAACTTTTATCATTTCAAAATGGATACTAGTAGAAAGAACATAAAATAATTCTTGTATGAGCAAATAAACTAAGAATCGTACTACTTATTGGATTCACTAACAATTTTGTGAAGTGCTGACGCCCAAGGAAATAGTATGCGTGAGAGACTACAGTCTCGAGCTATACCTTAGGCATGCATGCACGAATAAAATCTTTAACTTTCATAAAAAATAAGGCTGGGACATAAATACATGTCTCAGCCTCATTTATGATAATGGCAGTAGCTGACTGGATTGAAAATGCGCTTATATCAAGCTTTTTCCAACCCTAGTCATCCTTGCCGGGGTGGGACTACGAAATCTATTTATTAAAATGAGATTTCTGTCCCACTCCCATTTATTTTGAGTCAGGATTTATAATCCAAACTTGTTAACTTATAGCAACAGCAGTACAAATATTGGTACAACTGCTACGACCACTACACCAACTAATACGAGAGAAATACTGGCCATTGATTCTTCTACTTCTCCTAGTTCTTTCGCAGCAGCAACACCTAATGTATGTCCACTTGTTCCTAATGCTAAACCACGTGCAATTGGATTTGTTATGTTGAATAGTTTCAGCAATTTATTACCTAATGCCATAATAATAACTGCATTTAAAATAACTGCAAGTGATGTTAATTCTTTAATGCCTGAAATACCTTCAGATACTGGTAAAGCAATCGCTGTTGTTGCAGCTTGTGGTAACATTGAAGCGATAATATCATCACCGAATTGGAAAGCTTTCGCAACAATATAGATGATAACTAATGCTGAGACTGTACCTACTGCTATACCTCCCATAATATGATGCCAATGTTTCTTTAATACTTCACGCTTTTTATATAAAGGAATCGCAAAACAAATTGTTGCAGGTTCAAGGAAGAAGTTAATAATATCTCCCCCGATTTTATAATTTTCGTATGGTATGCCTGTAACTTTTAAAAATAGAATGCCTACTACCATACTGAAGAATAAAGGTGCGAATAGGAAAAATCCATTTGTTTTTTTAAATAATAGTGTTCCTAATAAAAATACGACAACTGATAAACCTATTCCGAAATATGGTGTATTTACGCCTAAATGTTCCATCATGCGTAATCACCTGCCACTCTTTTACGTTTAATATTTTTAGTTTGTTTAGCAGTTTTTTCACTTGGTTTCATAATAAGTTGTGAAAATATTCCTGTACAAACAAGTAATAAAATCGTGGAAATGATTATTAATAAAATAATTAAAATTGGACTTGAACTTAAAACACCCAGTGAATTAATAACGGAAATACCTGCTGGTACGAATAAAAACCCTATATTATTCGTTAACGCTGTACCAACCGCTTCTACTTGTTCTAATTTCACAATTCCCGTAGTAAGTGCAACAAACATCAATACTAACCCGATTACTGATGCTGGCATTGGTATAGGCATAAAGCTTTCTATAATATGTGATATCAATAATATGATTGATATCGTTAATACTTGTTGAAAGAAGTTATTAACTTGTTTCATAACGACAACCTCCTGTATTTATCTCTTAAGGTTATCTTAATATGAAAACCATTAAATAAAGCGTTTTCATTCCGAGATGCAATATTTAATATGTGAGTTACAATAAGTTGATGTCCAAATTACACCAATCCAATTTCCGCTTTAAACAACTTCATATATGATCGGCTTACTTGTAATTTTATACCATCTGTTAACGTCACTTGGTATGTGGAATTAAACCAATGTTCTACTGACTGAATATGCTTTTTATTGATAATACTAGCACGGTGGATACGGATAAATTTGGCATGGCTCAGTTTCTTTTCATAATAACTGAGTGGTTCGTTTGTTTCATATTTTGTTTCTGTCGTGTTAATTGTTGTAACACCTTGATTGACGGATATCGCTATAATATCTTCTATATTTAAAATGTAAATACGATCATTAATTTCAATAGGTAACACTTCAGTTCCGTCATGATTGGATTGTTCAACTACTGATTGTTGTTCACTACTAGTTAATTTATTTACAGCTTGTTCAATACGTGCTTTTTCAAAAGGCTTTAATATATAATCAGTAGCTTCTAATTCAAATGCCTGTACAGCAAAAGTATCATGGGCTGTTGCAAATATAATATGTGGAACATGTTTCATTTTATTAATTTTTTTAGCTAAATCTAGTCCGCTTTCTTCCATTAAATTAATATCTAAAAATATCACATCAAAATCATTTGATAATAAATGCTCTAATGTTTCTTCAACATTTTCTGCTTCTTTAATATCACTAAATGACCCAATTTGATTAAGTAAATATTTTAATTCATTACGTGCTAATGGTTCATCATCTACAATTAATGCTTGCATTACATATCCTCCTCTATATGTTTATACGGTATTTCAGTTTGGACTTCGGTGCCTAAATGACTAGTATGAATGCTAAGTTCTGCTGTTGGACCAAATAAACCGATTAGCCTTCTATTTAAATTTTCAAGTGCACTACCTGTTCCCGACTGTGATTCTACAATTACTTTACCGATTGTCCCCAACTTTTCTTCAGGAATGCCTTGACCATTATCTTTCACTGATAATTTAATTTTATGTTGTTCACTCGTGACTTCTACCCATATTCGATTGTCATCTTTTCTATTTGTAAAAGCATGCTTAATTGCATTCTCTACAAGAATTTGAATTACGAATGGTGGTATAAGTGCTGATTCATATTGCTCAGGAATATCACATTCAATAATAAAATGATCTGGATACCTTGCTTGTTCCAATGCAATATACGCTCTAACTTGCTCAAGTTCTTTAGAAATTGTAATTGTGTTATTTCTAGTACCTTGCAAATTAGAACGGAAAAACTGACTCATTTGTAATAATAGTTGTCTTGCTTTTTCATGATCAATTCTAACTAATGCAGAAATTGTATTCATAGCATTAAAGAAGAAATGTGGATTCACTTGTGCTTGTAAAGACTTGATTTCAGCGTCTTGAAGTAACTGTCTTTGTGTTTCAACAGCACCAAGCTCTAATTGGCTCGAGAATATTTTCGCTAATCCTTCAGCTAAACGTTTCTCAACGAATGTTAAATCATGATAATCAGTAAAATAAAGTTTAAGTGTTCCTACGATATCTCCTTGTATATATAGAGGTATTACGATTGCCGCTTCCAGTGGACAGTTAGGATGTTGGCACCCTATCTCTTTACTAGAATATACTTCTTTTTGTTGACCGGTATCAATTACGGCTTTAGACAAATCTGTAATGATTGTTTTATCTGGAGTGTGGTGATCACTAGCAATCCCTACATGCGCTAAAATATGTGTTTTATTTGTAATAGCTACAGCTGAAACTTTCATTAAATCTTTAATCACTTTAGCAGATTCGTTTGCTGAAGACTCTGTTAACCCCTCTTTAAAGTAAGGCAAGGTTTGATTGACGAGTTTCAATACATCTTGCGTTTGAATAGCTCTCATTTGCTCTTCTTGTTTTACAGTTGAAACAATAATGGACATAAATATTGCTGTTCCCAGTCCATTAATAATAATCATAGGTAATGCTATCAATTGAACAAGTTCTAGTGCATCTGCTTTTTGTGAGGAAAACACAAGAATACATATCATTTGAATAACTTCTGTAGATGCACCGATTAAAGCACTTTGTTTCACAGATAAATACCCTTTAGATTTCATCGCTCTTTGGCCGAAATAACCAGCCACTAAACCAATAACTATAGATGAAATTAAATAAGTGTATGCATCTGCTCCGCCAATGTAAACTCTAAATATACCTGATAATACACCTACAAATAAACCGACGAATGGTCCGCCGATCATACCTGCCACACCTATCGTTAATACACGTGTATTCGCCAGTGAAACTTCTGGTCCTAGATGAAGGTAAATCATGCTTGAAACCACTTCACCATTATTAATAGCTACACCTGTAAAGTTAGATAACAAGGCAAATGAAGAAAATACTATGATAAGTCTCCATTTAACGTACCATTGTTCACGCTCTCCCATCATATTTTTAAAATATGATGTATTCATTAAGATGTAAGCGACAAGTATAATGAGCCCTACTCTTTCTAGTAATAATACAAATAAATTTAACATAATAGCACCCTATATTTTTATTTTTAATTTAGTTTCTCATCCTCAAACATTTTACCATATGTCATTCATCTCAATCATATAAAGAGAAAATGTTATAATATGATATACAAGACATTTAAGATTCAAGGGGGATTTAGTGATGGATTTACAAAATGCTTTACCGAATGAAATAAGAGGTTTAATAAGACGTGGTGAATTAGAAATGCCTACTAGCGGGATGGCTAAAGGTTATGTACAAGCAAATGTCGTCATTTTACCATCAAAGTACGCCTATGACTTTTTGAAGTTTTGTTTTAGAAATCCTAAGACATGTCCGTTATTAGATGTTTCAGAAGAAGGTTCAACTTCATTTAAAAAATACGGTAAAGATGCTGATATTAGAACTGATGTAGGGTTATATAGAATGTATAAAGATGGTGTGTTAGTTGATACATATCAAGATATTAGGAACTTATATACAGAAGATATGGTGAGTTTCTTAATAGGATGTAGCTTTACGTTCGAACACGCTTTAATAGAAGCAGGCATTCCAATGAGACACATCGTAGAAAAACATAATGTACCCATGTATATTACAAATATTCCGGCGTCAACAAGCGGTGTTTTCAAAGGTAATATAACTGTGAGTATGCGACCAATGACAATGGCAGATGCGATTAAAGCAACAGAAATCACAACGCAATTTAAAGATGTTCACGGCACACCTATTCACATAGGAAAGCCTAGTGAAATTGAGATACAAGATATCAACACCCCAGACTTTGGTGACCCTGTAACAATTAAAAATAATGAGGTCCCTGTATTTTGGGGATGTGGCGTTACACCTCAATCTGTCGCACTTCAAGCTAAACCAGAAATTATGATTACACATGCCCCAGGACATATGTTTATAACTGATATTAAAGACAGCGAAATGAGCAATTCATAAATTTTTTTGAAATAAGAAGGGAGCGGAACTACCAGCCTGAGACCTTTATTTATGCCCCACATTGGTAGTACCACTCCGGCAATTGTTATTGTTTTTACAATTCTGTTCTAAGTTCCCAAAGTTCTGGAAAGAAGCTATGATCTATAACACGTTTTAAATAATTTACACCAGAGCTGCCACCAGTTCCTACTTTAAATCCTATAATTCTCTGCACAGTTTTCATATGACGGAATCGCCATTGACTATATCTATCCTCAACATCCGTTAATTTCTCTAGTAATTCATATAACTCAAAATATGTTTCTGCATTTAAATATATTTCTTTAAACGCTTCTTTCACTGATTCATTAGAAACATGATTGTCTGTCACTTTCCTATTTAATACTGATTCATCAATCTTAAAACCAGCCCTGTTTATAGCTTTAATCGTTTCATCGTATATACTTGGTTTTTCAAGCTGCGTTTTTAACAAATTATATATGTTAGCATCTTTTTCATATATTTTAAGCGCATGTGTCGTTTTATACCCGAGGCTATATTCAAGCATTCTATTTTGGTAAGATTGGAATCCTGAAGAACTACCTAAATCATCTCTAAACGTTAAATAATCACTCGGTGTCATCGTAGATAATACTTCCCATACTTGAATGAGTTGTTTTTGTATATTTCCTACTCGTGCTAACTTTTTAAACGCTTGTTTAAATTGATCATTTTTAACGTCATCACATGCAGAATTAATTTCATGAATTATGAGATTCATCCATAATTCTGAAACTTGATGAACGATAATAAACAATTTTTCGTCATGACTATCTGTTAATGTATGTTGTGCTGATAAAACTTTATCTAAACCTAAATATTCACTATAAGTCATATCTTCTGTAAAATCTGTCTTTACACTTTCCCCTTTGATTGAATCATCTTGAAAATTATTCATCCCTATTCCCCTTTCTTTTCAATAACTGCTCTAATCGGCGAACCATCTGCTCCCATTAAATTAAGTGGTAAACCTATAAAATGATAATAGCCAGCTGATACTTCTTCTAATAATAAATTTTCAATATTGATAATATCGTATTTATTAAAAGCGTGATGATTATCTAATTTTTTAGAATCTATATCATCTACTGAAGGAACATCTATACCAAACACTTTAATACCAATACTTGATAAATAAGCAATTGCATCTTCCGTTAGTACAGGTACATTTTCAGGAAAAATATTTGATTTCGCTTCATGTTTTGTTTTAATCATGATAATAGTCCCTTTAATGTCAAACTGTTCAAGTATTTCCCGAGAAATTAAATTCTCTTCAAAAACTTCTATCAATGTTGCCTCGCCTATTAATCGATTTACATCAATTTGATCTATCGTTATACCTTCATCATCAAAATGAAATGGTGCATCCATATGTGTTCCAATATGAGTACTTGTAGAAATACTCCCTATATTTACCGAGCCCGTTTCTGATTTAGTAGCAGACAATTCAAAATTAAAAGGCTCATCCCCCGGCCAGTGTGCAATTTCGTTTGATAGTTTTTGCGTAATATCAATCCACATACATATACTCCTTTACTTTGTAATCGCTAACATTATTTTATGATATAACTTCATTGTACATCAATTTAAGCAGAAGTTTTTGTTTTAAACATAAAAGGGTACAATTATATTGAGGTGAAATTTATGTCTTATATTCGTGTGCATGGTGCAAAACAAAATAATTTAAAAAACATAAATGTCGATATTCCTAAACATAAATTAACAGTGTTTACTGGTCGTTCAGGTTCAGGTAAGTCTTCTCTAGTCTTTAGCACATTAGCTGCTGAGTCTGAAAGGCTATTAAATGAAACATATTCAAGTTATATACAAAATCAATTAACACAATATGAAAAACCTGATGTTGATCAAATAGAACACTTGCCAGTAGCAATGGTCATTAATCAAAAAAGATTAGGCGGTAATTCTCGTTCAACAGTCGGTACTATATCAGATATTTATGCTTCTGTTAGATTGTTATGGTCAAGAATTGGTGAGCCATTTGTTGGCTATTCAAGTGTATTTTCATTCAATAACCCGAGTGGTATGTGTCCCACTTGCCAAGGACTAGGATATGTTGAAGATATAGATTTAAATGAACTACTGGATTATGACAAGTCATTAAATGAAGACGCTATTAAGTTCCCATCATTTCGTCCGGATAGCTGGAGAGGTAAACGTTATTTATACAGTGGTCTATTCGATAACGATAAAAAGCTAAAAGATTATACAAAAGAAGAAATGGATACATTTTTATATACAAAACCTAAAAAATTAAAAAATCCACCTGATAATTGGCCAAAAACTGCCAAATTCGAAGGTTTAATACACCGTTTTAGACGTTCATTTTTATTAAATGATAATTTTGAGAAAAAACGCTTTTTAGAAGATGTGAACAGGGTTGTTACAACACATAAATGCCCTACTTGTGATGGTAAACGTCTTAATAAAAAAGTGTTAAGCTGTAAAATTAACAACTTAGGCATTACAGACTTCACAGCATTACCGATAGATGAAGCTATTACATTCCTTGAAAATATTCAAGATAAAAAAGCTAACTACATCATTAAACCATTGCGTGAACAGTTACAAGCTTTGTCATACGTTGGACTTAATTATTTAACACTAGACCGTCAAACACCTTCTCTTTCAGGAGGAGAGTCACAAAGAATTAAATTAATCCGTCATCTAAACAGTCCTTTAACTGATTTAGTATATATTATCGACGAACCAAGTGTAGGACTTCACCCTGAAGATATTGAAAAAATTAACGACATTATGAAATCAATTAGAGATAAAGGCAATACTGTATTAGTAGTCGAGCATGATCCAGATGTCATTCGTATCGCTGATCATGTAATTGATATCGGTCCAGAAGCTGGAAAGCACGGTGGCGAAATTACATTCACCGGTACATATCAAGAACTGCTTGATACACATACTGCAACAGGTAAAGCTCTGAACCGATCTCATCATATTAAAAAGAACATTCGACAACCAGAAAACTTTCTCCATCTAAAAAACATTAATAACAATAACTTAAAAAATGTATCTATAGATATTCCTAAAAACATTTTATCTGTATTAACAGGTGTTGCAGGTTCAGGTAAAAGTTCTTTGCTAAAAGCTGGACTTTATAATCGTAGCGATACAACTTTTATAGATCAAAAACCTGTTCATGCATCAAACCGTTCTAATTTATTAACTTACATGGATTTATTTGATGAAGTCCGTGAGTTTTATAGTAATGAAACTGGATTGAAAAAGAGCATGTTTAGCTATAATTCAGAAGGTGCATGTCCCGAATGTAATGGTAAAGGCGTCATCAAGACAGAACTAGCTTTTATGCCTGACTTTTCACAAATTTGCGAAGTATGTAAAGGTACACGATATAGACCTGAAGTGTTAGCAGCAAAAGTAAATGGATATTCAATAGCCGATGTATTAGCTTTAACAGTTGAAGAAGGTATTGATATGTTCAGTCATAATCACAAGATTTATAGTCGCTTAAACCATTTACAGGCAACAGGACTACATTATATGACTTTAGGACAATCACTCGATACACTATCAGGTGGTGAAATACAAAGAGTTAAGTTAAGTAGATACCTTGATCAATCAGCAACTGATGAAATATTCGTATTCGATGAACCAACAACAGGATTGCATGAAGACGATATACCAACACTGTTGTCATGCTTCGAACAATTGATAGAACAAGGTAATACAGTTATCATCATAGAACATAACTTAACTATGATGACCCATGCGGACTGGATTATCGATGTAGGACCAGGAGCCGGCATGAACGGAGGACATATATTATATAGTGGACCACCACAAGGTATATTAGATATAGACAATTCATTTACAGCAAAACATTTAAAACGATATATAGATTAAAGAAGGTTAAAAAGCTGAGACATTTATTGATGTCTCAGCTTTTGTTGTTTTGAGCGCGAAGAAAAAGGTACTCTATTTGGATTATTGTCTTAGTTAATCCAAATAAATGGCTTTTATTGGATTTTCGGCTTAGTTAATCCAACTAAATTGGCTCTTATTGGATTTTTGGCTTAGTTAATCCAACTAAATGGCTCTTATTGGATTTTCGGCTTAGTTAATCCAACTAAATTGGCTCTTATTGGATTTTTGGCTTAGTTAATCCAATAAAATGGCTCTTATTGGATTATTGGCTTAGTTAATCCAACTAAATGGCTCTTATTGGATTCTTGGCTTAGTTAATCCAAAAAAAGTATAATCTCTAGCTTTTATATATTCTTGCCAAAAAGGAGTCGACAGAAATCTCATTTTCCTAATAAAATTTCTGTCTCTCTTCCTTCTTAATTTTCCATAGTCATTCTATTCACTTGAATATACCTAGTAAATATATAACGAACTAGTGGGCCCATAACAATAATTTGTAATGGTAATGCTACGATTAAATTTTTACCAAATATCGAAAGATAGTCTATAATCATTGAATTCGAAGTATATCCAATATGAATGTAAGTAGAAACTAAGCCGTAAATAGACATTAAAAATGCCATTCCTAATACCATACATATGGATATTGCTAAGACTGTATAGATTTTCTTGTTTGTATTTGCTGTTAATTTAAATGCTATCTTTTTAGCGTTAGGTCCTACAATAAACATATCTAATATAAAGGCAATAACAAATCCTATTGCAAAATCAGATATGCCTTCTATAAAAGTAATTTCCCCTATTGTTCCATTAATATAAAGATTATATATACTCATTACTAATACCATACCAAAACACATTATCAAGCCGAATTGTATATTTTCTTTTCTAGTTGTTGGCAATTTTATCATCCTTTTCTATTTATATCTTTATAGTATAGAGAGAATAAAATTTGCTCGTAAGTGAACTTTTTGTGAACATTTTTTAAAACTTAAACCCCCTCACTAGTTATATTAGTGAGGGGGTTAAGATTTCAATAGATTTAATTTTTATAAAGGTAACGATTGGTTATTTAATTCTAATACAACTTCATCTTTAATTGTGCATCCTTCTTCTAAAAGTTGTGTAATTTTATTGTCAAACTGTGGTAAGTACTCTTTATGTGCTATTAATAGTTCGTCTAGAACGCGCTTAGCTGTTTCTCCACTTGGTATAAGTGGATTTATAGTAAATGCTTGTAGCGCTAAGCCATAATCTCCTGTTACTGCCGCTTCTTCTACAGTTAACTCCATATTCTTCATTAACTGTAACCAACCTTTTTCTGCTGGTTTGAATGTTCCAAATGCTATAGGACGTGCACCTTCTGCTCCAATATAAGCTGAAACTTCTACCACGTCTTCTGGTGATAAATCTGGTACAGATCCTTGGTTTTTAGTAGAAACAACAATATGTGTATTTTTATTAGCATAGATAGATGCAATCGTTTCACACGCTGCTTCTGAATAATAAGCGCCACCACGTTGTTCTAACTGTTCTGGTTTGTGATCTAAGTTAACATCTTTATATAATTCGAATAATTCTTTTTCACTCTTTTTAACTTGCTGTGCTCGCGTTCCTACATTCTCATCATTGTATTCTTCTAGCATATTCTCAAGCATTTCTTCAGTTCTATAATAGTAGCGATGGTACCCACAAGGAATCATATTCATTTGTTTAAGTTGCTCTTTGAAGAATGGTATATCATGAATATTTGCTGGAATTCCTGAATCATTACTAAACATTTTATCAATAATTTCAGAAGTTACATCAACACCTTTAGTATCTTTTACGCGGTGCCAATGAAAATGATTTAAACCGGCAAACGAATAAATTAGTTCATTTATATCTTTTCCTAATAATTCAGGTTCAGCCATCATAGCACCTACTGGAACGTTACATAAGCCAATAACTTTTTCCCAGCCACCGTAACGAATAATTGAGTCAGTTACCATACCGCTTGGGTTCGCAAAATTAATTAACCATGCATTAGGACAAAGTGTTTTCATGTCCTCTACAACATCTAAAATAATTGGAATTGTACGGAATGCTTTAAAAATACCACCAGCACCATTCGTTTCTTGACCTACCATGCCGTAAGATAATGGTATTCTTTCATCTTTCACACGAGCGTCTAATCCACCCACTCTAAATTGTGTCGTTACAAAATCAGCATCTTTCAAAGCTTCTTTACGGTCGACTGTTAAATGAACTTTAACATCGTAAGGAGATGCATCCCACATTCTTTGAGCCATTTTACCTACAATTTCTAATTTTTCTTTACCTGATTCTATATCTACTAGCCAAATTTCTCTTATTGGAAGCTCTTCGTACCTTTTAATAAAACCTTCCATCAATTCTGGAGTATAACTACTTCCTCCACCTATTGTTACAATTTTTACACCTTTAACCATTGGAAAATCCCCCTTTACCTCAATAATAGATTCCTTTTAAAAATGTACAAGGCCTTAGCACGAATCAACTTTATGATTTACAATATTTTAAGAATTTTTAATTATTTTTGTAAATGTTGTTTACAAAAGCTATAATTAATTTGGTGATAAATATGCTATTAAGCGAGAAAATGAAAGAACAAGAACGTTTTTCTATTTC
This sequence comes from Mammaliicoccus sp. C-M13, assembly GCF_022386845.1. NCBI lineage: Bacteria > Bacillati > Bacillota > Bacilli > Caryophanales > Staphylococcaceae > Mammaliicoccus > Mammaliicoccus sp. C-M13. Next base: position 40,916 of record NZ_JAJNHQ010000006.1, on the reverse strand, counting down.
CGAAAGAACAGTTATTAGTTACATATTTAAAAATTGGGATGAAATACAAGATCAAACAGCAAAGCAAATTGCAGAAGAAGCCTATACTCACCCTTCCATATTAACGAGAATTGCTAAGAAACTAGGATATTCAGGTTGGGTTGATTTAAAAGAAGCTTTTGTTAAAGAAATGTATTACTTAAATAATAATTTTCACAATGTCGATGCTAACTTTCCATTTGATGAAACAGATAACTTCATGACAATTTCAAACAAGTTAGCCACTTTAAATGAAATGACAATAGAAGACACGTTGTCGTTAATCGACTATAATGCATTAAAAAAAGCAGTTGAATATTTAAATACAGCATCAGAAATTAAGATATTTTCATTAGAAAATAACCTTCAACTTTGTTATGCTTTCAAATCTCATATGATGAGAATCGGTAAAAAAGTTACGCTATGCACCTTTGACCAAGGTTACGAAGCATCAACCTGTTCGGAAGATACTTGCGTTATTATCATTTCTTACACAGGTGAAACTACAAATATTCTTAAACTGTTACCAATGATAAGAAAAAAGAAAGCAACTATCATATCGCTAACAAGTATAGGCGATAATACATTGGTTAAACAATCCGACTATCTATTCAGAATAACAACACGAGAAAAACTATATTCGAAAATTGGTAACTTCACATTAAATAACTCTATTACTTTCCTATTAGACATCTTTTACAGTTGTATCTTTTCAGAAGCATACAAAGATAATATTGAGTTCAAAGTAAATATATCTAAATATTATGATAGTAGAAAAAGTTCAAATAAAGTAATGAGAGAAGAAGAATGAATATGAGAATACGAAAAAAGTGGAACAGAAATCTTATTTTTTCTAATAAGGTTTCTGTTCCACTTCTTTCTAGTTTATAAAAATTATTTTTCCACATCTAAAAAGAATTGTGTCATTTTTTACGCACCATTTTCCGAGAAAAATATGTCTAAGTTATCTTGTGACTCTTTCGCATGAATTTTTGTAATTTCGAACATTTGTTGTTCATAAACTTTTAATACTTCAGTAAGATTATTAAAGTTTTTAAATGATTCTGCTAAAAGGTAAGCATCATACAAAGCCATATTTACACCTTCACCAGCGAATGGACTCATAAGATGCGCAGCATCACCAATGATTGTAATATTTGGTTGTGTTGCCCAAGTTAAACCAATAGGAAGTTTATAAATTCTACGGAATTTAATATCATCATAACTATATGCAATATAATTTTTAAGCTCTGAATCCCAGTCACTATATTCAGCTAACAATCTTTCTTTTAATGTGTCCAATGAAAGATTACGATATTCATCAAGTTTTTCATATTTGGTTTTGAAGCTGATGTATGCCATTATACGTCCGTCTCCATTACGTTGACCTAATATAGCTTGATCGCCACCTAAGCCAATTAGCTTACCATTTTTATTGAACTTAAGAAGATCTGGGTGTTCATTCTCATCAGAATTCATCTCAATCATAGAAATACCAGTATACTCAGGTTTAGCATTTGTTAAATGAGAGCGTATCTGAGAAAATGCACCATCTGCACCAATTACTAAATCTGTCATAACAGTTGTACCATTTTCAAATACTAGCTCAACTTCCCCATTATCTCGCTGTATCAGCTTTTCAAACTTAAAACCATATTTAATATTTTCCGGATGAATTTGTTCCATTATAATATCACATAATTTCCCACGATCGATTTCAGGCCTATTACCCTCACCTTCTGCATCTTCATCGTATAAAATTTCTCCGTCTTTATTTACAATACGTGTATCTTCACCTTCGTAACGCGCGTGCTTACGAAAATTCTCGAAAATACCAGCCTCTTTCAAAGGTAACTGTCCACTGTCATCATGAATATCTAGTGAACCACCTCCGTCACTATGCATATTTTGATAGCCACGTTCGTAAATAGTGAAAGAGAAACCTTGCCGCTGTAATAGTAGCCCTAGCATTAATCCACCTGGACCACCACCTACAATTGCTATATGTTTTAAATCTTGTTTCTTCATTATTAGTCATTCTTCTTTCAAGTTTTATTTTTCTTCCCTGAATTGTTGAAGTTTTTCTTTAGTTTCCTTAATTAATTGTTGAAACTGTTCATATTTTTTTTCATCTTGCATTGAGATTTTACCTGCCTACATAAATGATTTGAAAAGTTCTTGTAATTCACTTCTAGATTCTTTCATTTTTCCCATATCCATACTTTGGAATTGTTCCATACGTTTTGTAAATTCATCATTGTTTCCGTTCTCTTCTAAAAACTGCTTTCCTTCATCAGTAATCGTATAAACTTTTTTCTTGCCATCTTTAGAAATTGACACAAACTCACGATCTTCTAACATTTGTAAAATCGGATAAACACTGCCAGGACTCGCCGAATAGAAACCTTTAAATTTCGCTTCGAGGTCCTTAATAATTTGGTAGCCATGTTTCGGTTCTTCTAATAACAGATGTAATATAATGAACTGTAAATTGCCTTTTTTGAAAAATCTTTCATTACCTCTTGCAGCAGCGAACATTTTTTCAAAACCATCAAAGCCACGAGAGAAACCTCCGTCATCATGTTGCATCATTGCAAGTCTTCTACTGTGAAATTGTCTGTTGAACATTATTATCACCTTTCCCTTTTCGATATATCGTTATATTAACCGATATATCGTAATTTGATTAAAATAATTGGATTTTTATAATTGCACTTAACAAAAACATCAATAACTAGCTGATATAGCTATAAACAGATGTAATAAGAAAATATTTTGGTATAATTGAACCAACTACTTTATAAACTGTTATGAAGTTTATATCTATGAGATGAGGTTTTCTATATGTACAATCAAGAAATGACAACAATTAAAAATCAACTTTTGAATGAATATGCTGGTTATTTAGACAAAACTAAACTTATTCAAAACTTCCCTATTTTTTCTTCCTTTAAAGATAACGAAGATTTTTATTTTTCAATGACTTCTTATTTAAATGAATTTTATGATCCTCATTTGAAAATTATCGATAAAAAAGGACCGTATCCAAATATTCGTGTTCAACTATACGAAGATAAACTATATGTTATTGAATCTAAAAATAGTGATTTAAAAAAGGGTGCTATTATTGAGCGTATTGGAGACTTAAGCATCAAAGAAATTTTATTCTCTAATTCTGATCTGTTAAAGTCTGATAATCCTGAGAGGATGGAATGGACTGATGTTTTAAAAAAGTATAAATACATTAAACATAATTCTAAAGAAATTAATATTCTTTCTGAAGAACGTATTAATTTTTTTGAATCTTACTATACTATAGAAAAAAGTAGGAATTACTTATATATAAGACTCACAGATTTTATGGATACATATACAATAACGAATCTTATAAACTCACATAAACAAGTCATATTAGATTCTAATAATATCATAATAGATTTAAGAGGTAATAGAGGTGGCTCTGATTTTGCTCAATTTGCATTATTGCCATTATTAACAAATAATAACATCTCCACTCAGTATGATTATCCTTATTACCATAGATTTACTAAATCATATTGTGACAATAGATTATTTGAATTAAATAAAATGTTAGAACAACAACCATCATTAAAAGATAATGATGAATTTAATCAATTTTTAAACTTATTTACAGATTACTACGACAAAGGCTTAGTAAATATTAATATTCATAATGACAACGATTATATACATGGATTACGTGATGACTTACCTTCATTAAAAATATTATGCGACTTTGAATGTGCTAGTTCAGGTGAAGGTTTTGTATTAAGGCTTAAAGATTTTAAAAATGCTGAAATAATTGGTAGACCTACAAAAGGTATGAATGACTATAGTAATGTGATGATAGTCGATATTAATAACGACTATCAATTAATGGTTCCACATTCTAAGGATGGTGCAGTAGATGTGAATAAAGGTATGTCCAACAAAGGTGTAGAAGTAGATTATTATATTCCATGGACTCCTGAAGAACTGCACAAAGATATAATATTAGAAACAGCAATTGAAAGATTTAAATCCAGTTAATCTTTCTTTTAATTGGATTACCTTAAACCCACTAATTTTTCATACTAAAAAGACGTTAACAACCAGAACTGATTCAGTTAGGTCGTCAACGTCTTTTCTTTATATTTCATATTGCTTTATTTTTTCTTTTACGTAATCATAGTTGCCTTCGTATTTTGTTAATATTTGTTCTTTCAATAAGTACGTTATATTAAACAATTTATTCAAAAAGTACCTATCGTGAGAAACTGCTATAATCGTTCCATTATATTTTTCTAACGCATCTTCTATTGTTTCTTTAGAGTCTATATCTAAATGGTTTGTCGGTTCATCTAATATGAGCACATTAAAGTTTTGATTAACGATTTGCGCCCATCTTAATCTCATTTTTTCTCCACCACTAAGATATTTAATAGGTTTAAACACATCTTCACCATAAAATAAAAACTGTGCTAATATATGTCTTGCTTGACCTTCTGTCACATTCACAACTTCCCTAAATACTTCGATAACTGTTTCAGAATTTAAGTTTTCAAAAGTATGTTGTGATAAGTAACCAATTCTTAAATTAGGTGCAAGCTTTATTTTACCTTCATATTGTTCTTCGTTTCCTAATATTAATTTTAAGATTGTACTTTTACCTGTACCATTATCACCAATAATAGCTACGTGCTCTTTTCTTCTTATTAATAGGTTAATATTCTCAAATAAAATATCATCATACATTTTTGATATATTAACAAATTCAACAACATCGTTTGAAACACGTTGCCCTTCAGATAAATTCACATTCATTTTTTTATTTTCTAATATAGGCTTTTCAACTCTTTTTATTCTGTCCAATGCTTTTTCCATACTTTTCGCTCGTTTATACATCGCTGCATTTGGTGGCTTCGCTTGGCTCGCCCATAATCTCAATTGCTTAATAGATTCTTCCATTTTTTTAATCCGCTTTTGTTGAGTCTGATAAGCTTCAAATTCTCTAATTATACGAGCTTCTTTTTCTTTAACGAAGTAACTATAATTTCCGTTGTAGGTATGAAGCGTTCCTTGATCAATTTCTATAATTTGATTGACTGTTTCATCTAAAAAGTATCTATCATGAGAGACAATTACAATTGCTCCAGAGTATTGTTTAATAAAATCTGTTAACCAATCTATTGCTGAGATATCCAAATGATTTGTAGGTTCATCTAATAGAAGCAACTTAGGTTGTTTAAGTAGAATTTGTGCCAAGCCTACTTTCGTTCTCTCACCACCAGATAATTTACTCCATGTTGACTCCAATAAGTTACTTATCTTTAGTCCATGGCTAACTCTTCGGATTTGTGCATCTTTCTCGTAGCCACCATGTTCTTCATATAATTCTTGTAATTGACCATATTGTTTTAACAATTTATTTAAATCGTCTGGATTATTTGCCATTTTTAATTCTATATCACTCATTCGCCCAGCAATATTATTCAACTCTTCAAATACTTCTGACAAACATTCGTATATATTTTTATCGTCTTGATATTTCGGTAATTGATTTAAATAACCTATTGATAAATTTTTCTGCCAGCTGATTTGCCCCTCTGTCGGCGCTTCTACACCAGCCATCAATTTTAACAGCGTACTCTTACCTTCACCATTTCTTCCAACTAATCCTACGCAATCACCATCATTTAAATCATATTTTATATCGTCAAAAATAATATCTCCCATATAAGATTGCGTAACTTTCGATATATTTATAATATTCATATTTGCTTCCTCCAAATTGTACTATAAGGAAGCTAGTGCTAGATGTTCCTTATAACGATTTTTTTCTTCAAAAAAGACACACTCCACCAATTTTGGAGAAAAATCCGCAAATTTGTTGCGAACGATTACTATAAATCTGCAACTATTAGCTAAAAGAAACATCTAAAACACCTCCGTTCAAAAATAAGTTACTTCTATTATATATTCTATAACGTGTTTCTTCTATATATAGAGATAAATTAAAAAGTTTATTTTTATAAATACTTGCAATGCTATTGATTTCTATTTCAAACTCAATTATTCCTTCATATTTATTACAATAAGATTACAAAGATTACTGACTGATTACTGACTGATGACTAATGCTATAAGTCGATAAACCACCAGTAATAAAACTGATAATTCTGTATTTTGTAGTCAACTTCGCTTAAAACATACTCGCAGTAGTTCTCAACTTGTATGTAAATATTTCAGATTATTTATTAAAATAAAAATATAACATCATTTTAAAATTAATATTTCAGAGTAATGCTTAATTTTTTGTTCTTACTTTTTACCTTTAATTAATAAATTCAAATATCTTAATTTTTTATAATAAACTGTCACAACAGTTCTCAGAGAGTTTTTAGTCATAAAAAAATACCATATATACAGTTAAATAAGAAAGAGTGAAATAAAGTGTATTATTACAAAGTGTGACATGAAGCAATTTTTATTACAGAATCAATTTGACATTGTAACCTTTTGTTATTTGACTGTAATTTACAAAGGGCTCATATATGTTATTGTTGTCTTGTCCCATTTTCACAGGGAAGAATTTTTTAACTAACAAAGAAATTATCAGCTAACATTAATAATAAAATTATAAAATATTACGGAGGGTTTTTAAATTATGAAAAAAGCAATTTTATCTTCAACATTAGCAGTAGCAATCGGTGCAACAGGAGTAGCTTCAACTAACGTAGCAGACGCTTCAGAACAAAATGTAAACAAGGAAGAACTAGCTCAGTTAGCTCAAGCTAATGCACCACAACTTAACCAAGAAGCTATCCAAGAAGGCGCTTATGACATCAACTTTACTTTAGATGGTTTCGAATATAACTTCGAATCAGATGGTCATAACTTCACTTGGGGTTACCATGCAACTAATGCAGCAGACACTGAAGCTCAAGCTCCAGAAGCTACACAAGAGCCAGTTGCTGAACAACCTGCAGCTGAACAAACTCAAGCTCCAGCTGAAGAAACACAAGCTCCAGCTGCAACAGAACAAGAATCAAACAATGTTGAGGCTCCTCAAGTAGAAGCACCTAAACAAGAAGCTCAACAAACTCAAGAAACTAAAACTACACAAACTTCTTCAGCATCTGAAGGTTCAAATGTAGAAGTTAATGATCACTTAAAAGCAATCGCTGAACGTGAATCAGGCGGAGACCTAAAAGCTGTTAACCCATCTTCAGGTGCAGCAGGTAAATACCAATTCTTACAAAGTACTTGGGATTCAGTAGCTCCTGCAGAGTATAAAGGTGTATCACCAACAGAAGCTCCTGAAAGCGTACAAGACGCAGCTGCTGTTAAATTATACAATGAAGTTGGCGCTTCACAATGGGTTACTGCATAATATATAAGCAGTTATAAACTTTATTCAACAAAATAATCCAACGCCCTCGGCAATAGCTGAGGGCGTTTTTTATGCTTTATTAAATATTTCTTCTACATAATACTTAACTTCAGGAAATGAATCGTAACCATCTTCTTCACAAAAATGACCGTCATGATGCTTTTTAAATACTTTTGCATCTAATCTTTCTGCCAATGATTTACTTAATGGATAAGACACAGTAGGATCTTTCGTTGCACCTATAACGACTCTATATGGTACTACATCTTTAATTTTCTCATAATCTACATTTGTTGATTCTATAAACCCATCTAATTCAGGAAATTTTATTATCTTTTCATCAAATCCTGCAACTAGTACAAGACCTTTTATGTTAATATCACTTGTTACATTAGATATCATATCTAATACAGTGATTACTCCTAAACTATGAGCTACTATAATATTTTCACCACTAGATAAATCTATATTTTCTTTTAAAGTTTGTGACCATTCTTCTAGCTTAGGTTCTGTAGAATTAGGAAAATCAATTAAATGGCCATCTACCTCTGGAAATTGATTTTTTAACCAATCAAACCAATTTTTTTGGCTATTGGCGTTATACCCGTGTGCTATATATAAATGTTTACTCAATTAAATCACCTTCCAATGAATAATTCTTGCATATCAAACCTAGTATCGCCATTAGCATACCACCTACAGGAAATATGAGCCACCAAAAACTCGATAAAAACTCCCAACCATTCATTACTCTCTCATTTGTAGTATTAATAGTAGCTAATGTTAAAACAATCATATTTTGGTGAAATCGCTTTATACATATAAAATTATATGGTTTGTTATAATTATTAGTATAGATATTTTACAAAGGAGTGGGATTATGACAACACCAATTATAATTGATACTGATCCCGGTATTGATGATATTATCGCAATTTCAGCAGCTTTAAATTCATCAGAACTAGATGTTCGGTTAATCACATCTATTGGAGGAAACGTTGGAATTGAACATACGACTAGAAACGCAATTGACATTGTAGATTACTTTAAGAAGGAAGTACCTGTAGCTAAAGGTGTCAATAAACCTTTATTAAACGCTTTATCTACGGCTGAATATGTACATGGACACAATGGTATTGGTAATTATGAATTTAATACTTCACAACGTTCAAATATTTCAGAAGACAACGCTGTAATTGCTATGAGAAATGTGATTATGCAGTCTGATGAACCTATTACATTAATTCCAATAGGACCATTAACAAATATTTCTCTTTTATTTTCACTTTTCCCAGAAACGATTGAAAATGTAGAAAAAATAGTGTTAATGGGTGGCGCAGCTGTCGGTGGAAATGCTACGCCCGTAGCGGAATTTAATATATTCGCTGATCCTCATGCTGCTCACATTGTATTTAATCAAGATTTACCTATTGTGATGTGTGGATTAGATGTCACAAGAGAAACGATGATTAACCAAGATGATGTTGAACGTCTTGCTCAATTAGGTGATTTTGGAAAAATGATTACGACGATGCTCGATGTATACAACGATTCAAACTCTGGGGGTGCAAACCAACACATTATTCATGATCTTAGCACAATATTCTACTTATTGTATCCAGAAATTTACGAAACTAAAAAAGCAAATATTTCTGTTATAACAGAAGGACAAGCAGAAGGTTGTACATATACTGAATTTAATGAAGATGGTTTAGTAGATGTATGTATACATGCAGATAACGAAAAATTCAGATCATATTTTGTTGATTTTGTAGAAGATATTTATAAAGAATTTGGATAAATAAAAATGGACACTACAAATCTCACATATTAAATAAATGCTCCTAATCCTCGAGTAAAATATACACTGGATTAGGAGCATTATGTTGAGTAAGGAATTTCTACCTTATTCTCTTTTTTATTTTAAATATATATGAATTTTAGTATTCTCCTCTATCGACTCTATGATGGCCTCTTAAGAAATAAATAACTGTCATCAGTGATAAGAAGACAATACCTATAATAACTGATACTCTTGTTTCTGCATTAAATAACATACCTATCAATACTAATACAAAGAAAGCTAATGTTATATAATTTGTGAAAGGAGCGCCAGGCATTTTGAATGGATGTCCATCTAATTCTTCTGGATGATTTTTTCTAAATCTAATATGACTAAGTAAAATCATAAACCATGGCACCATACCTGGTAGTATAGACGCACTATATACATAAACGAATATATTTTCTGAGCCATCAATAATTAATGGTAATACGATGTTTAAAATAACACCTACAAAAATACCAACTGAAATTGCTAATACTGCAAAGAATGGTACACCTGTTCTCATAACTTTTGTAAATATGCGAGGCATTTGTCCTTTTTGAGCAAGTGTATAAACCATACGACTTGAACTGAAAATACCTGAGTTACAACCTGACATCGCTGCAGTAATAACAACAAAGTTAATTAATCCTGCTGCTATTGTAATACCTACTTTAGCGAATGTTGCAACGAAAGGACTACCTACATTTCCTAATTGGTCCCAAGGATAAACAGTTACGATTACAAAAATTGCACCTATGTAAAAGATTAAAATACGCCAAATTACGCCGTTTACTGCACTTTTAATATTTTTCTTAGGATCTTTTGTTTCTCCTGCTGTAATCCCTATTAATTCCACACCTTGATAGGATCCGACAACCATGGATAATGCAAAGAAGAAGCCTACTATACCTTTAGGGAAAAATCCACCGTGTTCTGTTAAATTACTTAAACCAATTGCATTTCCGCCATTACCAAATCCAAAGAATATAAGCCCGAAACCTGCAACTATCATTAAGATAATTGTGACTACTTTAATCATCGCAAACCAGAATTCAAACTCTCCAAAAGCTTTAACTGACACTAAGTTTGCAGTTGCTAAAGTTAGTACAACGATAACCCCTGGTATCCATGTTGGTAAGTCTGGCCACCAATACTGCATATATTGACCTACAGCTATTACTTCACTCATACCTACTACAATCCACTGGAATATATTACTCCATGCAGTTACATATCCTGCTACTGGATGTAAATAATCACTTGCATAGTTTGCAAATGAACCTGTTGTTGGGTATAAATAAACCATTTCTCCCATAGCTCTCATGACTATATATAAGAATAGCCCTGCTACTAAATATGCAAGTATTGCTGATGGTCCAGTCCATAAAATAGTGCTTGAAGCACCCATAAACAGACCTACACCAATTGTTCCACCAAGCGCTATCATCTGCACTTGACGAGAACTAAGACCCCTTTTTAAATGATTGTCTTCCATCTTTTCGTGTCACTCCCATACCTATTTACCAATTTTAAGTTTATTTTTTAAACTGCATGAGACAATTATACTATAAAGAGTGAGAAATAAAAGTATAACGAGAAAGCGTTTTCCGATTTATGTAAAAAATGTGGTGCAATGTTCATTAAATTGTAATATTTACCATAATTATTTTATTTATGTAAACAAAAAGATTACTCATACTATCTGTTGAGCAATCTTTTAAATTCATATTTTATTTAGTTTGTAAAGTTTGTTCTATTGTTCTATTACGTCCTGCTTGTGAACCAAAGAACATAATTAACAATGCGGTAAATAGTAAAACGCCAAATGATGTATTCCAACTGCCTGTAGCGTCATGTAATATTCCGAAGAACAATGGACCTATAGCGGCGAATAAATAACCAACAGCTTGAGACATACCTGATAGCTTAGCAGCTGTGTATCCATGTTCTGTTCTTAAACCAAAGAACGTGTTTACTAGACCAAAAGCTAAACCGCTCGCTATACCAAGTAAGACGATGCCTATAATCGCCCACTCAGGTTTAATCATTAACGATAAAATTCCTAGTACAAACAATAACCCTGTAATAAATGTGATTAAAAATTGTGATTTCATTTTTTCAGCAAATATTGGTGTTATAAATGTTAATGGTATAATTGCAAGCTGTAAAATTGATAGATATATACCAGCCGCATTTATTGAGATACCATTACTTAATAAAAACTCTGGAAGCCAGTTTATCAATGAATAAAATATTAATGATTGTCCACCCATTAATAACGTTATTTGCCATGATAATGGAGATTTCCAAACATTTATATTAGCATTGTTTTGTTGAGTAGAAATTTTTTCATGTTTTTTTAGTTGAAATGACCAAATAATAATACCGAGTAGTGTAACGACTCCTATTAAACTAATCGCAAAATTATAATTAAAACTTTTCACTAATGGAGCAGTTACATATGAAGAAACACTACCAAATATATTCATCGTAACAGTATAATAACCAGTCATTATACCTATACGTAATGGGAAATTCATTTTAATAATACCTGGTGTGAGTACATTTCCAAAAGCAATACCTACACCTATAAGTAGTGTACCTATGTATAACCAAGATACGCCTGTAATTGCTCTTAATACAATACCTAGAAAAATTAATATTAAAGCACCAAATACTGTACGCTCTAAACCAAACCTATGACTGATCTTAGCCGCAAATAGTGAAACTACTGCGAAAGATAATAACGGTAATATTGTAATAACACTTACAGTAGTATTAGATAAATCTAAACTCTCTTTAATAGAAGGTAATGCAATACCTACAGAAGTAATAGGCGCTCTTAAACTTGCTCCTATAAGCAAGATTCCTATAAACAACATCCAATTCGTTTTTTTATTATGTTGCCTTAAATCTTCTGACATAAAACATTCTCCTATTTTATATTTTCTGTTATAATGTACAAAACGTTCGTTATAAAGAACAAATCATATTGTACAGTACGTTCATTACATTGTAAACAGGAGTTGTTTAATTAATGCAAAATAACATCCATACGATTGTTGCACATAACCTTTCACAGTATCGAAACAATCAACAACTAAGTTTAAGTACCGTTTCAAAATTAACAGGCGTTAGTAAGACGATGCTTAACCAAATAGAAAATGGTCAATCCAATCCAACGATTACAACACTATGGAAAATAGCCAATGGTCTACACATACCTATATCAGATTTAATCTCTAATAAAAACGAAAATATTCATTGTATTTCAAAGTCAGACACCATACCTATTTATAATGAACATCAAACTGTTATTATTTATCCTTACTTTCCTTTTAATGTTGATAAACAATTTGAAATGTTCAACATGGAATTAGAAGAAAATGCTGAAATGGATTCAGAAGGCCATCATGTAGGTTCAGAAGAATATATCATCATACATAATGGTACGTTAGAACTTGATATTAATGGGATGACCAATACTATAACAAAAGATGATGCTATACATTTTTATTCTGATGTACCCCATACGTATCGTAATGTTGGTAGTGAACGCATCCACTTAACAGCTAGTATTCAATATAAAAAATAAACTTTATACATAAAACCCCTTCACTACTTTATTAGCGAAGGGGTTTTAATTTACTTAATCATTTAATATATCTTTCATTGTACGGTTCACACTACCAGCATATAGGCTACCAAATTTAACAAGGTGTACCATTAATAAATATAGCTCATAAAACTTTATACGTTCATTAGCGCCTTTACTTAGAGGTAATGCTTCATTATAAGCATCATAAAAGTCTTGTGTGAAACCTCCGAATACTCGTGTTGCGCCTAAATCAAATTCTCTGTCCCCATATAAAGGAGATGGGTCGAATAAAGCTGGTTTTCCGTCCGTTAAGAACATGTAATTGCCTGCCCATAAATCCCCATGTAATAACGAAGGTTTACTAGTGTGGTGTTCTAATTCTTCTAATATCGTTTCACGTACATTTTCGTAAGTGTCTAATTCGTCTTGTGACCAAAGTCCTCTATTCATAATTTCATCGCGAAGTTGATCAAGTCTTTGATGAACAAATAGTTCTGCCCATGTATCTTTCCAACCATTTTCGAATGTTATATCACTGCCTTCATAAGGCGTATCAAATCCAAATTTACCATTAGGTTCATAGTTACTATGCAATTTCGCTACTAATTGTCCTAATTCTTTCTGACTTCCAGACCGACCTTCTTCTAAGAAGTTCAGTAGTAAATACGCATCACCATTAATTTCACCATGCGCTTCTACTATAGGTGCTCTGACACCAGCCGCTTCAAAAGCTTCTAATCCCGCTATTTCGGCTGCATAAAAATCTTCTGAACGATTTTGTTGAACAAGTAAGAAATAGTCACCCTCTTTACTTTCAATTTTATAAGCGTCGTTCACATCACCACCACTTACTGGTGTTATTTTTTGTATATTCTCTATCGGTAATTGAGATTGCCAATCTTTATTCATGAAAATGCCTCACTTTCTTAAATTTATCATCATATATTATTAACTACCCTTTTTGTTTAAGACAAATCTAGGTCGTCATGTGCAATGCTAATTAGTATCTAAAGAGACTAGATTATTAGGTCGTCCTAAAGTTGTATTGTGCTAAATGTCTATCTCATTTAAAATAGTATTAATGTACAAAATACACAGAAGGAGCTTTATGCATCTTGAAGAAGGATACAAAGTTAATCATATCTTACTCTATTATTTTCATTATATTACTTGCTAGTGTACTAACACGATACATATATCCTCTCGATTATGCTGTTCACGATTTTATTGAATCAACAGCAACGATATTTAGATTAAACACTTATCTAACTGTTATTTCTTTTTTATTTTCACCTTCTCTTGTTGTTATTATGATAGCAATAATGTTGATTGGCATTTACTTTTATAAACGAACAGTATTTTCAACCTATACCATATTTGCTATAACATCACTTGTAGTTGGCACAGCCTTAAAATATATTATCCAAAGGCCAAGACCTTCAGAATTTATAGATGGCTTTAGCTTTCCTAGTTTACATACATTAACTTTATTCGTAGCTATCTTTATTGCTACATGCTTCTACGATAAAGCAATTGTAAAATGGATATTTGGTATATTAATTGTTTCTATGATGTGTTCAAGAATGTATTTAAACGCTCATTTCTTCTCAGACACATTCGCAAGTTTAATCATTGTCCATTCAATTTATATAATCATAGTTAACATGCAAAATAAAATTAAAGATAAACGTTTATTGGAAGAAAATAAGAGCAATAGTAAAATTCAAAACAACCAACAACAAAGCTAGTGTATAAACCCATAGCTCTAAAAAAGTCTACTAGTCCGTTAATTATAATTTAATGGATTAGTAGACTTTTTATGTATATACGATTTTGAAAGTGCATGTAAGCTTAAGGTGTTGCTCGACCCAGTAGTCTCTCACTCATACTATTCCTCCGATCGTCAGCACTTTGCAAAATCGTTCAAGGTGAAATATATAGAGCTAACGTGCTTGTTTATAGTCACTAGCTAGTTAGAATATGTAACGGGCTAGTCTTTTATTTCTTGCACGTTAGAGCACCCACTCTCTTCTAGTTTATTTCACTTTTATAATTTTTCAGGGTTTGAATACCATTCTTTTAAAAATTGGTATAATACGTCGCTAAAGTTTTCTAAGTCTTTTATTTTTATCTTTTCGTTTACTGAGTGTGCTTCTTTTAGCTCTCCAGGTCCATACAATATTGTTGGAATGTCAAAATAATTCAACCATCCTCCGTCTGTCACGGTCGTACTGATTCCCTGTTGTAGCTGACTTTCCATAACTTTCTCATGTGCTTTTGCTAACATTTTGAGTCCTGGGTGTTCTGTCGGTAACGTGAAACTAGGAAAAATCTCACCTTTGTCTTCGATCATGGAAGATCCGCCCCATTCAAATTGTAACGGGTTATCTCTCAACCAAATGTCCGCTTCTGCTACTTTATTTAAATATGATTCGATTTCTTCAACAACTTCTTGGTAATTTTCATTCGGTAAATAATGCACCGTAATCCATAATCGACATTGGTCTGCTATAAATGCAGGGTGACGCCCTCCTTCAATAACGGCTGGGTTAATTGTTGTTGTTCCACTTGGCATATTTGGATATTGTTTCATAACAGACCAATGTTGTTCTAATTCTTGCAATGCTTGTATTATTTTGCTCATTTTTTCTATTGCACTTGCTCCAAATAATCCTCCACCAGAATGTATCATCTGTTGTCTAGCACCATCATGTATGGTTTCTTTACTTTGTACAGTTATCCATCCAGTTATTACGCCACCTTGACCTTGTGCTATTTGATTACTAGTATCTAATACTATAGCTAAATCGGCTGCTTCAATTTGTTCGCAAGCATTCTTTGTACCTGCTTCTCCTACTTCTTCACCTACTACAGATTGAATGATAATATCGCCTTTCGGTTGAATATCTTCTTTACAAAGTTTTTCAATCACATATAATAACGTTCCAAATCCACCTTTCATGTCGCTTACACCACGACCATATAAATATTCATCTGCTTTCGTTAACTGAAATGGAGGATGCAACCATTCTGAAGTATCTCCAACTTCTGCTACATCTACATGACCATTTAAAATCAATTTAGGTGCATCTTTGTCCGTTCCTCTCAACACCGCATTAATGACACTATCATTTTCATATAATGGTATGCGTTCTATTTCAAAATTAAGTTCTTTAAGTAAATCTTCAATGTCATCTTGTAATGGATCAGTGTTGCGAGCAGGAGGACTTTCAGTATTAAACTTGATGAGCATATCGATTAAATCAAAATGTCTTTGGTTCATTTCTACTACCTGCCTTTAGTTTATTTTACTGGCACTGACCACGTTTCTAAATTCTCAGCCATCTCCCAGAACATATATTCATAGTAGCTCGTCTTTACGACTATATTTTCTAATCGCGCTAATTCTTCTTCAGTCTTACCTTCAGCTACTTTATCCATTAATTCAATACAATCTTCTTTAAATAAAGTAAATTCGTCAGATGAATACATTTTCACCCATTCTCCGTAAAGTGGATGATCTGTTGCTCCTTCAATATTTGCTAGTTTCAAACCAATATAATTATAGCTCCATGTACAAGTTAAAATAGCTGCAATCACATTTTCAATTCCACCTTGTTGAGCTAAATTCAGCATATAGCTTGTATATGCTACAGTAGTTTCTGCTGGTTCTGTTTCTTGTAGCTCCTCTTCAGAAATGTCGAATTGCTTAGCATATCCGCGGTGTAAATCCATTTCGGTATGCAACGTTCCATTTGCCAAATCTGCGTACGTTGTCATCATATTTAAGTCTGTAGATTTAGATGCTCCTATTAAAAATAATCTCGTATACTCAATTAAGTAAATATAATCTTGCCTTAACCAATGTTTAAACTTTTCTTGTTCCAACGTACCTTTACCTAACTTTTCAATAAATGGATGTTCTAAATAAGATGCCCAAATTGGTTCGACACGCTCAAATAATCTTTCTGTAAATTTCATGATATTTTCCTCCTTAAGAATATAAAAAAAAACGCTATTTCCCATTAGAAAATAGCGTGTACTCACATACAGATAAAGTTACGCCACTTTCCTACGCTAGTATCATCTAGATCAGGTTCAAGGAATTTTAAAGTTAACCTTTAATCTCAGCCTAAAAATAAGGCACTTCCAGTGGTTTCTTCGTATATTTAATTAGTTCGTAACACCAACATACATTCTTTTTATATTTTTTGCAAATTTCAATTTATTCACATGACTTTAAAAATGCTTTAGCACTTTTATTCACTTCTTTAAAATCAATACCTTGTTGCATAGCCGCAAATACACAACCACAATAGTATTGTCTAAAAATATCATATTCCTTACACATCGTAATTGATCTTTCATATCCTTTATTCTTCTTAAAATCACTCGGTAAATAATGAACATTATAAATACTTTGTACTTCCATACCTAATTCATTAATCAATTGAGCGTTCTTCTTAGGTGACAGTGTTAAAGCACTCGCAAAATAGTCATAGCCTAAGTTTACAGCCGCTTCAGCAACAAGTTCTAGACGCATTTCAAAACAAGCAGTACACCTTAGACCACCTTCATTCTCATCAGCAAGTTCTTTATCCTTTACCATTTTCATAAATTTATGTGGCTCATATGGCGCCTCTATATATTTGACATTCGTATTCATTTTCTCATTAAAAGCTGTAACAAAATCTTCTTGAACCTTAGCTCTTCTTTGATACTCAGCTTTAGGATGAATATTAGGATTCGCAAAATAAATCGCAACATCAGCATACTCCGTTAACAACTCTAACGTATAAGTACTACAAGGGGCACAACAACTATGAATTAAAATACTAGGTCTTTCCTCTCGACTCTCCCAATCACTTACCATTTTTCTCATTACTCTATCGTAATTAATCTTTTGATTTTTCATCTTATCAATAATGTTATTCGCAGTAATCAATCTCAACACTCCTTATGTTAAAAATTGTAAAATATATTTTATTTTATAACAATCAGTGATAAGAGGCAATTGTGTTAAGGTTGGATTAAGTATGAAGTTCGTTAATTATATAAAAACTAAATTCACTTTGTTTAAATTCTTATATTTCTTCTGTAACATCATAATTGGAGTTTAATTTTAGTATAACTTTTAAGTAAGGAGGTTAATTATGAGAAAGTACACTTTATTATTTACTTTAAGTTTAATTTGGGGCTCTCAATTTTTATTCATTGCTCTGATTACACATGATGCTTCTTCTATTACGATTTCTTTTTATAAAGCATTACTTGCTACTTTATTTTTATTTATAATGACATTATTCATGCGCAAAACGCCCTATAAAAAACAATGGGGTCTTTACATATTAATTGCTATTTTTGAAGTTGTTATTCCATTTATATTTATTGTGCAAGGTCAGCGTTATATTTCTAGTGGTATGGCTTCTATTATTATTGCATTAACACCTGTGTTCACATTGTTTATTTTAATTTTAATTAGACAACGTAAATTTAATTTAGTTGAGATTTTTGCTTTAATATTAGGTATTTTTGGTATTGTAATACTTTCTTGGAATCCTGAAAAGTTAGGTTTAGTAGAATATGTTTCACTAGGTCTATTATTAATTGCTTCATTGAGTTTTGCTATATCTTTAGTTCTTATGCAAAATTTACAAGATGACGTTCCAATCCATCATATGAGAAACGTTTTATCGATTGCGACCATTATTTTAATACCAATTACTATATTTTCTTCTAACACATTTACTTTACACTTTAATCCTTTACAGTGGTCTTCCTTGATCATACTTGGTTTAGTCCATTCTGCTTTAGCTTATGTTATTTATAACATTCTCGTTAGACAATACGATGCTGTGTTTGCTTCGTTATCAAATTATATTGTACCTGTCGTTGGAGTATTATTAGGCGTTTTAATATTACATGAGCATTTAACGCTTAACATTATAATTGGTAGCGCAGTTGTTTTATTATCATTGATTATTTCTCAACAAGTTAAAAGCGTCTAAAATATTTAAATTTCATAATAAAAAGTCTTGTTCTTAAATCAGAACAAGACTTTTTATACGTTATAATGTTATTGTTTTTCTTTTCTATATATATTCTCTTTCTTTTTTCCTTTTGCTAGTTCATCTATAAGCTTATCTAAGTATCTAATCTCTTGCATGATTGGTTCTTCTATATCTTCAACACGAATACCACAAATGACACCTTTAATTAATCTTCTATTTGGATTTAAATTTGGTGCTTCGTTAAAGAATGTTTCGAAGTCAGTTCCCACATCTAATATTTGTTCTAATTCCTTCTCATCATATCCTGTTAACCAAGTAATAGCTTCATCTACATCTTCTTTTGTTCTGCCTTTTTTCTCTACTTTTTTCACATAATGAGGATATACACTTGATACGCTCATTGAATATATTTTATGTTTTTCCATAATATCACTCCTTTAAATTCTATATTCTTGTTTTCATTTTCACTTGGCTTAAACTACTTGCTATTAAACCTAATATAAGAAGTATAGATGCAAAAATTAAAGCATGGTTATAATTGTTCGTATCTCCAATTAATATGCCGGCAAAGTAAGGTGCGATAACTTGTCCTAAACTATATATAAATGTAAGTATGGCTACAAAATTCATACCTTGAACAGCGCTTATAACTTGCCCTTTTGACATAAATAAAGTCGTTAAACCTAAAAATGTAGAACCAAATAAACAAGAACTAATAATAAGACTTATTATACTATGAGAAAATACAGGTAAAATTACGCCAATGATTTGTAACATAAACGCTAAATTGACAGCCTTTGCGTTTCCAATCTTATTACCTAATATCGACCATAATACACATGACGGGATTGCAGCTAAACCAACAAACATCCAACTTAAAGCAGCATATTCATGTAAATTTGGGATAGATTCCACGATTGCTACTAAAAATGTACCGGTAACAATATATCCAGCGCCTTCTAGTAAATATGCAATTGAGAAGAATACGAAAAACCATTTCGTATATGTCTCTTTATGAGGTACTTTTAAATCTTTCTGTCGCGTCTTTATAGGATCTTCAATCTCTTTCATTGAAAACACTACAATTGAGCCAATTATAAGTGATGAAACACCTAGTATTATCCAGGTTCCCGACCAATTTTGTGCACTAGTATAAAAATGTACAAATATACTGCTCGTAAAAATACCAATACCCACTCCACTATATAAGAAACCTGATAAATGTGATTTATTCCCTTTATTTAACGATTCTAATACTACATTTGAAGCCAATACAAAAACTGTACCACTCGTAACACCTGCTATAAATCTCAGTATATTCCATGTAATAAACTCACTTGTAAAGCCCATAAATAGTACGGAAATAATATTGATTAATAAATATATTTTTAAATCGATTACTTTACTTTTAAATATGTAAAACGTAGGTATCATTGCTCCTAATAAATATCCCAAATAATTAATTGTAGCTAATAATCCCGCATCTTGATTACTTAAATTCGTCGCTTTTTGCATAAATGGCAAAATAGGTGTATATGAAAAGCGACCTATCGCCATCACGATAAAAAGAGACAACATTCCGAGTAATAGTTGTTTATATGTTTTATTTACCGACAAAGTTGTACACCTCTTTCTAACTACTTAATATTATTATCTACTTCTTATCTATCATAAACAATATCAAATCTCATAAAATTCAATACAAAAACAGAGACAACTCTTGTCATTTTAAGAATCGCCTCTGTTTTTCATTTTATATTTTAATTATTATTTTTCTTCTTTTCTTTTTCTTTTACCAAATAAGAAGAACGCTCCAAATGCTGCTAGTAAAGATCCAAATAATGTTGTATTTACAATTTCTGATTCCCCAGTTTTAGGTAAAGCTTTTTTATTTTCTTTTTGTTTAGATTTCTCTTCTGCTTTTCCTTTATTATCTTTTTTCATCATTTCTTTACTATTTGTTTGTTTCATTGCCGACATATTAGATTGTTTTTCTGGCATACTTGATGTCATACTAGTTGTGTTTTTAGCGTCTTTCATCGGCATGTCTTTCACTTTGTTATTACATTCTTTTTCATCAGACTTCTCTTCTGATTTTGTAGCCATCGGTTTCTCTTCTACCTTCATTACTGGTTCTGATGGCGTTGGTTTCTCTTCTGGCTTCATTACTGGTTCTGACGGCATTAGTTTCTCTTCTGGCTTCGTTGCTGGTTCTGTTGGCATTGGTTTCCCTTCAGGCTTCATTGCTGGTTCTGATGGCATTGGTTTCTCTTCTGGCTTCGTTGCTGGTTCTGTTGGCATCGGTTTCTCTTCTGCTTTCATTGCTGGTTCTGTTGGCATTGGTTTCTCTTCTGGCTTCGTTGCTGGTTTATCCATGTTTGTCCCTGAATCAACAACATCACCTAAATCATTAATTCTAACGTGATAAGAACCTTCATATTCAACTTCAGGTGTAACTAAATGTATTTTGATAATTGTGTTATAAATATCTTTACCTTCTTCTAGAGGGAACATAATTGTTCTTTCATCTTTTTCTTTATCTCTATTTATAGTAAGTGGTCGTTTATATCCATCTTTACCTTCAACTTGGAAATCTTTCCACATAGAATCATGAGATAATGTCACAAGAAGCATCTTTTTACCATCTTGTTCGATCACTTGTACCGGTCGTTTCACTTCAAAATCCATATGTGATTGTTCTGGTTTCGAGCTGTGTAAGATTGTGATTTTTCTTTCATTCGGATTATTTATATCAACTTTTGTAATCGGTGCATTCTCAAACTCAGTTACAGCAGATTTTAACTCTTTATCTAATTTATTTTCTAGATCTTGTAATTCTTTTGTATAACTTTCTTTTTCTTTGTCATGTACTTTATTGATTAATTTTTTAAGTTCGCGTATTTTATCTTCTAAAGTTTTAGCATTATCATATTTTTCTCTATCTTTTTTCTTTTTATAATCAGATTGGCTATCATAATTATTTTTCTCATTTACGATTGGTTTTTCGAATACAATTTTACCTAATGGATATTCATTAACCATACCCAATGCTTTACCAGTACCTTTAATTTTAATTTCTTTTGTGTTTTCTTTTACTTTAACCCTTACTGTTGCAACTTCATTTTCAGTATCGTAAGAAACAACTTCATAATCTAATTTTTCTGTTCCATCAAATAAATCAAACTCTAACCATGTAGAAGGTCCATCCACCTTAAATTCTACAATTGGTTGCTTACCATCAAAAATAATATGAGCTGGATTTTTAATCATTAAACTGTAATAAGTTAATTTTTCATTTGTTTCATTATTGAAAATCGCATAATTAATTGGTCTCATTTCATCATTTAATTTTTTATCATGAATAGAAGGATTTTTAACATCTTCTCTTAATTTCGAAGTCTGTTCTTCTTTATTTGCTGACATATTATCATTTTTAGGTTCTTCTGCTGGTTTAGCTGGCTCTTTAACTGGTGGTGCTGGTACTTCATTATCGAAAAATAAACGAGTTGTATATTTATTATCATAGTTTATAAATGGCACAACAATATGTACTTTTGATGTTAATTCTTTTACACCAGGGTTTACTTCAGCTTGAACAGTACGCTTGTCTTTGTCTTCTGATAAAGTTTCTATGTTTAATTTATTTGTTCCGTCATATAATTCGAACATTTTCCACCATGAAGGGTTTTTTAGAGTGAATTGTACATATGATTTATCATTCTCATGTTTAACTTTTGAAGGATGTTCTAAATAGTCATCCATAACTGATTTATCTTCCGTTTTTTCTTTTTTAACAACAAATCCTAAATCTTGTAATTGATTGTTTGCATTAGCTTTTTCATTAACGTTACTATTATCTGCCTGTGAGGGTTGAGTAGTTGGCTTATTTACTTCTGGTTGTACTTGTTCATTTGAGTTTTCAGCAGCTTTATCCGCTACTCGTGGTTGTTCTGCTGTATTCGTGTTGGGTTGAGCATTTCCATTCTGATTATTTTCTACTGTGCTATTTTCTTTATTTGGTTGAACTGTAGATGCTTCAGACCCTGTAGGTTCTTTATCTGCTTTCTTCTCAACTGTTGTGGCATCTGCAGGTTTACTGTTATCCGCAATATTTTGTGGCGCTTCTGTTCTTGCACTATTAAGGTCATTTACTGGAGTAGCTTGGTCATCCATTGCATGAGCTTCATGGTTAATACCTATAAATAAAGTAGCTCCTATCGCTATGGATGCCGCGCCGCATGTGAATTTTCTAATTGAGTAGTGGTGTCTTGTCTTTGGTTCAGTTTGCTTCGTGATGTGATTTCGATGTTTTGACATGCTTAATCTCTCCTTAAATAAATTACAATGATAATGATAATCGTTATCATTAATTGCTTGAAAATATTATAGCATCTCAATTCCAGTTTTGAAATAATTTTTTGGATAATTTTGTAAATTATTATTCAGTTAAAAAAAGACCGCTTCTTTTTACAAGAAACGATCTACTATAAATATATATTTAAACTAGTTTTTTCTTAGTGAATTTATTCATAATCCATCTAATAAATAGTGCGATTGATATGACTATACCTATATAACCAAATATCGGATAGAAGAAATTAACTAAGTCTACGAAACCTACGAAGCTTAATCCGTAGCCAAATAATAATCCGACAATGAGTAACATGAGATATTTTTTTGAATATGCTTTTGTAAAACGTGTTAAGAATGGATACATTAAACCAACAATTGTATTATATATTACAAGCATCATAATAATAGCCATACAAAATCCTAAAATAGGATGAATTTTTTCTGCCAGTAGTAATGTTGGCAAGCCATATTCGTTAGATTCTTTTAAGTTAACAAGCATACCAACGTTTATTAGAAGCATCAATACAATAATAATGATACCTCCTATTAAAGGACCTCTTCTTGCTACTTTATGCGAACTAGCGCCCGATCCTACGATTGTTAAAAAACTAAACACTGTTGCCATATCTAGCCCAGCATATGTAATTGCGTCCCACCACCATAATCCTGTTGGAGTACGATCTATTTGTCTATACTCATTCACTTCAGAAAAAGGAATCGTTGGGTTGATAATATGGTACCCTGCAATAATTAAAACTAAAACAATTAAAAATGGTGTAATCGACCCTAATGCTTTCATAATGTTATCAAAGTTAAGCAATAAAGTTATGAATACTGCAATAGTCATAATCAAGGAACCTAGCCACGGCTCAATACCAAAACCATCTTGAAAGGCCGAACCCGCACCTGCAATCATAATGACAGAAAGACCGTACAAGAAGAAAATTAATATGTAATCAATTATGGTGCCTAGTTTGTTACCAAATATATTTACTAAGGAAACTTCATACGACTCTGTATCTAATCTGTATCCAACTTTTGAAACTTGTCGACCTACAAATATTACAATAATCGCAGTTAGTATAACGCCAGGGATGCTCCATAAGCCAAAATTCGTAAAGAATTGTAGAAGCTCTTGTCCTGTTGAAAAACCCGCACCTACAATTACGCCTGTATAAGCGAATGCTATTCCTATCGATTCTTTGTTGTGTGCTTTCACTTTAAAACTCTCCTTTAAATTTTCGCTATACAATTTTATCTTCCCTAATAAAATAAAATTATTCTAAAATTGTAAAATTATTTTGCACAACAGAAATAGTTGCTCATATTTCTTATAATCTCAGCATATATATAAAAGCTGATAAAACACGTTTAGTTACGCATTCTATCAGCTTAATAAGTTTTATAAAAATTCTTGTATCGTTTCTATAATTAAATATACGTTTAAGATACTTAATACAACAGCTAAAATCCAAGATATGATGTTAATCCAAGTTTTATTAGTAAATTGTTCCCCCATTATTTTAGGATTATTCGTCGCCATAATTAACGGAATAATACTAAAAGGCAATGCTAAACTTAAAAATACTTGTGTAAATATTAACATATCTTCTATTTTTGATTCACTTGAACCATATAACCATAAACAAATGAACACTGGAATAACAGCTATCACACGAGTTACTAATCTACGTACCCATGGTTTTAATTTAATATTTAAGAATCCTTCCATAACAATTTGTCCAGATAATGTACCTGTGATGGTAGAATTCTGTCCAGATGCTAGTAATGCGATTGCGAATAATGTACTCATCACAGCGCCACCTACAGCACCGCCAACGTTTGAATGGCTTAGAGCATGGTATAAATCAAAGAATCTACCTAATGCTTCGTTACTGCCATAGAATAATGCGGCACCTAGTACTAATAATAAACAATTAATCACAAATGCAATTGTTAATTGAATATTAGAATCTATAATAGCGTATTTTATAGCACTTTTTTTACCTTGATTATTTCTTTTATAATTTCTAGATTGAACGATAGATGAATGTAAATATAAGTTGTGTGGCATAATCGTCGCGCCAATTATACCTAAAGCTATATATAACACACCCTTATTCGTTACAATTTCAGAACTAGGGATAAATCCAGCAAATAATGAACTCGCATCAGGGGATGATAAATATACTTCAAATACGAATATTACGAGAACTGTAAATATTAATACACCAACAATTGCTTCTATTTTTCTGAAACCTAATTTTATAATCATCAGTAATAAAAAGACATCTAACACTGTAATTGTGACGCCTAATGCTAAAGGAATATTAAATAATAAATTAAGAGCTATGGCACTACCGATTACTTCGGCGATATCTGTTGCCATAATAGCTAATTCTGCTAACACCCATGAAAAAATGCCAAGTGGTTTATTCGACATATACTTTGTAACTTGTGCTAAATCCATACCACTCGCAACGCCTAAACGAGCACTCATACTTTGTAATAATATCGCTGCTAAACTTGATAATAAAATAATAAATAATAATATATATCCAAATTGTGCCCCGCCAGCCATAGATGTAATCCAGTTACCTGGATCCATGTATCCGACTGCTACTAGTAAGCCTGGTCCTAAATACATGAGAAATTTTCTAAAAGCATTTGCCTCAGAGTCAAAGGACACTGTACTATTAATTTCTTCTAAACTTCTGCCCATATCTAACACCTCTATATGAAGAGGATAAACCTATTAACTTGTTTTGTAAATATTTTTGTTAGGTGTACCTAAACTTTTATACTAGTTTGAAATTGCATATATAATCAAAAGCTCCTAATCCATTAGTTAAATATACTAGGATTAGGAGCTTTATTTTGATCTTAGGATTTATATCCCAAGATCATCTTTATAAATCATTACACTAAACTTAAACGTTAGAATCTTTTACTAAAGGATTATCTGGTTTAATAAAGAACCACATAATGATTGCAAATACTACTGGTACCATCATTAATTGTAATGTCATTGTCCAACCAATTCTATCAGCTAGGAAACCTGCTAATAATGGACTGAGTAATGCACCGATGTTACCCCACAAGTTCATCCAACCTGAAACTGTACCTGCAAAGTTACGACCTAAATCAGTAGCTGTAGCCCAGCTCATACCCATTGACAAACCTACACCACCTAAACAAAGTGATAACCAGAATATGTTCATAGCTAAACTATCTGTCGATAATGCAAAGTAAAGTGAGATACAGAATACAACAAATCCAGATATTGCGATTACGCCACGTGCCATAAATTTAGATTTACCGCTTGATAAAATTTTATCTGAAATAGTACCACCTAGCATAATCAATATAAACATTGCTAACCAAGGTGCACCTGCAATGAATCCCATTTTATTAAATTCTACATGATGTGTTTCGTGTATGTATGTAGGTAACCAAATTAAGAATAATGTGATAACAAACTGTACAACAAAGTATTGTGCTGCAATTGCGTAAAAACTGAATCTACTGAAAAATACTTTCCATGGAGCAGTAGTCTTATCAGTTTCTACTACATCACGCGTTTCCATAATATATCTTTGTTCAGCTTCGTTAACCATTTTATGTTGTTCAGGTAAGTCTTTCGCAATAATTGCCCAAAGTATAGCAATTACGATACCAACTAGACCGAATATATAAAACACTGCTTGCCAGCCAAAAGCGTTCATAATAGCAATTGTCACTATTGGTGCAATAACAGGTCCGAAATACGACCCTGCTAATAATGCAGAAGAGGCTCTACCTTTCTCATTTTTATTAAACCAATAACTGTTAAATACTGCGTTAGAAGGGTACATTGGCGCTTCACCGACACCGAATAAGAAACGTACAAGATATAATAATCCGTGATTCTTAATAATACCTGTTAAAATTGTGAAAGCACTCCACCAAAGTAGTGCAATTGTTAACATTTTCTTAGGGCCAAATTTCTCCGCTAAAATCCCTGAAGGTACTTGCATTAAAGCATAACCTAATGAGAAGAATGACGCTAATAAACCAAATTGCGTCTTGTTCATATTTAAATCTTCCATCATTGGTCCTGCAATTATAGAAATATTTGAACGGTCCATATATGCGATTATACCGATAATGAAAAATGCAATTGCAAAAAACCATCTAATATTAGTTCTTTTTTCCTTCATATTTATCCAACTTTCATAATTAATTTACTCATAAATTCATGTGGTCATATGATGACTTATTTAATAAATTGAATATAGCATAATAAGGAAACGCTTACAACATAAATTTTTATATTTTAAATTAAATATAGTTTGTGATTAATTGCACATAAATTAGGTTAACTAAAAATTCCTTTTATTTTTAATACTAAAAAAGCCAACCCACTAAATTTATTATCAATGGCTTGGCTTTTTATAATCTATTATTTTATTTATATGTCTCAAGACAATAACTCTCTACGCCACATTTTGGGCACTTTAATTTTCTAGTTTGATACGTATGATTTGAAGTAAACCACTCTGAAAATTTTGGTTTGAAATTCCTTTGACAATTTGGGCACACATATTGAACGACCTCATAATAACGCTTTGAAGCTATTACTGCATATAGTATGATAAATGGATAAACAATAATAATTGGTTTCCATTTCTTTTTTAATATAGCCATCAATATACTACTGTATTGTATAACTCCTACGCCTATTGATATTCCCATAAACTTTTTTCGAAAGTTTTGCATCTTTTGATGTTCTTCAGACTTATTTCTTAAATTTAAAATATTAGATACAGGATAATTACTTTCTTTACTAATACTCTCTTTTACAAACTTAATTTGTTTATGCTTTTGCTTATTATGCTCTATATTATCATCAAGTTGCAGTAACTTTTCATCTAACAACATATTGAGCGTTTTAATAGATTGCGTTGAATAAAGTAATTCTTTAATTTCTTTCAATGAAAAATTCATATCTTTCAATGTTGTAACAATTCGTAGTTGATTGAGTTCTTCTTCAGTATAAAATCTTCTATTATTTAAAATTGCGCTCGGCTTAACTAAACCTTTCTTATCATAATACTGCACAGTTCTAACTGTGATATCACATAATTCTGCTACTTCACCTGTAGTCCACTTCATATTTTGCCTCCTCATTTTTATAACGATCACTATATTAGTGTTAGTTTAATTGTATCTTGTGACCTTACGTTATAAGCAAGAAGAAAATACTTTTCCCTTAATATTATGTACAGATTAGACTGACGTATGTGTAAATTCAGCCCATGGATATTCTTTTGGTGGTTCTGATTCAACCGTAATCATTTCATCTTTAGTCGGGTGCTTAACACTTAAGCTAGATGCCCAAAGCGCAATTTGTTGCCCATGTTTATTTACGTGCTCCCCATATTTTTGATCACCATAAAGGGGTGTACCTTGATTAGCTAATTGAACTCTAATTTGATGAGATCTACCAGTTTTTAATTCTACTTCTAACATACTCAAATTATCTTTTTTACTTAACACTTTATATTCAAGTATCGCTTTTTTACCATCTTTATTCTTAGAACTAACGACACTTACAAGATTCTTCTTACGATCTTTGTATAAGTAATCCACTAATTCCCCTTGTTTATTAGGTAATGTTCCACGAATAATCGCTTTATATTTTCGATAAATTTGTTGTTTCCTCAATTCATTAGACAAACGAGACGCTGCTTTAGATGTACGCGCAAATACCATCACGCCTCCTACTGGTCTATCAAGTCTATGTACAAGTCCTAGGTATACATCACCAGGCTTATTATATTTTTCTTTAATATAACTTTTTAGCATGTTCAATAAATCCATATCTTTTGATGCATCTTCTTGAACTGCAATATTGACTGGCTTCTCCACTATGAGTAAATGATTATCCTCATATAGTACATTAATATGCACTAAAATCACTCCTATATAAATAATTAAAAATTCTTATCAACTTTAAAATTTTTGGGTTTATAAAAATTTAATAACATTCAATATAACATTGAAATATAAAAAATCAATAATAGATAAATGGAATAAAAATACATCATTTATAAAAAATAAATACGCTTATTATGTACATAATCACAATGGTGTACATAAATATAAATAACATTTGTGATTAAAGGTTGTACAACTCTTTGATGTACTGTGATAAATTGGATTTAACAACAAAGGAGGGAATCAATATACAGAAGGAAAACTTTAATATCATAACTGAAATGATCAAAAATCCAAAAATAAAAGGTAAAGATTTAGAATCGATGTTTAACATTTCTCGCAGACAACTAGGATACAGAATTCAAAAGTTAAATGATTGGTTGAAAGAACAAGACTATCCACAAATAGAAAGAACTAGTCAAGGTTTCTTTATAGTTGATGATTCAATTAAAGATTTTCTTAATATTCCTAGTGAAACTCTCCATCAAGAAAGTGAGCAGGTTTATACAGCCTATCAGCGCGCGCACCTCATTTTGTTGATGTTGTTTAGAGAAGATGAAGTACTATCTTTAAATCACTTCTCAATCGATTTAGAAGTAAGTAAGAATACCGTGCTCAATGACATTAAACAATTAAAGGAATTAATAAGCTCATACAATGTATCAATTAATTATTCACGCCAACAAGGATATTACTTATCTGGTAATGAGTTTGAAGTAAGACGCTTATTGATGAGATTAATTGATAAAGTATTCACTTTAAATATTTCAGAAAATGACGTAATCAATAGTTTAAATATAGAAGAAGACAAAATAATATTGATTAACAAACACATTAATAAAGTGGAACAATATTTAAATAATATGTTCATTGACGAAAGTACACTTACATTACCTTATAAACTTTACTTGATATTAAGGCGAATTAATCACGATAAGATAGTCGCACCATTTTCTATTGGTTATGATGATCTTTCAGATACTCAAGAATATCAAGCAACTGAAATTTTAACTTCAAATTATCAAGAAATACCTATGCAAGAAAAGTTGTTTATAACTTTACAATTATTATCAACGAGTGTTCAATGGTCAGAACTACATGATGTTCAACATCTGCCAGAACTTCAATATGCACTTGAAGAAATGATTGAGCAATTTGAAAAACTAACATTTATTACTTTTAAAGATAAAGAATCGTTAATTCATCAGCTTATGCATCATATGAAGCCTGCATTTTATCGTATTCGTTATCAATTATCTGATGTTGATAGCTTAACAAATTCACTAAAAGAAGATTATAAAGAGCTCTTTCACTTAGTTAAATTATCTTCTAAACCTTTAGAAAAGTTTCTTAACCAAGAATTACCGGATAAAGAAACAGTTTATTTAACAATGTTAATAGGTGGAAGTTTACGAAGGCAAGATGAAGATATCGATCAGAAAGTAAAAGCCGTTGTTGTTTGTACACAAGGAACTTCTATTTCGAAATTAATGTTGCAAGAATTAAGAAGTGTATTTCCAGAATTTATTTTTT
This sequence comes from Mammaliicoccus sp. C-M13, assembly GCF_022386845.1. Lineage (NCBI taxonomy): Bacteria > Bacillati > Bacillota > Bacilli > Caryophanales > Staphylococcaceae > Mammaliicoccus > Mammaliicoccus sp. C-M13. The sequence goes on along the minus strand of NZ_JAJNHQ010000006.1, from coordinate 10,203 downwards.
TAGATGCTTTGTCACTTCGCGAATTTAATCAATACGATTTAGATTTTGATATCGTATTTTCGCCAATGCACATTATGACTAATAAAAAATTGTACATTACAAAAACGATTTTGACTGCTCAAGAGAAACACGAGCTAAGGCAACATGTTTTTGGTCAATTAAATAACACTTTAGAAACAGATATCCAAGCCGAAAAAATGCTTTCAATTATACGTGAACATGCCACGGTTCATAACGAAGCTGAACTGTTCAATCAAATTAAAGATCAATTTGAAGATACGTATGCATATTCATCCATTAAAGCATCTACTTTGTCTATAAATAGCAATTTAGATTTACAAGATTTATTGCCTGTAAACCATATTCATTTCACAAAAAATGTTATGAATATCGAGGAAGCTATTCAATTAGCAGCTGAACCCCTTGTCAAAATGCGGTATATCGATAATCAGTATATAGACTTGATGAACAATGCTTTTGACGATACTTATATGGTAATCAATCAAAATATAGCGATACCTCATGCTGATGGCGAGGACACTGTTAACCGTACTTCAATGAGTATGTTGGTACTAGAAGAACCTCTTAAATTAAGTACAGGGTTAGACGTTTATATCTTTGTAGTCATTGCTGCAGCTGATAAATTTAAACATTTACGTCCCCTACTACAATTAAGAGATTTGTCTCAAGATACTCAAAATATTCAACGTATTTCACAAACTCAATCTAAAAGAGAAGTTTATGAAATTATTAAGCATTACTCAAAAATAGATTAAAACAAAGGGGTTGCGTTATATGCAAGATTTGAAAATCGATATCTCGAATGTCCTTATAGATTTAGAGGCATCGACAAATGAAGAAGCATTAAGTAAGTTATCTGACCAAATGTATCAAAACGGATATGTTAAAGAATCTTATAAAGATGCTGTAATAGAAAGAGAACGTTCATTTGCAACAGGTTTACCAACTGTGTATTGTTCTGTGGCAATCCCGCATACCGACATTCAGCACGTACAATCTAAAGCAATCGGTATCGCTACGCTCAAAGAAACAGTTCCATTTGTCATTATGGGAGAAGAAAAAGAAACAACAGATGTGAAGTTAATTTTTATGCTAGCAATGGATAAAGAGGATGCTCAACTTTCATTACTTCAAAAATTAATGGGCATATTCCAAAATGATGAAATTTTAGAAACTATTGCAAACGCAACTGACAAAGAAACAATCGTAGAAACGATAGATAAAGAATTAAACGAAGTTTAAAAAATTAAAATATAACAGGAAAAGAATTTAAATATTAAATTCTTAAAATTAGGAGGAAATAATTATGAAACAAGTATTAGTAGCATGTGGAGCAGGTATCGCAACATCAACAGTGGTAAATAACGCAATCGAGGAAATGGCTAAAGAACACAATATTAAAGTAGATTTAAAACAAATTAAAATTTCAGAAGTTGGCGCATATGCGGATACAGCAGACCTTCTCGTTACAACAGCTATGACTCAAAAAGAATATGACTTCCCAGTAATTAATGCACGTAACTTCTTAACTGGTATTGGTGTAGAAGATACTAAACAAGAAATCTTAGACGCTTTACAAAAATAATAAGTTTTTAAAATCAAAATAACTAGCATGTGGTTGAAATTCACAACTTTGATATTTCAACCTCATTCTTCTAAAAAAGAGGATGGTGTAGGGTATGAGTGGTTTCGTAGATTTTATTCAAGCTTTTCTAGACTTAGGTGCAACGGTTATTCTACCGATTGTTATATTTTTACTAGGTTTATTCTTTAGACAAAAAGTTGGTGCAGCATTCCGTTCAGGTTTAACAATCGGTGTTGCATTCGTAGGTATATTTTTAGTTATTGATTTACTTGTAAATAACTTAGGACCAGCAGCACAAGCAATGGTTAAAAACTTAGGTGTAAGTTTAAATGTTATTGATGTAGGTTGGCCAGCAACTTCTTCAATCGCTTGGGCTTCAGTTATTGCAGCTTTTATCATTCCATTAGGTATCGTTATTAACGTCATTATGTTATTAACAAAGACTACAAAAACAATGAACGTAGATATATGGAACTTCTGGCATTACACATTCATGGGTGCCATGGTTTATGCAATTTCAGGTAGTATTTGGCAAGCTTTAGTCGCTGCTGCACTATTCCAAATTGTTTGTCTGAAAGTAGCAGACTGGACAGCTCCAATGATGAGCGAGTTCTATGATCTACCAGGTGTTTCAATTGCAACTGGTAGTACAATTTCATATGTTCCTGGGATTTTCTTAGTAAAAGGACTTCAAAAAATTCCTGGCATTAACAAATTAAACGCTGATCCAGAAACAATTCAAAAACGTTTCGGCGCATTTGGTGAATCTATATTTGTTGGTTTAGTTCTAGGTTTGATTATCGGTATATTAGCAGGTTATAACGCTGGAGATGTTATTAATTTAGGTATGTCGATGGCAGCAGTAATGGTATTAATGCCTCGTATGGTTAAGATTTTAATGGAAGGTTTAATGCCAGTTTCTGAATCTGCACGTACTTGGTTAAATAAACGATTCGGTGATCGTGAAATTTACATTGGTCTAGACGCAGCAGTTGCACTTGGCCACCCAGCAGTTATTTCAACTGCATTAATTTTAGTACCAATTACAGTTTTATTAGCAGTTATTTTACCTGGTAACCAAGTCTTACCATTTGGTGACTTAGCAACAATACCATTTATCGTTGCATTTATAGTAGGTGCCGCACGTGGTAACATCATACATTCTGTAATTGTCGGTACAATTATGGTTGCTATTTCTTTATACATCGCAACAGATGTAGCACCTATCTTTACTAGTATGGCAGATGGAACAAACGTCAAAATGCCATCAGGCTCATCACAAATCTCAAGTCTTGACCAAGGTGGTAACATCTTAAACTATATTATCTTCAAGTTCTTTAGTTTGTTTAATTAATAATAAGGGGATGAAAGTTCATGAAAGCATTAGTAAAAACTGAACCTGGATTTGGTAATTTAGAAATATTAGAAAAGGAAATTCCCACACCTTCTGAAAATGAAGTGAAAATAAAAGTTCATTATGCTGGTATTTGCGGTACTGATGTACACACGTATGAGGGTCACTATAAAGTAAACTACCCTGTTACATTAGGTCATGAATTTTCAGGAGAAATTGTCGAAGTAGGCTCAAATGTTAATGATTTTAAAGTTGGCGATCGTGTGACTTCAGAAACAACTTATTATATATGTGGGGAATGTGAATATTGTAAAACTGGTGACTACAACCTTTGTAACCATAGAAAAGGTCTAGGAACACAGCAAAATGGTGGATTTACTAATTATTTAGTTGCTCGTGCTGCAAGCGTTCATAAATTACCTGATAACGTATCTTATAAAGCCGCTTCTATGACAGAACCATTAGCTTGTGCTTACCATGCTGTTTCTAAAATCGATATTTATCAAGACGACACTGTTGTAGTTATGGGGCCAGGTCCTATAGGATTATTAGTCGCTCAAGTTGTGAAAAGTAAAGGCGGAAAAGTCATTATTACTGGCTTAGACAACGATAAAGCACGTTTAAAAAAAGCAGAAGAACTGAACTTAGATCACGTTGTTAACATCCAACATACTGATTTGAAAGAATACGTTAATGGTTTAACAGATGGTTATGGCGCTGATGTAGTATTAGAATGTTCAGGTGCTGTACCAGCTGCAAAACAAGGTCTTGATTTATTACGTAAAAAAGGCCGATATGTTCAAGTTGGTATTTTTAAAGACCCTGAAATTCCTTTTGATTTAGAAAAAATCGTACAAAAAGAAATTAGAGTTGTTGGTAGTAGAAGTCAAAAACCTGCAGATTGGGAACCTTCATTACAACTATTAAGCACTGGAGAAGTTAACGCTGAAGCGCTCGTTACTACTGAATTAGATATAACACAATGGGACGAAGGATATAACCACATTAAAGGTGGAGAAGGTATTAAAGTATTACTCCGCCCTATCCAATAAATTATTAAAGGAGATTATTGAATATGGTAGAACCAATGTTAGATTTTATGCTTGGACCAATGAGAGGTATTACTGATTTTTACATGAATAACTTACTCGTTTGTAATAGTGCTGTTTTCTTAAGTTACTTTGGAGCAAAGTTATTCAAGAAGAAAGAAGTTTCTGCTGACCAGTCATAACAATTTATAATCAAGGGAGGGTGAAACATTTGAAATCATTAAATTTATACGGTGTTGAAGATTTGAGATTTGAAGATACATTAAATCCTACTATCCAAACACCTACTGATGTCATTATTAAAGTAAAAGCAACTGGCATATGTGGATCAGACACTTCGCGCTATAAGAAACTTGGTCCTTACCGAGAAGGGATGACTTTCGGTCATGAATTCTCTGGTATAGTTGAAGAAATCGGAGATGAAGTTACACATGTTAAAGTTGGGGACTCGGTAACGGGTTGCCCTGCAATTGCATGTCACACTTGTCAGTATTGTGAAAAAGGTGAATACTCAAGATGTGAAAAACTCTATGTTATAGGTTCATATGTACCAGGTTGCTTTGCTGAATATGTCAAATTACCCTCACATAATGTGTTAAAATTACCTGATAACGTCGACTTTGATACAGCAGCTATGGTTGAGCCATCTGCTGTTGTATCACACGGTTTTTATCGTACCAATATGAAACCCGGTGCTACTGTAGCAGTGATGGGATGTGGTAGTATTGGCTTACTAGCTATCCAATGGGCAAAAATATTTGGCGCTACAACAATTATTGCTATCGATATAGATAGTCATAAATTAGAAATAGCTAAAGAACTCGGTGCAGACTATATCATTAACTCAAAAGATAAATCACTCGAAGACGCAATATCAGAAATCAATTGTAAAATAGATGTCGCTGTAGAATCTGCTGGATCACCTTTTACTATCGGACAAGTACTAACACTCCCTACTAAAGGTGGAGAGGTATTACTATTAGGCATACCTTATGCAGATATCGAATTAGAACGCACACATTTTGAAAAAATATTACGCAACGAATTAAACGTTTTAGGTTCATGGAATGGTCTATCTGCCCCATTTCCTGGGAAAGAATGGACTGCAACATTACATTATATGGCTACTGGAGAAATCCAAGTTGAACCTATCATTTCAGATAAGTTACCATTAAGTGAAGGTCCAGATACATTTTATAACTTAGTTAATAAGAAGAAACATTACGACAAAGTTATATTCCATCCATAATTTCAACATTGCCATATATCAATAATAAGCAAAGGTAGCGGGATTGGGATTGAAAAAAGTTTGATAAATAATTCCTAACTCAAAATAAATAACATCTCATTGCACTGATTTATTCAGTTAGAAATGAGATGTTATTTTTATATAATCTACTACGATTTTGTTCGTGCATGCTTGTTTAGGTTATGAGTCTAGGATTCAATATCTCAGGCCTTTTGTTATATTGGCAGTAGCTGACTGGATTAGGACTATTCCCTAAAGCGTCAGTGCTTTACAAAATCGTGGGAAGTAATGTGCTAACGGGCTTGTTCACAACCACTTGCTCGTTAGAAAATGTAATGGGCTTGTCTTATATTTCTTGCACGTTAGAGCCTCATATCAGATATTTTTGGTGTAAAATTACTTTGAAATAATGAAGATTAATGCGCTAACGGGCTTGTTCACAACCACTTGCTCGTTAGAAAATGTAACGAGCTTGTCTTATATTTCTTGCACGTTAGAGCCTCGTATCAGATGTGTTCAATGTAAAATTACATTAAAATAAGGAAGGATATTGCGCTAACCGGCTTGTTCACAACCACTAGCACGTTAGAAAATGTAACGGGCTTGTCTTATATTTCTTGCACGTTAGAAGTTACTCACGCTGACACAACAAAAGTCCAAAACAATTGTTATGCCCCGGATCCGATTTCGTTGTTGTTTACAATGAAGCGTAATGTATTGTCATATTTATTTTAGTTGTATCATTACCTTTATTGCGGTAACTGTGCTGACAGTTTGCTTTGAATTTAATTGAATCATTCTTTTCTAGATAATAAATTTGATTATTAACTACTAGTTCTAGTTCTCCTTCATATACAGTTAAATATTCTGTTGCACCGTTTGTATGTCGTTCACTTTCTAAAAATCCACCCGGTTCAATTTCAACCATATAGATTTCAAATTGTTTATCTTGTTCAAATGAGAAATATGGATAAACTTTATATTTATCACTATCCATCGTTATTTCGTGTAACTCTGATTTTTTAATGACTTCAATATCTTCAGTTTGCTCTTCTATTAAAGAAGTAAATGACAATTTTAATCCGTTAGATATTTTCCAAATAGTTGAGATGGATGGTGTTGAATCCAATCTTTCAATTTGTCCAAGCATTGTTTTGCTAACGCCTGTCATTGTTGCTACTTTATCTAAAGTTAGCCCTTCATTTTTTCGATATTTTTTAAGATTTTCTGCTATTATTTCATGAATCTCTCTCATACAATTTCACCTTCTTATTTACAATATAACGCACTAAAATTATAATATAAAGCACAACAACTATAACGAATATAAAAACGTTATAGCATATTTAGGGAGGTTTTTAAATGCTCGTTCTGTCTATGACCATTTACGCTGTAGTTTCTAGTTTCACGCCTGGCCCTAACAATATAATGTCTCTTTTTTATTCCAAACATAACGGCATGATTGGTTCTTTAAGATTTTGTATCGGTGTCGGTTTAGGTTTCTTTTTATTATTACTTATTTCAAACTTTTTTAGTTCATTTTTATATCAAGTATTCCCTAAAGTTCAATTATTTATGAAGATTTTTGGTGCTGTGTATTTATTATATTTAGCTTATAAAATTGCTACAAGTAAAAGTACAGATGAAAATGGTTTTAGCGAAAAATATAATAACATTAAATTTGGAATGGCTCTTCAATTCATCAATCCTAAAGGTACAATTTATGCATTGAGTGTTGTCGCAGCTTTTGTTACACCTAATTTTGAAGATCCATTATTGCAATTTATACTGCTTATTTATTTAGCTTTAATTGGTTTCTTAGGAACATTTAGTTGGAGCGTTTTTGGTAGCATCTTCAAAAAATTTATAAAACAATATGAATTAATGTTTAATCTTATAATGGCATTACTACTCGTTTATACTGCTATAAGCATCCTATATGTATAAAAAGAGGCATTATTTAAAACAATGCCTCTTTTTTAATATTAACTATTTTGTTTAGAAAATGCTTTACCAATTGCGTCTAATTTTACTGGTGCGTCTGAAGCTGCCATTTTCACTTCGACAAAATGCATTTGATTTGGTTTTGAATTAATGTTTAATAATGTTTTTTCTAAGTCTTCAGATGTTTCTACATCATGTATAGCGACTTTATCTTTCCCACCGAACACTGCTGGTAGTAGTTTATAATCCCACATTTGAATGTCATTATATGGTTGGTTTTCACCATGAATTTTACGTTCAACAGTATAACCATCATTATTTATCACGAATATAACAGGTTTTAAATCTTCTCTAATCATCGTTGAAAGATCTTGTACTGTTAATTGTAATGAACCATCACCTATTAATAAAATATTTCTTCTATATAAATCAGCAAGTTGTGTACCTAAAGTTGCTGGTAAAGTATATCCGATTGAACCCCATAAAGGTTGTCCTATAAATGTATTATCTTTGTATAAATTTAAATCATAAGCCCCGAAGAATGACGTTCCTTGTTCAGCTAACACAACATCATCAATACCTATAAACTCTTGCATCATTTTAAAGTATGTTTCTTGCATTAACGGTTCGTTATTCACTGTATAGTTACCTTTTGCTGCACGTTTAAGCTTTGGATATGATGCTTTATTTTCATAATTCACATCAAGTAAACCATTTATAAGATTTGGCAACGTGATATCAAATATTTTTGTTTCATTTAATTTGAAATTGTAATGATTAATCATTACGACATCATCAATATCAAAACCAAATGAATACCCTGCCGTAGCTGAGTCTGTTAATTTTGCACCGATATTTAATATTGCATCACTATTATCTACATAATTTCTAATGTTTTCTTCAGCGATACTACCATCATAAATTCCCATATATAACGGACTTTCTTCATTAAATGCACCTTTACCTAAAGATAATTGTGCTACTGGTATTTGCGTTAATTGTGCAAATTCGTTTAATTGTTCATGCAGTTTAAAACTATTTATTTCATGTCCTGCGATAATAACAGGTTGTTTAGCAGATTGAAGTTTTTCTTGAACCATCTTAACAATATTAGAAACATCTTGTTGTTCCGGTTCAGCTAATTTAAATCCTTCTGTAATTTCAATTTCAGATTGTGCTACATCAATAGGTAAATGTATGTGTACTGGTTTCTTTTCAGATAGTGCAGCATTAATCAAGCGTGGAATTTCTTGTTGTGCATTCTCTGTTGTAATATACCCTTGAGCTGTTGTAATTTCTTCATACATTTTTCTATAGTTATCGAATTGTCCTTCTCCTAAAGAATGGTGTACATATTTTCCTGCATTTTCAACTACAGTACTAGGTGCCCCAGTAATTTGAATGACAGGTACACGTTCAGCATATGAGCCTGCAATCCCGTTTACAGCACTTAATTCACCTACTCCAAAAGTCGTTACCATTGCAGCAATTCCATTCAATCTTGCATAACCGTCAGCTGCGTAGCTTGCATTCAATTCATTCGTATTACCAACCCAATCTAAATTTTCATGGCTTATAATATCATCTAAAAATGCTAAGTTAAAATCACCAGGAACACCAAAAACTTTGTTTACCCCAGCTTCACTTAAACAATCCATTAAATATTCCCCAACACGTTTTTTCATGTCCATTCCACCTTTATATATTGAATAACTATTTAGGTCAATTATATTGACCTATTAGTGTAAAAAAATATCTTTGGATATTTCTTATAGTTTCTTTAATCTATCTAACAATTACTATTGTATGCCTTTATACTAATTAAGTCAATTAACTTGACCTATAAATGCGTTTTATTCTTTTTTCTATTATAATGAACAAAAAGGAGACGACACTATGGATAATAAAAATAATTATGATCATATGCTTTTTTACTTCGCATACAAAACATTTATAAATACAGCAGACGACATCATTAAAGATCACGGAATGAGTAGACAACATCATAGATTTTTATTCTTTATTGATCAGCTACCTGGCATTACGATTAAAGACTTACTCGAAACATTAGAAATATCTAAACAAGCTTCGCATGCATCATTGAAAATGCTTAAAGAAAAAGGACTTATAAGAGATGCCGACTCACCAAACGATAAACGTGTAAAATGTCTATACCCAACTGAAGAAGGCAGTGCACTAGTAAACAAATTAAACCGTGCCCAAAATGAATTACTACAAGAAACATTTGGAGAAGCAGGAACAGACTGGCATGAAGTAATGGAGCAACTTGCGGACCATCGTTCAGGATTCAAAAATATAAAGTCACTTAAACCAAAAGATAAATAATCATTACCTACAGAAAAAGGTGTTCATTTCAGAATAAAACTGTACGAATAGGAGAACACACTATGTTAAGCAAAATCAAATATCTTATCTCATTAACACTTTTCATTATGTTTTGTGGCTGGGTAATATCAGATTCTATAGATTGGTTAGCTCTCATTTTTATAATATTCTTTATGACGATTTTCCTTTTTGTATTCCAAATACGGGATGAATCGTTTAGAACATTTAAAGTAAAAGATGCGTTAATTTATATACTTCCATTTATAATAATATCTACAGTTATACACTTTTTAGTACCTATAGGCGCAACGAAGAATATCTTACTTGTTTCATTAGCGGTTATATTAGTAATAATACAACTGGTAATAAAAAAGCGTAAAAAGAATGCAACTTCAAAACCGACTAAATAAAAAGACCCCTCCAATTCTCTAGATTTAATCTCGGATTGAAGTGAACCCTGTCAAGTAGACAACTAAATAATAAAAATGTCTTTTTGGTCAAATTCATAGCTAAGCTATGGATTTGGCCATTTTTAATGTAATTCGATTAGTATTATAAAAATGGATATATTTAGCTAATTCTATTACTGCCTGTTCATAATTTATAAAAGAAAAGTTCTTATTTCCTTTATAAATTTCACTTTTCATCATTCCCC